>JAAWQM010000021.1 GCA_022800525.1 Oscillospiraceae bacterium
GGTGAAGACCGGCGAAGGCGCGATGCAGGAAATCCAGGACATGCTCAACCGCATGGACTATCTGGCCACCCAGTCCGCCAACGGCACCTACGACAACGAGGTTGACCGTGCCAACCTCCAGAAGGAAGTCAATGCGCTGAAGAGCGAAATCAACCGTATTGCTGATTCCGCCAACTTCAACGGCATCAAGCTTCTGGACGGCTCCTTGGCTGATAAGCAGGTCGCCAGTACGATTGACGTGGGCGGCAATCTGCTGGCCACCAAGTCCCAGGGCAGCAAGGGCAAGTATGAGGCTGATACAGCGTATTCCACAGGTGCGCTCGGTCTCAAGACTGACGATACCTTTGAGTATACGGTTTCTTTGGATAACGGAGAGTCCTATACCGCCAAGTTCACTGTTGCCAATGACAAGGATGGTAATACGAACCGTCTGATTGCCGAGGATGGTACTGAATACTCCATTACCGCAGGCGGTGCAAAGGGTACTTCCGCTGCGACAGTTGGAGAAATTGACAAGGCCGTTGTTGCAGAACTGAGCAAGACGGCTCTGGGTCAGAGCTTCACGATCACCGCTGCCGCTGCTAAGGTTACCTTAGAGGCGCAGAATGCCGGAACTGATACCCCGGTGGTTAAGGCGATGGACGCTGAATGGACTATCGGTGGTGCTCGGGCAGCAGAACCCAAGATCGGCGTAACTGTTGTGAAAGCTGCTCTGGACGAAGGCAAGGAGATCAAGGCATCTGACATCACTCTCTATGACGGTACCAACTACGATGATGCCGTGTTCACCATTAATGGCAAGAAGTTCGTGATGCTTACGCATGAAAAAGACGGTTCCGCCACTGACTTCATGAATGCTACTAAGGGCCTGGGCAGTGATGTGACCATCTTGGTTGCCCAAGATGGCACCGAAAAGGGTCTTACGACCAATGATGGCAATTTCATTCAGAACTGCAAGAAGATCGAGGAAGTCACCGGCTTGAAGGTCTCCGATGCCGTTGATGAACAAACTTTGAATCCTGCTGGTGCTGCCCAGGTTGGCCCTGACGCCGGCGAGGGTATCCGTCTGACCCTGGGCAAGGGCACCACTGGCGGCGGCCTGACCCTCCAGATCGGCGACACGGCTGATTCCTTCAACCAGATGAAGGTTGCCGTGGGCGATATGCACACCAAGGCCATGGGCATTGCCGATGTGGATATCAGCAACCAGGACGGCGCTGCTGCTGCCATCCAGACCATCAAGGACGCGATCAACTATGTTTCCGGCGTGCGCGGCGACCTGGGCGCGGTCCAGAACCGTCTGGAGCACACTCAGAACAACCTGTCCGTGATGGCCGAGAACATCCAGGACGCTGAGTCCACCATCCGCGACACTGACGTTGCCGAGGAAATGATGAGCTACGTCAAGAACAATATCCTGGTTCAGTCCGCCCAGGCCATGCTGGCCCAGGCCAACCAGGTTCCCCAGGGCGTTCTCCAGCTGCTGGGCTGATTTCTCAAAAACTGAGATTGCCGCAATATTTTTTGGGGCCGGGCTTATTGCCCGGCCCCTTTCTTTTCAACGGAAGTGTATCCCAGCTTTTGCGCAGCTTCCAGGGACCGGTGATGACCGGCCTGCTGTTCCTTCTGGCGCAGAAGCGGCGGAGGCTGGCGTGACAGCTTTGCGGCTGCAGCGGGTGTGAAATTGAGCGGACCGCTCCGCAATGCATAGTTCATCCTCAAATGATGCAGCCGTTTGCCACAAGCGTCCGGCGGAGCGCGTCCACATGCAGCGTGTGTACAGTACATTTGCCAGAGCTGCACAGCGCGGCTGCCGTACCGGCGGCTTCTCCGGTCGCCATGGCGGTACCCTGGATTCGGATTGTGGCGTGGGCCATGCTGTCGGCAGAGAGAATCCGGCCCGCAGCCAGAAGATTATCCAGAGCGGGGGAGATCATGGCGCGGTAGGGAATATGACCGGAGTGGGGCATCTCCGTCAGCGTCTGTTCGCCTGCCGAGGGGGCATGGATGTCCACCGGGTGGGCGTTGCGGGCAACGCTGTCCGGGAAATCGACTCCCGCCAGAAGCTCTTCGCCGGTTAAGGTATGTACGCCAACCAGATGCCGTCCTTCCCGGGTCCCAGCGCTGACGGCGGTACTGTCGATCACACAGTTCCGGAACTCCGGATACCGCTCCCGCAGCAGCTTCACCAGAGTAAAGATGTCCTCCCGCAGCTGGAATTCGCCTCTGGCGAATTCCCGGTTATCCAGAATGCTGGCGGTGCTGCGGGTAATGTTTACAGTAATCCGGTCGCCCTTGACCAGGGTATTGAACCAGGGACCGCAGAAATTGGGGCAGCGGCCCTCCTTATATAAAGCGTTCAGGTAACTGTGAATTTCCGTATGAACCGAGCGTCCGTTCCTGCCGTCGTGACGGATACTGTCCCGAAGCAGGGGCGTGGTCAAGTCCACCTCCGTAAGGGTGAATTCCATGGAGAGAGGCTGGGGACAGGCGAAACGGAGCATCTCCGCTCCCGCCATAGCGCAAAGATCGCCGTCTCCGGTTGCGTCGACGAAATAATCTCCCTCCAGTGCCTCCGTACCATTTTTGTTCTCGATGAGGACTGCGCGCACATTCCGGCCGTCTGTGACCGCGCCGGAGAGATAGGAGTTGGTATAGACATCCACCCCGGCATTCAATACCATACGCTGGGCGGCCAGTTTGTAGTATTCCGGGTCAGTGGAGATATGGCCCCTGGGCAGCTCCACCCGGGCTGCGTTCAGGCGTATAAGCTCCAGAATGAATTCCCAGGGGATGCCGCCTACCACCCGGACGTTATTATTATAAAAAGCGCTGATAGGCATGACCAATCCGGCGGTTGCCGTTCCGCCCAGAAAGCCGAACCGCTCCACCAGAGCTGTGCGGCAGCCCTGCCGTGCGGCGGCCACAGCCGCCACCCACCCGGCGGGACCACCGCCGCAGATGACCGCACCGTACTTTCCCACAACAGGGACATCCTTTTTTACAGATATCTTCATGAGAGCTCGCCTCCTATGCTCCACCGCAGACAGATGACCGCGAAAAAATGCTCCGTATTTGACAGACACCATAGGTTGGAACATTCCAAAAGTCAATAACTATCACATAAATTGCGGATTTTTGGCAAAACATACAAAGAACCCCCGTCCAAATTGTAGGAAACAGAAAAGTGCACAAAAGCATATTGACTTTTGGAATGTTCCAAATTAGGATAAGCCATTCCAATCGATAAAATGCGACGTGTTTTTGGAGGAATCCATCAAGGATTGCATGGAGCGTGCCAAATTTCGTTCGGCTTTGCGGAGTAGAACGGCGCTCATATGGGACGAATGATTGTTGAATATAGAAAAAGATAGGGCATTATCCATGAAAGAAGCCGTCACTTTAAACAGTGACGAGCAGATTCAACGGGCTGAAAGAGACTTTTTGTAGGATTATCCAAAAATTTGCCTTCAAAATTGCCAGAAATGGAAAAAAGTGGGAAGTCGAAGGAAAAATGCCCAAGGCTGTATTGACTTTTGGAATGTTCCAAAATATCATCCGGAATCATGAGAGGGGGTTAGGGATGGTAACGATCTGGGATGTGGCGAGAGCCGCCGGAGTTTCCAAGAGTACGGTCTCTCTGGTTGTGAACAACAGCCCTCTGGTCAAGAAGGAGACGCGGGAAAGAGTTCAGGCCGTGATCAAAGCCATGCACTATGTGCCCAACTACAACGCCCGCAGCCTTATCAAAAAAAGCAACAACTGCATCGGCATCGTCCACGCCCTGCGTCACAACCGCGTATTGAAGCAGGCGTATGAGTGGAATTACGGCCTGGAACAGTTTTCCAAGGACATTGAGGATGGCATTTTTGAGGCCATTATGTCGATTGATTCCGACTCGGACCTGAGTGTGGTGAAGGAGCACTTCTATTTTTCGCCTGACGCGGGAACGCTGCCCAAAATTTTCCAGAACCACCGTGTGGACGGCGCGATCATACTGGGCGGCTTTGCCGACGCGGACGCGCAGGCGGTCGTTGAAGCGGTAGAGATTCCTATGGTCCTGGTGACATCGCCGCTGGATGTTACCGGTGTGGATACGGTCTTTCATGATCCGCTGGCGGGGAGTTATTTGGCGATGCGGGAATTCATCCGAACCGGACACCGGCATATCTGCCTGCTCAACTGCCCCAGAAGCTACCAGGTGTGGCCAAAGCGCATTGAAGGAGTCCGCAGGGCGGCCAAGGAGTATCGCTATTCTCTGGAGGAGGAACTGCTGCTTGCCGCAGAGGAAAACACGGCGGAAAGTGCGCACCGGGAATTTTCCGGGCTTCTGCGCGGCGGGCGGATGCCGGACGCGGTGCTCGCCGCTAACGGTGAAATGGCGCTGGGGGTATTGCGGTGCCTCTATGAGCGGCGGCTGAGGGTTCCGGATGATATTTCGCTCATCTGCTATGAGGACTCCAGCCTGTGCGGTAACATTTCTCCGGCAATGAGCGCAATCAATATCCAGAAGGAGCTTATCGGGCGCACAGCCCTCGGATTTTTGCTGGACCGGATCAATTCACCCAAGCTGCCCGCCAGATCGGTGGTGATTGAACCGCACCTGACCATGCGCGCCAGTGTGCTGGACCGGCGAAAGTGAGAAAATCAAACGGAAAATGGAGGAGGAGAAGGATATGATGAAATCAACCTGCGTTGGAGATACAGATTGGACATGCTCTGCGGATGTACTGGTGGTTGGCGGCGGTACCGCTGGAATCTGCGCCGCCATTGCGGCGGCACGGAGCGGGGCGAAGACGCTGTTGATTGAGCAGAACGGCTTTTCCGGCGGCATGGCTACGGCGGGACTGGTGGGGCCGTTTATGACGTGCTACGATAAATCCGGCCAGGTAATGATTATCCGGGGCCTTTTTAAAGAGCTGGTGGAACGGCTGACAGAACGGGGCGGCGCAATCCATCCTGCGCTGGTCCGCAGCGGAACCCCCTATACATCCTGGATTGTTGAGGGCCATGACCACTGTACCCCCTTTGATGCGGAGCTGCTGAAGGTCCTGCTGGACGACATGCTTCAGGAGGCTGGCGTGGAGGTCCTGTACCATACCAGTTTTCTCCGTCCTGTTCTGGAGGGAGACCGGCTGGCGGGCGTGGAGGCGATGGGCCGGGAAGGCCCTGGGACGATCCGCGCTTCCGTCACCATTGACTGTACCGGCGACGGCGATGTGGCTTACCGGGCCGGGGTTCCCTGCCAGAAGGGAAACGGCGAGGGTACGATGCAGCCCGCCTCCATGTTCTTCCGGATCAACAACGTGGACAGCCAGGCCCTGGAAGCGGATATTGAAAAAAACAGAGACAACTTCTACCGCAAGGATGGCGTGAACTACCGCAGCCTCCATTGGCGGGTCAGCGAGGCCCGGGAGGCTGGAGACTGGCCGCTGGACCGTGTGTCCATTGGGATTTTCCGCTGTGTACGGGAGGACGAGTGGGCGGTGAATGCCTCTCGGATTATGGGGGTGGATTCTACCGGCTCCCGGAGCCTTACCCGCGGCGAGATCGTAGGGCGGCGGCAGGTGCAGATCATCATGCGTTTCCTCAACAAGTACGTCCCGGGCTGTGGGAACGCCCGGCTGATGTCCACCGGGTCCACGCTGGGGATCCGGGAGAGCCGTCATATCGAAGGGGAGTACACCCTCACGCTGGACGACGTGCTGGAAGGAAAAACACCGGAGGATGCGGTGGTCCTTTGCGCGAATTCCGTGGACATACATGGGCGCTACGGTCCCAGGAGCAGTGAGTACATCACCGTACAGAAGGGGGAATACTACGGCATCCCCTACCGCTGCCTGATACCCCGGAAGATCGACGGACTGCTGGCGGCGGGGCGATGTCTGTCGGCCCAGTCCGAGGCGGCGGGAGCCGTGCGGGTCATGCCGCCCTGCATGGCGATGGGACAGGCGGCGGGGACTGCGGCGGCGCTGGCTGCACAAAAGGGCATCCCCCCCAGGAAGCTTGATGCAAAGGAGCTCTGTGCCAAGCTCCGGCGGGACGGCGTTTTTCTGGCATAAATCTGTATTAGAAGCGTTGGGCTTTTAATAAATAAAAATTATGGAGGAGCATTATGAAAAAGTTATTATCACTGGCCCTTGCACTGGTACTGGTTTTGGGATTGTGTGCCTGCAGCAACGACGGCCAGCCCGCCGGCGATGATACTCCTGGGCAGAAGGTTGACCCTCCTTCCGCGCCTTCCGATCAGAACACTGGCACAGTGGCCGATGCAAACAAGGATTCGGACATCTACTCCTGGATTCCTGTGGAGGACACTAATTTGTCTGGGAGCGTACGTTTCTATGTTCCTTTTGGCGGCGACCAGGGAATGAACGACATGATTGCTGAGTTCAACGAGATGTATCCCAACATTACTGTGGAGCTGAACACCTACAGCAACAACGCTGACGGCAATATCGCCCTGAATACCGCCATTATGGCTGGCGAATGCGATGTGGTCGCCTCTTTTGAGATTCACAACCTGATGAACCGCCTGAATAACGGCCTGTATCTGGACCTGACCGACCGGGTAGCGGAGGAAAACATTTCTCTTGTCGATAACTGGGGCACCGAGGCGTACAATGTCGGTGGCAAGACCTATGTGTTTCCCTGCGGCGGCCTGACGCACTATGTGGCGATCAACATGACCGCCTGGGAGGCTGCCGGACTGGGCAGCCTGCCCACCGCATGGACCTGGGACGAGTACATTGAGGCTTCCCGCGCCATGACCGAGTACAACGCCGACGGCTCCACAAAGGTGTACGGCGGATCCAATTATCAGGTTATTACGGATCTGATGGATATGGTTTATCAGGTCAATGGCTGCAACCGCTTCTACAATGCGGACGGCACCTGCATTTTTGATTCGGACATGGTCAAGCAGCAGATCCAGAAGTACATTGACGCGGAGAACGAGGGTGTATGGTTCTCTCTGGATGCTTACCGGGCTGATAACGAGAAGACTTGGTTCACGTATACCGATGGCCGCGTCAATTCCTCTGTCAGCTGCAATCTGGCGCGTTTTCTCCGGGACACCGCAAACTATCCGATGGATTTCATTACCGGCATCGCGCCCTATCCCACTGTGGAGGCCGGACAGACCAACTATGAGTCCGGTGTGAACTATTTCTCCTTTGCAGGTATTACCCGCGGCTGCCAGGACGAGGAGGCGGCCTGGGCCTTTGTGAAGTGGTACTCCACCTACGGCTCCAAGTACCTGACGATCGCCGGCCATCAGTCCACTTGGGCGGGGACAGATCCGAACAGTCTGGTCTCCCTCATTTTCGGCTCTGAGGAGGAGGCGGCCAAGATCGTGGATGTGGCTTCCTTTAAACAGTTCGTGGGCAACCCCTCCAATCCGTCTTCCTATGACAACATCTCCTATGCCTACTCTGAGCTGGTATCCATCTGGGAAGAGTATGTCATGTACGCGTTTACCGGCGATATGACCGTGGAGGATGCTCTGAACGAAGCGGCCCGTCTGGGTAACGAAGCGATCAACGCGGCAAAATAAGTATTCCGCAAAAAGCTGGAATTCGCGCGGTCTTCTCGGGAGAGGGGGGCATCCCCCTCTCCCGGTCATAAAAAGCAGTCCGCAGAAGAGGTATCAATTCTATAAGAGTGAGGACAAGCTTATGAAAAAACGAAATGAAACATTGGTAGGGTACGCTTTTGTTGCGCCTGCTTTGATTGTGTTTGTCGCTCTGGTGGCATTTCCCCTGCTCTTTTCAATTTTTCTCTCTTTTACAGAGTGGAATTTTCTGTCCGGCTGGGATAACATCAAGTTTGCCGGCCTGAATAATTTCCGGAAGCTGTTGGCGGATAACGGGTTCAGATGGGGATTGAAGAATACCTTCATTTATACGGCCGCTGTTGTCCCTGCCTCCATCATCATCGCCCTGGTGCTGGCGTATCTGCTCAACGATAAGGTTTATACGAAAAAAACGCTGCGCCTGTGCTTTTTTATCCCGTATATCTCTAATGCAGTCGCTCTGGCTGCGGTATTCAAGGCCATGTTCCGGGAGGATGGCGTCATCAACTACATTTTGATGCGCTTTTTCGGGATGCAAGAGGCGATCCGGTGGTTCACCAACTCGCAATTCAACAAGATTCCAATTATCATTTTTGTCATCTGGGTACAAATCGGCTTTGAATTGATTATCTACATGGCCGCGCTTCAAAATGTGCCCCGCGAACTTTATGAGGCGGCGGAGCTTGATGGGGCGACGCCCTGGAAAAAATTCTGGAGGATCACCTTCCCGCTGATTTCGCCCACGACGTTCTATTTGGTGGTTGTCCAGCTGATCGCAGTCTTCAAGATCTTTTCCGCAATTGATGTCATGAACTTTGGGCAGACAGCCTATTCCAACACCTCCATTGTGGTGGAGATTTATAAGAACGCATTTCAGCACTATAACTTTGGGTACGCCAGCGCGGAGTCCCTGGTTCTTCTGGTCATTATAATCATTGCCACAGCGATTAATTTTATCGGCCAGAAGAAGTGGGTCCACTATTGACAGGAGGGAGGACACGGTGAAAAAGAAATCAAAAAACAGCAAGCTGGCCTGTACGATCATCCTGTGGCTGTTTGCACTGCTGTTTGCGCTGCCATTGATCTGGATGATTCTGGCTTCCTTGAAGTCCAGCAGCGAGGTGTTCAGCCGGAACTGGCTCCCAGCCGTATGGAAGTGGGAAAACTACAAAACCGTATGGACGGATACCACGGTTTCCCTGCTGCGCTCTTTTGTAAATTCCATTGTTATCGTTGTTCTGGGTACCGGCGGACAGATCATCATATCCTCCCTGTCAGCCTATGCCTTCGCTAAGGTGAATTTTAAAGGGAAAAACATCGTATTTACCCTGTTTCTGGCCTCTATGATGATTCCCGTTCAGGCAACAATCATCCCGCGCTTTATTCTCTTCTATGAAATCGGCCTCTATAACAACCTGTGGTCGTTGATCCTTCCCAGCTGGTTTGGCGTTACATCGATTTTCCTGCTCAGGCAGTTCTATATGGGACTGCCCACCGACCTGATGGATGCGGCCAAGGTGGACGGCGCAGGACACCTGCGTATCTTCTGGCAGATCATGATGCCGCTGACCAAGCCGGCGATGGTCTCTTCGGCGGTTCTCTCCTTTATCACGATCTGGAACGATTACCTCTCCGCTCTGATTTTCCTGGTGAACAAGAAAACCTATACTGTGGCTCTGGCGGTCCGCTATTGGCTGTTTGACGACGCGCAGCGCTACGAGCTGACCATGGCTTCGGCGGCCAGCACCATTATCCCGGTGGTTATCCTGTTCATCTTCTGCCAGAAGTATTTTGTGGAGGGAATCGCAACGTCCGGCGTGAAGGGCTGATAAACTGTAGGAAAGAGAGGAGCCTTATGTTTCACTATAATCCTGACAACAAGATTCTGCAAGCACTCAGCCAATATGCAGATTTACTGGTACTCTCCGCCCTGTGGCTATTGACGTCCCTGCCGGTGGTTACTGCCGGAGCATCTGCGGCGGCGCTGTACCGTGTGCTGTTGAAGCTGGCTTCCGGGCGGGATGAAACCAGCGTGGTGCGGGCGTTTTTCGCCCAATGGCGGTGCGAATGGAAGCGGGGGACGATGATCTGGCTCTGTCTGCTGGGATTTGACGCCCTTGTGTGCGCGGATATTGCCGTCTGCCTGCTTGGAAGACCGTCGGGAGCATGGGGGCGCGTACTGTGGACAGGGAGCGTCATCGCCCTGCTGGCGGCTCTGATTTTCCAGGTCTATGCGTTTGCTGTCAACGCACAGTTCCAATGTACGCTCCGGCAGACATTTTCCAACGCGCTCCGGCTGGCGGCGGGAAATCCTGTATGGACGCTGCTGCTCCTTTTGCTGCTGGCGGGATCGGCGGCATCCGTAGTCATGCTGGGCTTTTTTTCCATTGCGGTGCTGGGCGTATTCTTTTATCTGAGAGCGCGGATTTTGTATAAAATATTCCAGCCGGCAATCGAGAAATACGCAGGGCTGCAAGAGCAGCTTCAGGAGGAACTGTAACATGGCTGAAAACCGTGGAAAAAATACGTCTTCCATAATCGAGCTTTCACCGGATCACCCCAGGCTCTATATGCGCTATGACAAAATTCTTCCCTCCGCTCAGGGGATGGCGGTCCATGGTGACATGGCCTTCATCCTCTATCACACAGGCGTGTGCGCCCTTTACGATCTGAAGACGAGGGACCCGAAGCCTCTGGCTCGGTTCCCGCTGGGTTCCCACAACAGCGGCGTCCCTGCCAGGGACTATCTGAACCACTCCAACCAGTGCATGTTCAGCGGAGAGTACCTGGAGGGAAACACCATTCCTCTGCTGTATGTTACCTGCGGCTGCGGAGTTGGACGGGACCAAGACGGATTTTTTTACCGCTGCGCTGTGGAGGATGTCCATGTGGAGCGCATGGCGGATGGCAGATGTACGCGCGCAGAAAGCCGCTTGATCCAGACACTTGTTTTTTCGGATGAGGATATTGGGAAAACCTCCTATGAAAAGCCCTGCTGGGGCTGTCCGGCCTGGTTTGTGGACAGCGCAAACGACTGCCTCTATATCTTCTCTTCCCGCTGGCGCACAACGAAGGAATTTCTGGAGCATTACAACGCGAACCGCTACATAATCACCAAGATGCGCAAGCCCCCTCTGGTTGACGCCTTTGTCCGGCTGACCGCGGCGGACATTCTGGACCAGTTCCTGGTCCCCTTCGATATTCTCTTCACCCAGGGCGGCATGATCTCCGGAGATAAGATGTTCTATACCTTCGGCCTGGGCGACAACAGCTATCCGATTGGACTGCGGGTATATGACCTGACCGGCAGGTGTGTGTGCGGCAAGGTGGATCTGAGCGGTTCCATCTTCGGCCATGAGGAGATTGAGAGCTGCAGCTTTTATAACGGTGAACTCTTTTGCAATACCAATACCAATGCCGGGACAGGCGGCATTTACTCCCTGGGCACAAACCTGGCAAAACTTTTGTAAAAGGAGCGGTCTATGGAACAGCGCTATACAATTGGCCTGGACTACGGGTCCCTGTCCTGCAGGGGGGTGCTGGTCTGCGCAGAGGACGGATGCCTTTTGGCGGAGGAGGAATTCACATATCCCCACGGTGTGTTGTATGATGCGCTGCCGGACGGAACCCGGCTGCCGCGCCAGTGGGCTTTGCAGGACCCGCAGGATTATGTGGATGCCCTTTTGCACATCGTTCCCGCCCTGCTGGGGAAAAGCGGCATAAGGCCGGACCGGGTGGCCGGCCTGGGGCTGGACACCACCGCCAGTACTGTGCTGGCGGTGGACCGGGAGCGTGCGCCCCTGTGCCAGAGACCGGAATTTTATAGCCGGCCCCACGCATGGCCCAAGCTGTGGAAGCATCACGCCGCCTGGCGGGAGGCGGAGGAGCTCACGGCGGAAGCGAAGGAATCTCTGGACCTGGCGCGGTACGGCGGCGCGGTGGGAGCGGAATTTCTGCCGCCCAAGGTCCTGCAGTGCCTCCGGGAGGATCCGGAGGTCTTTGACCGGGCGGATACCTTCTTTGAGTGCGGCGACTGGCTGACCAGCCTTCTCACCGGGCATGAGGTCCGCAGCGGAGCCACCCTCACATGCAAGGCTTTATGGAGCCCTGCAGTCGGCTGGCCCAGGGGACGGCTGTTCGAGCAGATCGCGGAGAAGCTGGCCTTCCGGAGCGGTGTCCGGCCTGTCGTTGCCTGGCCGGGGCAAAGTGTGGGAACCGTTTCCCCGGAGATGGCCCGGCAGCTGGGACTCAGCCCTGGCACAACCGTCTGCGCGCCCCAGATGGATGCCTATGCCGGATTGCCCGGCAGCGGCGTTTCCGGACCGGGCATACTGTCCATGATGCTGGGAACGTCCAATGCCTATCTGCTTTTGAGCCGGGAGCAGAGGCTGGTCCCGGGTATTTGCGGAGCAGTACCGGACAGCATTCTTCCCGGCTATACCGGCTATGCCGCCGGGCAGTCCAGCGCAGGGGACACCCTGAAATGGTTTACAGAGAACTGCGTACCCTCCGCTTACGAGCAGGCGGCTCGGGAGCAGGGACTGGGGATTCATTCCTATCTCACCAGCCTGGCTGTCAGACAGAAGCCGGGAGAGAGCGGATTGATAGCCTTGGATTGGTGGAATGGCAACAAGTCCGTGCTGAATAACGCGGGACTGTCCGGCCTTCTCCTGGGCATGACTCTGCGCACCAGGCCGGAGGATGTCTACCGGGCGCTCATTGAGGCCACCGCCTTTGGTGCACGGAGGATTGTGGAGGCGTTCCGTCAGTCGGAGGTGGATATCTGTTCTGTTATTGCCAGCGGCGGCATGGCAATGAAAAATTCCATGCTGATGCAGATCTATGCCGATGTATTGGGCGTTCCGATTGCCGTCAGTCCCTGTACCCAGGCTGCCGCTATGGGTTCCGCTATATATGCCGCCGCAGCGGGCGGAATCTACCGCAGTGTCGTGGAGGCCGTGGAGTCTATGTCTCCCAAAAGTGTGCGCTCCTATCATCCAGAGGAGGCGTCCCAAGCAGCATACAACCGGCTCTTCAGCGAATACATGGCTCTCCATGACTATTTCGGACGGGGAGAAAACCGGGTAATGGAGCGTTTGAGATTTGAAACCGCGGATATCCCATGTAACTAATGAATAACAGGAGGAAGCAGGAAATGAATGAATTTTCTCAGCACTATGACGTGATCGTGGCGGGCGGAGGTCCGGCCGGGGTCTGCGCAGCGGTTGCAGCCGCCCGGCAGGGGGCGAGGACCGCCCTGATCGAGCGGTACGGTATCCTGGGCGGGATGCTTACCTCTGGCTACGTCAACCCCATCCTGGGCGCGGTGGCTCCCGGCACAATGTACGACGAGGTCATCTCGCTTTTAAACGCGGCCAATATGAAGACCCGCAACGGGCAGGAGATGAGCGTGGACACCGAGCAGGCAAAGGGCCTCTTTCTGAAATTTGTCTATGATGCCGGGGTGGATATTTTCCTTCAGACTCCCGTAGTGGAGGTGGTGAAGGAGGGCGGCGCGGTCAAGGGGCTGGTGGTCGGTACCCAGGACGGGCTGAAAACCCTGTACGCTGGTGTGGTGGTAGACGCCACCGGCGACGGGTTTGTGGCCGCCCGGGCCGGAGCGAGATACCAGATGGGCCGGGAAAGCGACGGACGCTGTCAGCCTGCCACCATTGAGTTCAGCCTGGACGGGGTGGATGAGGCGGAAGGCATCACCTGCTGGGGCGGCAGCGACCCGGTCGCTTTGCCGGACGGAACAAGGTTCGCTGATTTCTGCAAGGAGGCCAACGCCCGGGGCGAGCTGCCAAAGAACGTGACCATCGTCCGCATCCACCGCACCAACCGCTCCGGCGAGCGCAGCATCAACGCTACCCAGGCCAACGGCTACAACACGCTGATCCCCGAGGGCGTCCTGGGGGCGGAGTATGAGCTCAGGGGGCAGATCAATCAGATCATTGATTTTCTTCGCAAATACGTCCCCGGATATACCGGCTGCAAGCTGAAGGGCAGCGGCAGCACCCTGGGGGTCCGGGAAACCCGGCGGATTATGGGCGATTATGTGATTTCGGACCACGATGTGGAGACCGGGGCGCGGCAGGAGGATGTGCTGGTACATAACGCCTGGTTCCTCATTGATATCCACAATCCCGCCGGAGGCGGTCAGGCCGAGGGGCGTTCCCAGCCCGCCGTCCCCTATGACATCCCCTACCGCAGTATGCTGCCGGCCGGAGTGGACGGTCTGCTTACCTCCGGCCGCTGCATCTCCGGCACCCACCGTGCCCATGCCAGCTACCGCATCGGCGGAGTGTGTCTGGCTACCGGGCAGGCGGCGGGAACCGCCGCCGCGCTGGCGGCGTTGAGCAAGGTGACGCCCCGTGCCCTGGATGTGAGGAAAGTCCAGAAGGCGCTGGAGAAGCAGGGCGCGGCGCTGTTCGACAACTGAGATACAGGCGGCAGGGAAAACTGCCGGCAAAAGAAAGGTTGTACACAAGAATGAGTGATATAATCAACAAATCCTGGCTGGAGCTGGAGGGCAGAGTAATCATCGTCACCGGAGGCGCGTCCGGCATTGGCCGGGCTGTCGCGGAGGAACTGCTGGCGAATGGGGCGAAGGTTGCTGTCTGCGATATGAACCCCCAGGCGCCGGCCTTTGAGAACGCCGCAGAGGGCCAGGTCCTCTATGTGGTCACAAATGTGGCCAGCCGGGAGAGCGTGGACCGGACGGTGGAAGCCGTTTTGTCTGCCTTTGGCCGGATCGATGGGCTTGTCAACAATGCAGGCATCAATATCCCCTGCCTGCTGGTGGACGAGGGCGGGCAGTACGAGTTGGATGAGGCTGTCTGGGACAAGGTCATGGATGTGAATCTGAAAGGCGTGTATCTCTGCGCCCAGGCCGTGGGCAGGGTTATGGTCAGGCAGGGCAGCGGCGTGATCCTGAACATGTCCTCCGAGTCCGGTCTGGAGGGCAGCGAAGGCCAGAGCGTCTACGCCGCCAGCAAAAACGCAGTCAACTCTCTGACCCGTTCCTGGGCCAAGGAGCTGGGCAGGAAGGGGGTGCGTGTGGTAGGCGTGGCCCCTGGCATCCTGGAGGCAACCGGACTGCGGACGCTCAGCTACGAGACTGCTCTGGCCTATACGAGGGGAATTACTGTTGATGAACTGCGGGCGGGCTACGCGAAAACCAGCACCACCCCCATGGGACGCCCCGGCAAGCTGGCTGAGGTTGCCAACACAGCCGTATTCCTCCTCAGCGGCAGGTCCAGCTATATCCATGGCGTCACTGTGAATGTGGCCGGTGGTAAGACCAGAGGGTAGCAGCCGGTCAAGCTGAAAGATATGGAAATCAATTTTTTGTTTTGTAGATTTCAGGATGAGAGAATATCCACTGCAAGGCTTGCGCTGTGAAAATTGATTTCCCGGACTGAAAAAGGAGGGAACCTATGTCAGAGCCTAAACGCATCCTGTTTCTGATGACAGACCAGCAGCGGTGGGACACCATCCATGCCCTGGGCTGTGAAAATGCGATCACGCCCAATCTGGATCGGCTGGCGGCGGAGGCGGCGGTGTTTGAGAACTGCTATACGCCTGCGCCGGTCTGCGCGCCAGCCCGGCTGTCCCTTTACAGCGGGCTGTATCCTGCCGGACACGGCAGCTGCAACAACAGTCCCGACATTGTTTACACCGGAGACGGCCTCTATGGGATGCTTACCGCAGGCGGATTTGACACCTGCGCAGTGGGAAAGATGCATTATATCCGGGACCGCTATGCCCTGCACGGCTTCCAACGGCGGATCACCCAGGAGGAGCTGCCCGATCCGGTGAATGATGACTACACCAGGTTCCTGATGAATACGGAGTATCGGGATGTCATCGATTATAATGGCCAGCGCAGCGAGATGTACTATATTCCCCAGCTGTCCCAACTGCCGCAGCGGGTCCATCCCACCCAGTGGATCGGGGACCGGACAGTGGATGTGCTGAAAGAGCTGGACCCGGCGAAGCCTGCGTTTATCTTTTCCTCTTTCATCCATCCCCATCCGCCCTTTGCGCCGCCGGTCCCATGGAACAAGCTCCACCGGCGGGAGATGGACCCGCCCTTTGTGCCGGAAAACAGCAGAGACCTGATGACCTATCACAACTATCACCAGAACACATACAAGGGGCTGTCGGCAGGGGCCGACTACCATCTACTGACCCAGATGAAGAACTTCTACTACAGCTGCATCTCCTTTGTGGATTATCAGATCGGACGCATTTTGGACGTGCTCCGGGAACGGGAGATGTACGACGATACGCTTATCATTTTTACCTCCGACCACGGCGAGATGCTGGGTGATTACCTGTGTCTGGGCAAGCGGACCATGCTGGACGCGTCCGCCAAGGTGCCGCTGCTGGTCAAATATCCCGGTAGGGCGCCGGAGCGCAGGCGGGAAGTCTGCTCCCTGGTAGACCTGATGCCCACCATTCTGAACTACGCCGGGCTTCCGCTGCCGGAGCGGCTTGACGGCCAGGACCTGTTCACGGAGGACAACCGCCGCGAGGTGGTCTATTCCCAGTTTTCCAATGGAACGACAGGGCTTTATATGGCGGCGTCCAACCATGACAAGCTGGTTTACTCTGCGGCTGACCGCCGCTTCTGGTATTTTGACCAGTATCCCGAGCGGGAGGACCGCTATGACAGCCAATCGTCCCGCTGCAGGGAGCTGCGCCGCCTGCTGGAGAACTATATTGCGTCCGACCAGTCTCTGGAGCAGGATGACCGTGTCATCGACATGGACCAGTACCGCCGGGATTACCGCTACCGGCTGGTGAAGCAGGACAGCGTCAACCGCAAGGAGGACGAACGGGCCCTGCTGCCGCCCGGCTACGACATTGACGTGGACATCGTTTACACCTGGAAACGGAAAAAGGAACAGTAAAAACCTGTTCCGGCAAAGGAGGAAGCTATGGGAAACATTCTACGGAAAGCGGCCCTGGGCCGCTGGCCTGTGCTGCTGGGCATTCTGGCCGCTAGCGCGTTGATCGTGTCCTCCACAGCAATCATCCCCAGCGCGTTGGGGGGACTGCTGCCAGGTGTTGGAGGAGGGGCGGTTTCTGCCCCTTCCCTTTGCGCTGCTTACCGCAGGCTATCTGGTCCTGCTTTCTGGTCCGGGAGATCAACGGGATGCTGCTGCTGTCCATCGTGCCGCTGATGGCGCTGACGCTTGCGGCGGGGGCGCTCTATGGCCGGGGTATCCACCCTGTGGTGGGCGGACTCCGGGAGATGGTCAGCAGGATCTCCGATCTGGTCTATGAGGCCGTCACCGCCCAGAAGGCCATCCGCTCACTGGGGGCCCAGGGGTCCTGCCTGGAGAAATTTCAGAAGGAGAACGAGGACAGCCGGAGTCTGTACCGGCGGCTTGCCCGGCGGATGGGACTGGCCCTGCCGTTTCTGGAACGGATCTCTTAAGCCACCGGGATTAACTTTCTGGAAAAGCCGAGGTATACCGGCTGACTGCGGTAACATCTGAATCAACAGGATCGAGGAGATGCTCCGTGAACCACCAAACTGTCCCGTTCTCCTCTATGCAGGGACAAACAAGAAACTTGTCAAATGTAAGGGGTTTGAGGAGTTCATCAACGCAAGTTTTGTTCCCCAAAAGAGATTTTACGACAACGGGGCATCTCTCGTACCGAGAGATACCCCATCATTTTAACATTGACGAAGTGATTTGACCATGAACATAGAACAAACCTTTACCGTCCTGCGTAGGGAGTAGCTTCTGATTGATCACACGCTCTAAGCGTACAGTTCCGCCGCCGACATCCCGGACCTGTCCGAGATCCGGCTGACACTGCAGGGGCGGATACCATCCGCCCCTGATTCAGATGGAAGGTCCGTTCTCACTCCCGGCAAACCCTGCCGCCTTTGCGCTTTCGTAGGTGATGCCGCCCTCCCTGTGGTCGGACTTGGCCATGTTGAGATAGAAGGCGCACACCGTCCCATGGGCGGTCCATGGCAGTCCCACCATAGCGCTGAGCCACGGCAGGGCGCCGGTATAGCCCGTCCGGATGCAGCAGGCGGCCAGCGCCAGCCCGCCCAGCGTCACCGCCCACAGCAGCCACCGGATGTCGCGGATCAGCCGTTTGGAGAATTCCATCACAGCAGCCCCCTGCGCCCCATGACCGCCACAAATTCGTCCCGCTTGAGCAGCCCCTCCGGACTGCCGCCGTTGATGACGCCAGTACCGGCTGCCCGCTGCCAGTGTCCCTCCGTCTGGCTCCAGGCTGGCTCCGGCAGCGACGCGGCGTACCGCTGGGCCTTGACCATCAGTTCATAGGCCTGCTTGTCCGTTATCTGGGAAATCACTGCGCTGATATCCATGTCGTCCTCCTTCTCAAATTGGGGCCGGATGGCCCCGACAATGTACTTTCTCGGCCTGCTCTTCCGGCAGACCATGCCGCCGTTGGACTGGCTCCCGGACTGGCTGGTATTGCCCTCAATGGCCTGTACGCCGTAATCCGGCAATTCCATTTCCACAATCCCGCAGTGGTCCGTAGCCGCTCCGCCGGGGAAATCGTAAATCACCACATCCCCCGGCAGAAAATCCCTCGTTACCCAGCATCCCGCCGCCTGAGCGGCCCGCATAAGCTCCCCGCAGGAGGCGGTGCGCCTGGGCAGCGCGACCCCCGCCTGGTCAAACACCCACTGCACAAACATCATGCACCAGGCGTAACCGTCCAGTCCGAACCACCTGCCATATTTGGTGCGGTTGCTGTTGGCGGGGCTCTCCATATTGCCCAGCTCCCTGCGGGCGACAGCCAGCAATTCATTCGCTCCTGCCATTTCCGCCCTCCAGTACGTCCTGAACTTTCTGACTCTGCGTTCCGAAGTAGAAGGCGATGACCACGGCGTATACCGTCATGAAGTCCTGGGAGATGGACTCCCGCACTGTCATGACCGCGAACACCACGGTCAGCGCAAGCGTCACAATGGATTTGACACTCAGCAGGTTTCCCAGCCGTTTGATAATCGTTTCGTTCATAGACTACTCCTTTCCCCGGGCTCACAGCCCGATTTTTCCCAGCAGAAAAGCGATAACCGCGGCGCAGAGCGCCCACACCGCCTTTTCCACAATACCCTCCCAGCGTTTGCCGGGCTTGGCCTCCAGGGCCTCCAGCTTGGCGTTGAGGCAGTCGTGCTTCTGGGTCAGGCCGTCCAGCTTGTCCAGGATAGTCCTGTACTGCACAAGCTGTACGGCGTCCTCCTTCTCCAGTTGGGCCAGCCGGTCGCGGATCTCCCTGTGGTCCTCGCCGTTCTGTTTTTGCAGGTCTTTCACCTGCTGCTCCATGCGCGTCATGTCCGCACATGGCTCGTTACATTTTTCGGGCATAAATTTTCACCTCCAACCTGTTCCGGCAAAAGGCGGAAAGTTGCACGCGGCAGGGCAACCGCACAAAGAAAAACCGGCTGCACCCCTGCCGGTGCAGCCGGTCCCTGCGGCGTTCCATGCGGAATCCGCGCAGAAATCCCCAGGCTCATGGGAGCCTGGGGACGCCGTTTTGGGATACCGTTATTCAAAGACCTTCGCCACATCCTCCAGGTACTGCGCCACCGGCAGGTGCTGGGGGCAGTGGGCCTCGCACTGGCCGCACTTCACGCACTCGGAGGCCCTGCCCATACCGTCCTTCTCAACGAGCTGGCTGTAGCGGCCTTTGGCCCGCGCCAGCATGGGTTCGCCGTACTTGCTGACGTTGTTGGCCAGCTTGAAGTAGTCCGGGATAGCGATTTTCTGTGGGCAGCCCTCCACGCAGTACCGGCAGCCGGTGCAGGCGATGGAGGCCTTGGACTGGATAATCTCCGTGACCCGCCGGACCACCTCCCGCTCCGTCTCCGACAGGGGCTGGAAATCCTTCATGCAGGATGCGTTGTCCTCTACCTGCTCCAAGCTGCTCATGCCGGAGAGGACATAAACCACGTTGTCCAGGGACGCCGCGAAGCGGATGGCCCAGGAGGCGGGAGACAGCCCGGGCGCGGCGCTTTGCATCAGGGCCCCGGCCTCTTCCGGCACGCCGGCCAGCAGCCCGCCCTTCACCGGTTCCATAACCATCACAGGCTTGCCGTGCTTCACACAGACCTCATAGCACTTTCTGGACTGGACATCCTCGCTGTCCCAGTCGATGTAGTTGATCTGGAGCTGGACAAACTCCATCTCCGGATGGCGCGTCAGGATGTCGTCCAGCACGTCCGCCGTATCGTGGAAGGAAAAGCCTACATGTCTGACCTTGCCCTCCGCTTTTTTTCGGAGGATGAAATCAAAGGCGCCAAAACGTTCCGCCTTCTCAGCCTCCTCCCTGCCCAGGGAGTGGAGCCAGTAGTAGTCCAGGTACTCCACGCCGCATCGCTCCAGCTGCCCGTCAAAGAACGGCGCGATCTCCTCCCCTGATTTCATGGAGAACATGCTCAGCTTGTCGGTGACAGTGTATGCGTCCCTGGGATAGCGCTTCGCCACGCACTCCCGGAAGGCAACCTCACTGGCCTTGCCGTGATAGGGAGCGGCGGTGTCAAAGTGGGTGAAGCCTGCCTCCATGAAGCGGTCCACCATTTTCTTGACGGCCTCGTGGTCAATGCTGGTAGTGTCCCTGGGGTCCAGCAGAGGCAGGCGCATCAGGCCAAAGGCCAGTTTTTTGCTCATATTGGAGTCCTCCTGAATGATGATATACATTGACTATAACTTGGTCTGCGGAAAATGTCAAGAGCTTCCCCGCTGCCGTGCGGAAGTCAATTTTCATAAGAACGATCTCCCAAACCGCATCAGACTGTGCATGGGCAATGTGTTGGGTCTCAATAGAACATTTTTCAAGGGGGACTTCGCCCAAAAGACGAAATCCCCCTTGAATTGGAATTCGTCAACAAAAAATATGTTCTTTGTGATATTGAATAAAATGCTCTCTATTAAAAGATGGCAGATACCCATATTCGTCTACAATAATTTCAGTATTGCGGCTGCTCTTGCTTGGGTATTGATGAGTTTTCTTCCCAAGTCAATTTCATCACTGCTTGTTGGCGTGACCGATGAAGGCGTAACTGTGGGTCAGGATTTTGCCTCCGGCTCCTCCAGCTCCTCCAGCAGCTTCCTTGCCCCAACCACCAGCACATGGTGAATGTGCTCCAGATACTGCTCCGGCGGCTCTGGCTGGGGTGAAGACAGCCAGCGGAGGACCGACGCCAGAATTGCGTCGCCGAAGAAGGTGGTATAGAACTTCTTGTCCCGCCCGTTCTCCATCCAGGCGGAGGCCATGTCCTCAATGGCGGGAGCGATGGCCTCGCAGAAATAGTCCCGGAAGGAGTTCTGCCCCTGAATCTGGATGGCGCGGCGGTAGAAGTGCCGCTCCTGGTAAAAGTAGCGGCACAGCCGGTTGAACAGCTCCCAGCCGTTGAGCGTCTCCCTGCCCTGAATGGTCTGGATAAACTCCACCTGGAATATCCAGTGGACCAGATCGTACTTGTCCCGGAAATGGTAGTAAAAGCTCTTGCGGCTCATGCCGCAGTTCTCGCACAGGTCGGCGACGCTGATTTTGGCGAAGGACCGCTTTTCCATCAGCGATTTCAGCGACTGCGCCAGCGTATATTTGGTTGTATTGAGCTCCTGCATGGTCCCCCCGCCTCCATGTTTTTCCCATATTATTACTTCCGGACCGAAATGCCGTAGGTAATATTTTCCATGCTTTGCGGTTGCCGCCGCAAAGCGGCTCAAATCAAACGTATAATTTCCGAATTTTATATTCGGAAATTATATAACAGGTTTATTGGAAGAGGTAAAGACAGGAAATCAGGAGCGCCGTGAAAACCGTTTCCGCGGCGCGGGGCTTGCAGGGGCGCACAGCCGCCGTCACGCTGCGCGGCCCCTGAGAAGAGAGGCGGAGACCGATCCCGCGAACCAAAGCGGGAGACCGCTTTACGACACACGGACGATGCACTCCAGTACCTTCGTGCCCATGGTGGCGGTCACCTTGGTTACTCCCTTGCTTACCCGTTTGACTAAGCCCGTCTCATCGACCGCAGCGACGCCGGGGTCCTCCACGCTCCAGATTACGCCGCCCTCATAGACCTTTCTGGTCTCCCGGACCTTTACCTGCAACTGGAAATCCTCGCCCGCCCGCAGCGTAAAGTCCGTGCGGTTGAGGTACACCTCCACGTCCGGGTCCTTTTCCTTCACGGTCACGACGCAGGTGACCTGCCGGGTTCCGCAGGAGGCGGTGATGGTGGCCGTACCCGCTGCGTTGGCGGTCACGATGCCGTCCGCTACGCTTGCCACCGCCTCGTCGGAGGAGGACCAGACCGGCGGCTCCTCCCCGCCTGTGACGATCAACGCGGCGGGCTCGCCTACGGTCAGGGACAGAGTGGAGTTGGAGATGGCCAGCGGTGTCTCCAGCGGCGGCGGGTCCGCAGCATCCGGCTGCTGCACTTCGTTGTCCGGAGGGGGGGGCGTGGGAGCCGGTTCCTCGGAGCAGCGCGTGAGGATCATGCCGAGGATGGCCATGAGGAGAAAAACCGCCGTGACGCCAAGGAAGATCCTCTCCCTGTTTTCCCGCAGAGATACGATAATCTCCGTCAGGGGGCTCTCCGGCTCGCGGCGTCTCCTGCGGCCGGGTTTGGAGCAATAGGGGCAGCTTCTATAGGATGATGGGTAGACTTTGCCGCATCGCGGACATCTCATGTTGCTCATAATTGACCTCCTGCTCCTGTCAGAGTTTTCTATTGTACCAATTGTAACACGATTCTACAAATTATGCCAACCCCTTTTTTGAGGTTTCTGTTAACAATGTGTAACAAGGGTTGAACAAACGCTTGGCATGAGCGGCGGCAATAGGGCCAAAGATATGACAAACGTATCCGTTGTGTTCCCGGAACGTTTCGGCTTCCTCGAAGTATTCTGCCAATTTCGCGTTCCAATCTTCGCGCTATAACTCCGGCGGGCGGCCTTTTCAAAATTGACTTCCGTGGAAACCGCGAAAACCCCCTAGACAAAATAGTCATCTTCTGATAAAATATCCCCGAAAAAATCCATTGGGCCTTGCGCCGCAATGGATAAAAAAGGATGCTTTTCCAGAAGTATCCAACAAATTGTGAAAGGCAGGTATTGTAATGAAAGACATCACAGCCATCGGTGAGATCCTGATCGACTTGACTCAAACTGGAAAAAATGGCCAAGGCGTACCTACCTTCGCCGCAAATCCGGGCGGCGCGCCCGCCAATGTGGCCGTGGCCGCCGCCCGCCTGGGCGCCTCCGCCGCCTTCATCGGCAAGCTGGGACGGGACAGCTTCGGCTGCTACCTCCGCCAGGTGCTGGATGAGAACGGGGTGGACCACTCCGGGCTTCAGGAGAGCGACAGTCCCACCACCATGGCCATTGTCTCCGTGGATGAGCAGGGGGAGCGCTCCTTCCGCTTTCTGCGGGGCGCGGACTGCGAGATGGTCCCCGAGGACGTGGACGAGGTCCTGGCGCAGGACAGTAAAATCCTCCATTTCGGCTCCGTCAGCCTCACCCAGGGTATCGCCCGCAGCGCCACCATCTTCACCGCCCGGGCAGCCCACCGCTCCGGAATACTGGTCAGCTATGACCCCAACTACCGCCCCGCGCTCTGGCGCACCAGACAGGATGCCCTGGAGTGGATGAGCCTCCCTCTGCCGCTGGTGGATATCATCAAGCTGTCGGAGGAGGAAATGCCGCTTCTGGTGGGGGCCCGCGAGCTGGAGACCGGCAGCCGCATCCTGGCCGAGGAGCACAACGTGCGCCTGGTCATGATTACGTTGGGAGCCAGGGGTGTTTTCTGCCGCTGGAACGGCGAGGGGTTCATCATTCCCGGCGTACATGTTGAGAAGATTGCCGACACAAACGGCGCAGGCGACACCTTTATGGGCGCGGTGCTGAGCCGCTTGTGCCGCCGGGGGGACCATCCCCTGGAGGGGCTGGAGCGGCCTGAGCTGGAGGAGATTCTGGCCTTTGCCAACCGCGCGGCGGCGCTGGCCTGCTCCCGCAGCGGGGCCATCCCGGCCATGCCCACCCTGGCGGAGCTGGAGGGTATATAAACTGCCCGGGCGTCCCTGTAATTCTGCAAAAATTTACCAACTGTATTTTCTCTCCCGCAGGGCAAGCTATTCCCGAGGTGAGAGAAGATGTCGAATCCATTTTATAATAGCGACGCCCCCATGCCCTTCCGGGGGATTTTCGAGGGGGAGCCGGAGGTTCCCGGCAAGAGAGAGCGCAGAGTGCTTTTTACCGGTGGCCTGCTGGGTCCCATGGGCTACCCGGACGGTCCGATGTATCCTTTCATCATGGGTCCCACAGAGGACTTCTATGGCGAGGAAGAGGACCCCAATCCCTGAATGCAAGAGCCTGCCGCGCGGATTTTCCGCGCGGCGGGTTCTTGTGTTTGACGGAACGGGGTTTCTGTGGTATTATTCAGGCAATCACCATCTCTCTGATCGCACCAGACGTTGCAGGGGCGGGTATTACCCGCCCGCATCCCAAGGCCTGCTGTGCGTGTCGGCAGAGCGGGCGCACAATGTGCGCCCCTGCAACGCATCGCCGGAATCTCGCTTCTGCCCTTCGGCGCGCGGGCGGATGATATCCGCCCCTACACCCAAACATACGCATAAAAACAGAAAAATAAGGAATATCATTATAGAGCCGCATACTACCATGTGAACGTATATCCGCTCTTTTATCCAACCGGACGGTAGGATTGAATGGGTGATGGTAATGATATTCCAGCGTATAGAAGATTTAAGAGTTGACAGTGATTTGCGGCAAAAGGACGTCGCAGAGTTTCTCCATATGCATCTGGAGGTGTACCGGAGGTATGAGAAGGGGATACGTGAAATCCCCGTCTGGGCCGTTCTCAAGCTGGCCGACTTCTACCACACCAGTACAGACTACATCCTGGGCCGGACCAACCGCCGGGACCCCATCAAGTAGCCATGCGGAAGCTGATGTGGTTTGCCCTGCCCTTCGGGGCGGGATGTCTGCTGTGCCAGTACCTTCTGTCCCAGGAGCTGCGGCCCTGGACGGCGGTGGGGGCGCTGGCGGTGGGGGCGGCCCTTTCGCTCCTGCGGGGGCATCGGAAAAGACCGGCGCGTATTGCGGCGGCCGGACTTGCGGTGGGAATCCTCTGGTTTTCCGGCTATTCCGCCCTGTATATGGGACCGGCGGAGGAGCTGGAGGGCCTGGAGGACCTGGTGGAGCTGGAGCTTGCGGATTATCCGGAAATTGCAAGCTATGGAGCCAGATGCGTGGTCCGCGTCCCCGGTGTTCGGGGCAGGGCCATGTATTATGGCGGCTATGACCTGATGAACCTGAAGCCTGGGGACCGGATCACGGCTGTGGCGAAATACTACAGCGCGGCCCGGCTGGGCGGCGGGGACAGCAGCTATTACACCGCCCAGGGCGTATTCCTGCGGCTGTATGGGGATGAGATTGTGTCGGTGGAGCCTGGGGACGCCGGGAGCCTCCGCTATCTGCCCCAGCGGGCGGCCCGCTGGCTGAAGAGGACCATCAGCGACCTCTACAGTCCGCGCACAGCCGGATTCATCACAGCCCTGCTGACCGGGGAACGGGACGGCCTGGACGAGCAGAGTACCAGCGACCTCAGCGAGGCCGGATTGATGCACATGACCGCCGTCTCCGGACTGCACTGCGGGTTTCTGATTGCGCTGCTGAGCATCGTGGTGTTCCGGCGGCAGAGGCTGACGGCATTGCTGGCGTATCCGGCGCTGCTGTTCTATATGGTCATGGTGGGATGTACGCCGTCGGTGGCGCGCTCCTGTGTGATGATGGGCCTGTTCCTGCTGGCCCCGCTGCTGGGCCGGGAGGGCGACGCGCCCACGTCGCTGTCGGCTGCGCTGCTGGTGATCCTGCTGGCGAACCCGTTCGCGGTGGCGTCGGTAAGCTTGCAGCTGTCCTTTGCCTCTGTGTCGGGCTTGCTGCTGGTCACGCCGAAGCTCCAGGCATTCTTCCGGCGGCACCGGCCCAAGCATGCAGGGGCTTTGTGGAGCTTCTTCACGGGGACCGTTTCCGCCAGCCTGGGTGTGATGCTGCTGACCGCGCCGCTGAACGCAGTGTATTTCGGGACGCTGCCGCTGATTTCGCCTGTCTCCAATCTGCTGGCGCTGTGGATTGCGCCGGTGTTGTTCGGGTGGGCGCTGGCGGGGACTGTGCTATGCGGCGTTTTTCCGGTTCTTGCTCCGCTGACGGCGGGTCCGGACCTGCTGTCGCGGTATGTGCTTTGGGTGGCGGGAGTGTTGGCGAAGATTCCGGGACACGGCGTGGTGTTTGCGGGCCCGGCGGTCGTGATGTGGCTGCTGCTGGTGTATACGCTGGTGGGAATCTGTGCGGTCTCCAGGGACCGGAAGAGGAAATATGTCCTGGCGTTTGTTTTGGCGGCGGTCTGTCTGACGGCGGCCAAGGCTCTGCCGCGCGCGGCGGTGCGCGGTGACGCGATGACCGTTGTGGCGGTAGATGTGGGTCAGGGCGCGTCCACGCTGGTTCACGCAGGGGGGCGGACGGCGCTGGTGGACTGCGGCAGCCTGACCAATCCCCGGCAGGCGGGGATTGCCGTGGCGAATGCCATGGATACATACGGATGGAAGCGGCTGGACTGCGTTGCGCTGACCCATTATCACGCGGACCACGCGGGAGGACTGGCCGGACTGCTGGCGCGGGTGAAGGTCCATGAGTTGCTTCTGCCCGCGCTGGACAGCGGGGACCAGGGGGATCTCCAGTGGGAGATTCTGGCTCTGGCGGAGCAGTACGGCGTGGAGGCGCGCTTTGTGAAGGAGCCAACGGAGCGGTTTCTCAGCGGCGCGTCGCTGACGGCGTATCCGCCGGTAACGGAGGGGGATACCAATGAGGAGGGGCTGACCATCCTCTGCGCCGCCGGAGAGTTTGAGCTGCTGATTACCGGGGATATGAATTCCGCTGCGGAGAAGAAACTGGTGGAGGCGTATGATCTGCCGGATATTGAGGTTTTGATTGCTGGACATCACGGAAGTAAGTATTCTACATCGGAGGAGCTGTTGGAGACGGTGTGGCCGGAGGTGGGGGTTCTCAGCGTAGGGGAGAACAGCTTCGGGCATCCGGCCCAGGAGGCCATGGGGCGCATGGCGGCGGCGGGGATGACGCTCTACCGCACGGACTGGCAGGGGAATATTTTGATCCGGGTGCATCCGGGGACGGGAGGAACGAATGGCGGTTAAAAGGAAAACAAAGGACGCCGGGTATGAGCAGTTCCGGGCGGACCTGGCGGCGGGTACGCTGGGGACGGTCTACATTTTTCACGGCGAGGAGAGCTATCTGCGGGAGTTCTATCTGTCAGAGATGCGCAAGGAGCTAGTAGGTGGATTTGAGAGCTTCAACTACCATCGCATGGAGGGCAAGGGGCTGACGGTCCAGGCTCTGACAGAGGCGGTGGAGGCGATGCCGATGATGACCCGGCGGACCATGGTGCAGGTCATCGACTGGGACGTTTACAAGCTGAATGAGGAGCAGCGAAACGGGCTGATCGGGCTGCTGGAGGATTTTCCGGAGTACTGCTGTCTGGCGCTGGTTTACGATCAGCTGGAGTACAAGCCGAACAAAACCTGCAAGAAGCTCTATGCCGCGCTGAATCAGTACGCCCGGACGGTGAAGTTTGAGGAGCAGAGTCAGAACGATATTCTCAAGTGGGTGGCGCGGCGGTTCAAGGCGACGGGGCATTCCATCGATGCGCCCACAGCGGAGCATCTGCTGTTCACCTGCGGGAGTCTGATGAACGGGCTGATTCCGGAGATTGAGAAGATTGGCGCTTATGCCAAGGGGGAGCGGATCACGAAAGCGGATATTGACGCGGTGGCCGCGCCGGTGCTGGAGGCGCAGGTGTTCGAGATGACCAACGCGGTGGCGAAGCGGGACTTTGACCATGCGGCGGAGGTTCTGGGGACGCTGCTTCAGTTGCAGGAGGAGCCGTTCATGCTGCTGGCGCTGATAGGGAAGGAACTGCGGAAGCTGCACACGGCGCGGATTGCCTTGGACACAGGAAGGGACAAGTTCTGGCTGATGGAGCGGTGGAACATGCGGTCGGATTATCCGGCGAAGCTGCTGATGGACAATGCGAAGCGGGTGAGCCGGAGCTGGTGCGCCAATGCGGTGAAGCGGTGTTACGAGGTTGATCTGAGGATCAAGAGCGTGAGCGGCGTAGATGGCGCGGAGGAATTGAAGCTGCTGTTTATGGAGCTGGCGCAGGGGGTGTAGGCGGCCCTGCTGTGTTGTTCCTGCGGTTCTGCCCTTTGGTGCAGGGGCGAGCAATACTCGCCCCTGCACAGATGTATCAAACCAGAAACATCCAGCCTCAGAACATCCACATAGCAGGCTCTACCCCATTAGCAGGGCGGCAGCCGGAGTTGGTTGCCCGCCAAGCCCCTAGATCAGATACCCGTAGGAGCTTTTGTTCATGTGGCACCCAGCTCTTCATACGAACCCAAGGTTCGTGAATCCCTCGTTTGGAGGTCCGGAACCTTGGTTCCGGGGTGTTTTTGGTTACTTTTTGCACAAGCAAAAAGTAACCGCAGGTCCGGGCTGCGTAAGCCCGGGGTAACGAATAGAACCCACTCCCCTTGCGCCGGAACGGCGCAAAGAAAGGCGCCCAATGCGTAAAATAAAGGAAGTCATTGTGGTCGAAGGCCGCTATGACAAAAACACCCTCAAGCAGGTGGTCGACGCCACCGTCATAGAAACCCATGGCTTCGGCGTGTTCAACGACAGGGAGCGTCTGGCTCTGCTGCGCCGTCTGGCGGCGGAGAGGGGCCTGATCCTCCTCACCGACAGCGACGGGGCTGGGTTTGTCATCCGCAATTTTCTGAAGGGGGCCATTCCAAAGAACCAGCTAAAGCAGGCTTATATCCCCGACATTCCCGGCAAGGAGCGGCGGAAGGCCGTTCCCGGGAGGGAGGGCAAGCTGGGGGTGGAGGGGATGCCCCCCTCCGTTCTGCTGGACGCTCTGGAGCGGGCGGGGGCCACCTTTGAGGACGCCGGGGCGTCATCCGCTCATGAGGAGCGGATGACAAAAGCCGGCTTCTACGCACTGGGTCTCAGCGGCGGGCCGGACAGCGGGGCGCGGCGGGCCGCGCTGCTGAAACAATTGGGCCTGCCGGAGCGGATGACTGCCAACGCGCTGCTGGAGGCGGTAAACCTCTTGTACAGCAAAGAGGATTTTTTAAAGGAGTTTTTCAGCTTTGACGGCTGAGAGGAAACCGTTGTCTGGTCTTGCCGCCGGGGCGGGCCCTGCATGATATACCGGATGGGCCGGTAAGTCTGGGCCAAAGATTTTAAACTTTTGTAACAACCTGCGCTGGTTTTCTTAATATCTTTCCGGTATCTTAAATCTTGCAAGAGACAATCACTTCTTTTCATCCAATCTTCCAAAATCATAAGCAAGGCGGCGAGAGGGACACCTTTCGCCGTTTTGCTTTGTCCTGTTTCAGCGTAAAAACAACCCGGTCTCCAATATAGCTCGCACAAAGAGATCCCCAATACATTTTCCCCGCGTGCCCTATGTCATCCTGCTAAACCAAAATCTGCCCTGCCGCCTGCTCCAGCAGGGACGGATATCATCCGTCCGCACACCAACAGGCCGCTTTGCGCCTCCGATGGCCGCGCCGGCAGTTCGGATAGCATCGCCGCCCCTGCAATCCGGAAATGCATCCATCCTCACAGCAAAATAGGTAAAACAGCAAAAAAATCCTTCACACTAATTTAACACTTTGTCCATAAACAAAGCCGGAGATTTGTGCTATAATGCCAATAAAAATTGACAGGATACCCATTTAAAATGAAAACCAGGAGTACTTATGAACGGTTTGACCCTTGGAATCGACATCGGCTCCACCACCGCGAAGATCGTTGTCGTGGAGGACGGAAAACCCCTCTTTGAAAAATATCAGCGCCACTTCTCCCAGGTGCGGCAGAAAACCCTGGAGCTGCTGGCTGAAGCGGCCCCCTATGTGAAGGACTGCTCCTTTACCGCCGCCATCTCCGGATCCGCCGGCCTCGGACTGGCCGAGAGCGCCGGAGTCCCCTTCGTCCAGGAGGTGTTCGCCACCGGCGAGGTGGTCCGCCGCCTGGAGCCGGACGCCAGCGCCGTCATTGAGCTGGGCGGCGAGGACGCCAAGATCATCTTCTTCGACGGCGGCATTGACGAGCGCATGAACGGCTCCTGCGCCGGAGGCACCGGGGCGTTCATTGACCAGATGGCCACCCTGCTGAACATCACCGCCGACGAGCTGGACGCGCTGAGCCTGGAGAGCACCCGGCTGTATCCCATTGCCTCCCGCTGCGGCGTGTTCGCAAAGACGGACATCCAGCCCCTGCTGAACCAGGGGGCCAAGCATGCCGACGTGGCCGCCAGTATCTATCAGGCGGTGGTGAACCAGACCATCGCCGGCCTGGCCCAGGGCAGGCGGATCACCGGCAAGGTGCTGTTTTTGGGCGGGCCGCTGTACTACTGCAAGGGCCTGCGGCGGCGGTTCCAGGAGACGCTGAAGCTGGACGACGCCCACGCGGTATTCCCGGAGTACGCCCGGTTTGCCGTCGCCATGGGCGCGGCCCTGTACGCCCAGAGCGCGGGCGGGACATACACCATGCCCCAGCTTCGGGAGAAGCTGGAAAACAGCGTCAGCCTGCGGAGCGGGGCCAATCTGCTGCCGCCCCTGTTCGCCTCCCAGGCGGATTACGCCGCCTTCCGCGCCCGCCACGCCTCCGCCGCCGTGGCGGAAGGGGAGCTGGCCTCCTGTTCCGGCGATGCGTGGCTGGGCATCGACTGCGGCAGCACGACTACAAAGGTCGCGCTGCTGGGCAGTAATCGGGAGCTGTTGTATACCTACTACAGCTCCAACCGGGGCAACCCAGTGGAGATCGTCCGGGAGCAGCTGGAAAAAATCTATGCGCTGTGCGGGGACCGGGTGGCCATCCGGGGCAGCGCCGTCACGGGCTATGGCGAGGAGCTCATCCAGGCCGCCTTCGGCGTGGACAGGGGCGTGGTGGAGACCATTGCCCACTACACCGCCGCCAAGCACTTCTGTCCCGAGGTGGACTTCATCCTGGACATCGGCGGGCAGGACATCAAGTGCTTCAAGATCAAAAACGGGGCCATCGACTCCATCATGCTCAACGAGGCGTGTTCTTCCGGCTGCGGGTCCTTCATCGAGACCTTCGCCCGGTCCATGGGCTATGACGTGGCCGCTTTCGCGGAGAAGGGTCTTCACGCCAAAGCCCCGGTGAACCTGGGGAGCCGGTGCACCGTGTTCATGAATTCCTCCGTCAAGCAGTCCCAGAAGGACGGGGCCTCTGTGGAGGACATCTCCGCCGGGCTGAGCGTCAGCGTGGTGAAGAACGCCATCTACAAGGTTATCCGCGCGGGCAGCGCAGACGAGCTGGGGGACCACGTGGTGGTCCAGGGGGGCACGTTCTACAACGACGCGGTGCTGCGGGCGTTCGAGATGGAGCTGAGCAAGGAGGTCATCCGGCCCGCCATCGCGGGGCTGATGGGAGCCTACGGCGCGGCGCTGTACGCGATGGAGGCGGCGTCCGCCTCACAGGCAGCGTCCGCCTCACAGGCAGCGTCTGCCTCACAGACCGAAAGCACGCTGATTTCCCCCGAAAACCTGAACGGCTTTGTCCATACCGCCAAAGCCGCCACCTGTCAGGGCTGTACCAACCACTGCCGCCTGACCGTCAACAGCTTCGGCGGCAAGAAGAAATATATCTCCGGCAACCAGTGCCAGAAGGGCCTGGGGCTCGCCAACGCCGAGGAGCTGCCCAGCCTCTACGCCTGGAAGCGGGACACGCTGACCGCCCTGGAGCCGGGGGCGGAGATCCGCGGGACCATCGGCCTGCCGCTGGCGCTGGGCATGTACGAGCTGCTGCCGCTGTGGCACGCGTTCTTTACCCATCTCGGATTCAAGGTGGAGGTCTCCGGCCTGTCCTCCCGGCGGATTTATGAGAAGGGCCAGTTCTCCATCCCCTCCGACACCGCCTGCTATCCCGCCAAGATCATGCATGGGCATATGGAGCTTCTGCTGGAGAAGCGTGTGGACGCCATCTTCTATCCCTGCCTGACCTACAACGTGGACGAGCGGGAGAGCGACAACCACTACAACTGCCCGGTGGTGGCCTACTACTCCGAGCTGCTGCGGGGCAACATGGACGATCTGGCCCACACCCATTTCCTGTATCCCTTCCTGAACATCAACAACCGCAGGGAGCTGGCCAAGGAGCTGCTAGCCAGCCTCTCCACGGTATTCCCCGGCCTGACCAAAAGGGACGTCCGCAAAGCGGTGGATGCGGCCTTTGCCGCCTACGAAGCCCATATGCTGGCCGTGCGGAAGCAGGGCGAGGAGGCGGTGGCCTGGGCCCGTGCCCACGGCAAGCGGATCATGATCCTGGCAGGGCGGCCCTACCACATCGACCCGGAGATCGGCCACGGCATCGACAAGCTGGCGGCGTCCCTGGGGTTCGTGGTGGTCAGTGAGGACAGCGTGTGCCACCTGGCGGACCCGGTGCCGGTCCATGTGCTCAACCAGTGGACGTACCACGCCCGGCTCTACCGGGCGGCGCGGTTCGCCTGCGAGAATCAGGACGTGCAGCTGGTGCAGCTGGTCAGCTTCGGGTGCGGCGTGGACGCCATCACGACAGACGAGGTGCGGCGCATCCTGGAGGAGGCCGGGAAGCTGTATACCCAGATCAAGATCGACGAAATCACCAACCTGGGCGCGGTGAAGATCCGGCTCAGGAGCTTGATCGGGGCGCTGGAGGAAAAGGGCGTTTGATGAAAAGAGTATTGTTAAGTGCGGACAGTGAAATCAGCATATTTTCCGTTCCGGATGAAGTGGCAGATGGCCTTGAGCATTACTGCTTAGAATTTTGCTGCAATTGGCTGCATAAAAGCCCTGATGCCGCAAGGTATCGCGTTAAAATGGGCGATGTGGTTGGTGTATGCTTTAACGAAAAGGATTTTATTGATTATCTGAATCAATATATTTGTGATGAACCGTCCGTATTGGTCACAACCCTTGCCGGTGTATATGGCGAGGATCAATTGCCTGAAGAATATGTGGGGCTGCCATACTTTAATTTTTGATACCTTCGGGTTAGCGTAATTGCTTCCCGTTCTATCAATAAAACCGTGCGAAAGGAACCCAATCTATGGTCAATCAAGAAAAAGGCTATGTCGTTTTTACCGAAGAAATGAAGAAGACCCACACCATCCTGGTGCCCAATATGCTGCCCATGCACTTCAAGATGATCGGGAAGGTCATGAGCCGTGTGGGGTACAAGGTGGAGCTGCTGGAGACCAGCGGGCCGCAGATCGCGGAGACGGGCCTGAAATATGTACATAACGACACCTGCTACCCGGCCATCCTGGTCATCGGGCAGTTCATTGACGCCCTGCAAAGCGGGAAATACGACCCGGACAAGGTTGCGCTGATCCTATTCCAGACCGGCGGCGGGTGCCGGGCGTCCAATTACATCCACCTGCTGCGCAAGGCGCTGGAAAAGGCCGGGCTAGGGCATGTGCCCGTCATCTCCCTGTCCATGACGGGGCTGGAGACGCACCCGGGTTTCCGGCTGACGCTGCCCATTATCATGAAAATGATGTACGGGGTGCTGTACGGCGACCTGCTGATGACGCTGGTGAACCAGTGCAAGCCCTTCGAGCTGCGCAGGGGAGACGCCCAGGCCCTGGCGGACAAGTGGACGGACCGTCTGGCGGAGGAACTGACCGTCAAGGCCAGCTACCGGCAGGTCAAGGCCAATTACCGCCGCATTCTGGAGGAGTTCGCCGCCATCCCCATGGAGAAGACTGACAAGGTGAAGGTGGGCATCGTGGGGGAGATTTTCGTCAAGTACTCCCCCCTGGGCAACAACAATCTGGAGCAGTTCCTGGTGGACGAGGGGGCCGAGGCCGTCATCCCCGGCCTGCTGGACTTCTGCCTGTACTGCGTGTATAACAATATGCTGGACCACAAGCTCTACGGGATGCAGAAGAATGTCCAGTTCGCCTATCAGATCGCCTACCGCTATCTGGTCGGCAAGGAGCGGGACATGATCGAGGCTATCAAGGCCCAGGGCCGCTTCGACCCGCCCACCCTCTTCACGCATACCATTGAGCTGGTCCAGGGGACCATCAGCATGGGCGTGAAAATGGGTGAGGGCTGGCTGCTGACGGCGGAGATGCTGGAGCTGGCGGACAAGGGCGTGGGCAATATTGTCTGCACCCAGCCCTTCGGGTGCCTGCCCAACCACATCTGCGGAAAGGGCATGATGAAGCCCATCAAGGAGCGGAACCCCAGCGTCAACATTGTCGCCATCGACTACGACGCCGGGGCCACCCGGGTCAACCAGGAGAACCGGCTGAAACTGATGCTGGCAAACGCGTCGCAGAAGAATTCCGCGGCGGATGAGAACCGGGAGAGCGAGCTTCTCCGGGCGGTATAAGCAGGAGGTAGGATATGGAAGTACAGATTCTGCGCCTGATTGAGGGCGCAAAGCGGGCGGAGGGGCTGACCGTCATCATCGACGTGTTCCGTGCCTTTTCCCTGGAGTGCTATTTGTATGACCGGGGCGCGGCCCTGATTCATCCCGTGGGGAGCATCGAGGAAGCCAGGGCGCTGAAGGCGGCCCGCCCGGAGTACGTCCTCATCGGCGAGCGGCACGGGAAGAAATGCGACGGCTTTGACTTCGGCAACTCCCCTTCCACCGTCCCGGCGGAGGCCGTGCGGGGCAGGACCGTAGTCCACACCACCAGCGCCGGGACCCAGGGGATTATCAACGCGCAGAGGGCGGAGGAGATTGTCACGGGCAGTCTGGTGAACGCCGCCGCTGTAGCCGCGTATATCCAGGAGCGCAGGCCGGGGAAGGTCTCTCTGGTCTGCATGGGAAACGAGGGCGTGCGCCCCGCGCCGGAAGACGAGCTGTGCGCGGAGTACATCAAGAGCATCCTGGATGGGACCCCGCTGCCGGACGTGCAGGAGCGGGCCTTTGCCATGAAGGACCGGGGCGGGGAGCACTTCTTTGACCCCAGGAACCAGGAGGTGTTCCCGGAAGCGGACTTCTGGGCCTGCGTCCAGTGCGACAAGTTCCCCTTCGTGCTGCGGGTCCGGCGGGAAAACGGCCTGCTGACATCGGAAATCATCCCGGAGAAATAATAGAACGGGCTTGTCGTACGACAAGCCCGTTTTTAATGCGCATGTATGGCGAAGAGGCAAGCAGCCGAAAACAAGAGGCAGACCGACGGCGCCACGCTGTTCCAAGCCAAAGGAGCCAAAGCCCAAAACTATTGTTGAAGTCCATTAAATTTTTCACTACAAACAAAATCCCACATAAGCAAACGTTCAGGGCTGCCCTTTTCAAAGGGCGGTGGGGTGCAGGGGCAAAGCCCCTGCTGGGTTTGGGCAAAGCCCAACGCCCGCGTCATCCTCCAGCAGCAGCAGATCCCCCGCATGAACTAACACCAGGACCCGCTCCTTGTCCGGCAGAGCGGCCCAGACATCCTTTCCCAGCGCCATCCTCAGCAAGGGCGCATTCTCCGCCGCGCCCTCCGGCTGCAGGTCCGCCAGCATAGCGGATACGTCCTCCGTCACCCGTACCACGCGGCAGCGGAAGGCGTTCTCCGCGCCTTCTCCGGCGGGGCGGACGCGCTCCTCCCGGATTCCCAGGACCGTCACGCCCTCCCGCCAGGGGGCGGCGGCCTCCAGCGTAAGCCCCCATACCGGAACGCTTACCGTACCCGGGCGGGGACCGGGCTGGACCGGCGCATAGTTGCCGCATCCTGAGAGCCTTGCCGCGCCAACTGTTTTCGGGCTTGACATCAGCTCCTGCATTCCGCAGGCCGGGGCGGAACGCCCAGCCGTCAGGACGCAGACCCGGCGGCAGTTCCGGTAGACCTCCCCCCGGTCGTGGCTGACCCACACCGCCGGACCGCCGAACCGCTCCAGCACGTCCCGCAGCTCCGGCTCCAGCTGGCGGCGCAGGAAGCTGTCCAACGCCGCCAGCGGCTCATCCAGAAGAATCGCCAGGGGCTGGGATGCCAGGATGCGGGCCAGAGCCGTCCGCTGCTGCTGGCCCCCGGAGAGCTGGGCGGGCCGCAGGCCCTCCGCACCCTCCAGACGCAGCAGGGCCACCAGCTCCGCTGTCCGCTCCCGGCGTTTTTTCCGGTCCAGGCGGCCCAGGCAGGCGGCGATGTTCTGTTCCGCCGTCATATGGGGGAACAGAGCGTACTGCTGGAACAAATATCCCACCCGCCGCTTCTGGGGCGGCAGGTCAATCCTTCTCTCACTGTCGAACAGCACCCGGCCGTCCAGCTCAATCCGGCCCCAGTCCGGGCGGTGAATCCCGGCGATGCACTTGAGGGTGGCGCTCTTCCCGCAGCCGGAGGCCCCCAGCAGGGCCAGGACCTCCCCCGGCTGGGCGGAGAAATCTACATTTAAGCGGAACGCCCCGTACTGTTTTTTAATCTGAACATTCAGCGGCATTTTCCCATATCCTTTCGTTCCAGCAGGTTCACCGCCAGCAGCACCGCCGCAGAGATGGCCAGATTCACCAGCACCCACCGCAGGGCCAGCCCGTCCTCTCCAGTGCGCCAGAGCTGGTAGACGGTGGTGGAAATGGCGGCGGTCCGCCCGGGGGTGTACCCGGCAATCATGGACGTGGCCCCGTACTCCCCCAGGGCCCGGGCAAAGACCAGAACCGTTCCCGCCAGGATGCCCTGGCGGCAGCAGGGCATCCGGACGCGCCAGAAGATACAGATGTTGCTCAGCCCAAGGGTCTGTCCCGCCTGGGCCAGGGTCTGGTCGAAGGATTCAAAGGCTCCCCGGGCCGTGCGGTACATCAGCGGAAAGGTCACCACCACCGTGGCGAACACCGCCGACCACCACTGCATGGTCAGCCGCACGCCGAAGGTCTCCAGCGCCCAGGCGCCCACAGGCCGCTTCGGACCCAATACCAGCAGCAGCAGATAGCCCACCACCGTGGGCGGCAGCACCAGGGGCAGGGTCAGCGCCACATCCAGCAGCCCCTTGACCAGCCGGGGAGCCTTGGCGGTGTAGTATGCCGCGCCGGTGCCCAGGAAGAAGACGGCGGCTGTGGAGATCGCCGCGATACGCAGGGAGTTGCCCAGCGGATACCAGTCCATCGCTCACTCCAGGGGCGTGAAGCCTACGCTCTTCAGCACCGCCGCCCCGGCGGGTGAGCGGACGTAATCCATAAACGCCCGCGCTTCATCCGGATGCCCGCTGCCGCTGAGCACGGCGGCGGGATATATGACCTGTCCGCACATCTCCTCCGCAGCGGTGTCCACCACAGTCAGTCCGGCGGAGAAGGCATCGGTGCCATAGATGATGCCGCAGTCCACCGTGCCCTCGGAGACCTGGGTGGTGACCTCCTTCACGTTGGAGCCGTAGGTGAGACAGCCGGAAGCGGCCAGTGCGGCCTCATCCAGGCCCCAATATGCGAAAATCTTCTGGGTGTACTGGCCCACGGGCACGTCGCTGTTACCCATAGCCAGCAGGATGCCGCCGCCCGCCTCCAGCCGCTCCCGCAGGTCGCCGTAGCTCATGACATGGGCCGGGTTGCCCTCCGGGACGGCCAGGGCCACCTTGTTTTCCAGCAGGTCGAAACGGCTGCCGGAGAGGATGTAGCCGCCCGCCTCCAGCCCATCCATCTGGGACTGTCCGGCGGAGATGAAGGCGTCGCACACCGCGCCCTCCTCAATCTGGGTCTTGAGGGTACCGGAGGAGTCGAAGCTGAAGGTCAGAGTGATGTCCGGATGCTCCTTCATGTAGGCTTCGCCGATCTCCGTCAGCGTCTCCTGCATGGAGGCGGCGGCAAAGACGGCCAGCTCGGTCCCGCCGCTTCTGCCGCCGCAGGCGGCAAGGGACGCCGCCAGCACAAGGAACAGCGTCAGGGAAAGCAGTTTGTGCCATCTCTTCATCATTATTCTTCCTTTCTTGTCACGGTCTGTCAAAATATGCTCCCTTAATAGGAGAGCGGCGTGCAGCCGGCGGCCCGCCGCCTACACGCCGAACCCGCAGTTCGGGAACACGCAGGTCTCACACCCCAGGCAGAGCCCGCCCTCGCCCAGGGCGGCGATCTCCTCCCGGGTGACGGGCACGTCCGCCGCGACGCGGGGCAGGACCAGATCGAAGATGGTCCGCTCAGCGTACATGACGCACCCCGGCAGACCCATAACCGGCGTGCCGTCCTCGAAGTACCCCAGCAGGAACATGGCCCCCGGCAGCGCCGGCGCGCCATAGGTGACGATCCGCGCTCCGCTGGACTTGATTGCCCCCGGGGTGCGGTCGTCCGGGTCCACGCTCATGCCGCCGGTACAGAGAATCAGGTCCACGCCCGTCTCCCTGGCGGATAGTACCTCTTGGGTGATGGCGTCCATATCATCCCCCGGCGTGCAGGCGCGGACGGTTTCAATGCCGTACTCCGCCAGCTTCCGGACCACCACCGGAGTAAACGCGTCCTGAACAAGCCCTTTCGCCACCTCGCTGCCGGTGGCGATGACGGCGGCGGTCCTCAGCTTCCAGGGCAGCAGCTCCAGCAGGGGCTTCCCAGCCCCCACCGCTTCCGCCCGGGCCAGCTTCCGCTCCTCGATCACCAGCGGGATCACCCGCGTGCCGCAGAGTTTGTCCCCCCTGCGTACCGGGCGGTTCCCATGGCGGGTGGCGATCATGATTTCCTCCAGGCGGTTGATCTGGTTCAGCCGCGCCGTGTCCACCCGGAAGAGGCCGTCAATGGCAGCGGTAAGCTCCAGCTTGCCCTCCCTGACCTGGCCGCGGACCATGTTCTCGTTCTCGCACAGGGCGCACAGGCGCTCCGCCGCGTCGTTCTCGTGGACCATGCCGGGGGCAAGCTCCCAGACATACAGATTTTCTTTTCCCATGGACAGCAGCACGGGGATGTCCTCCTCGCGGACCACGTGTCCCTTGCGGAAACGGGCGTCCTTGTACTGTCCGGGGATAATCTGAGTCATGTCGTGGCACAGCACATGGCCCACGGCTTCCTGGGTGGGAATCAGCTTCATGGATTGGCCTCCTTACAACAGAAAATTGTTGACATACCAATGATAGGGCGCGGCGGACCGCCGCGCCCTATCATCATCACGAATGCCGCTGCAAGCATTGTAGCAAAAAACGGCAAAGACCTCAACCGGCGCTGTTCGGTATTGCCGAAATATTATTCTGTTATCCCGAAATCTGTGCCGACCGCTTCAGGAAGCGGCTGCGGTTGTCCGTATTAGAAAACCAATCGTACACCGCCAGCGGGACCAGAGGACGGATGTCCTCCCACCGGCCCTCCTTCACCAGAGCCCGCACGGCGGTAGCGCTGATGGCTGTGCCGTCCCGCTCCAGCCTGGGCAGCTCCGCCAGCTCCACGCCATGCCGGGGCAGGACCTGGGCCAGCGTGCGGTTGTACGCCGCTGTTACCGGGCAGAAGGGCTCGCTGCCCACAAAGCGGCAGGCGATTCCCAGCCGCTGGGCCAGACGGCAGAATACCGCCGCGTCCAGCTCCGTCCAGACCTGTCCGGAGCGGGACTTGTCCTTCAGAAAATAGTCCGGAAAGGTGGCGGAGGAAATCAGATATTCCCCGGTCTCTGCCACAACCACGCCGGACATTCCCTCCAGGCTGGCCCGCACCAGCGCGAGCCGGTCCGCCGCCGGGACGATGCTCTTGTCCTCAGAGACGATCAAAACGTAGAGGAAATCGCACTGCGCGGCTGCTTTCTCCACCAGATACCGGTGGCCCAGGGTCATGGGGTTGCAGTTCATCACCAGCGCGCCGGTTTTTCCCCCTGCGGCTGGGACCCGAAGGGACTCCGCCCAGGAGACGAAGCCGTCCCGGCGGTCCTCCATCAGCGCGGCCTCTCCCGCCCGGGCCACCTCATGGAAGCCCAGTCCAGAGAAGAGGACGGCGTTCTCCGGCTTGGTGTAGAGGAAGAGATGCCGCCTGCCCTCCTCCAGTGCCTTGCGGCGCAGGGCGGTGAGCACGGAGGCGGTCAGGTCCTCCCCCTGGTGGGCGGGGTCGCAGGCCACGCATTTGATTACGTTGTCCTCCAGGGAGGCGGCGGCGATGACAGCGCCGTCCGGGTCGCGGACCAGGGCGGTGTGCTGAATGCCGGGGGCGTAGGTGAGGCCCGTTTTCGCCAGGAGCGCCTTCAGCTCCTCCAGGGCCTTGCCCCGCAGGGGGCTGGCAAGCTGTTCCGTATAGCCGTATTGCATATATGGACCCTTTCTTATTTCACAGATTTTCCGGCGGAGGGTATGGTTTTCGTCCGTCGTTCCGGCCGAGGAGATGGTCTGCGCTGGTAGTGTGGATTGCTGCGAGCTTTCATAATACAGCAGTAGGAATGTCTATTGTTCCCGTTTCATATTTTGCATATCCTGACTGAGACATTTCCGGAAGCAGAGCAAATTCTTTCTGAGGCGCATATTGTGGGCCCCTTTTGAACTCTGACGAAGGATTGGCTTCCCAGAACAAAAGGCCGCCCGCTCTTTGAGGAGAGCGGGCGGCCTTTTGTCAAATCGGGCAAAATCAGCCGACGCTGATGGAGCCCACTGTGCCGGTCTGGACGAAGCTCTGCATCCTCCAGACCACGGCGGCGAACTCCTCGCGCTTGATGGCGTTCACACCATAGAATACCATCTTGCCGGTCTTGGAGTCGGTACTGCCGGTGAAAATCTTCAGCTGATACAGCGGCAGGACGTACTTGGCGGAGGCGTGGGTCAGCTCCATGTCCGAGAAGGGAGAGACTGTCGCGTTCTCAATGGGGCTCAGCTTCATGGCTTTGGCCGCGATTTCAGCGATGGTGTAGCGGTTGACATTCCGGTTCAGATCCGCATCCGTGCCGGATGCCAGCAGGCCGTCCTTGACCGCCCGGTCCAGATAGCCGCTGGCCCAGTGGGTCCGGGTGGCGGTCAGATTGCCGTACTTCGACGGGTTGGCGGCAATCATAATCATCTTCAGCGCCTCGCCCAGGGTCACGGGGTTGGCGGGCTTGAAGGTGCCGTCGTCATAACCGTTGAGGACGCCGCTGGAGGTCAAAGCGGTGATGTAGGGGTAGCTCCACTGAGTGGAGGGTACGTCGGAGAAGGTCTTGACCGTCGTGCCGGGGTTCGTTGTGCCAGGGGTCGTCGTGCCGGGCGTGGTGGTCCCCGCAGAGGTCACGGTGATGCGCAGCATACCGGTATAGCGTCCGCCGGAGGCGTCGGAGGCTGTGAAGGCGATGGGAATTACGCCGTTTACCCCGGCGGCGGGCACAAAGGTCAGGTTGTCCAGGCTGAAGGCTCCGGCGGGGGGATTGGCGGTAACCGCGCTGAAATAGGTGTTGCTGCTGGTGATGGCGGTGCCGGGAACGGTGGCGGTGCGGCCGTAGTAGAAGGTCCCGTAAGCGGCGGAGGGCGGTGTGAAGGACACCAGCGTCAGCTTGGGAGCCAGCGCGCCGGGCAGGTTTTCAAAGCTGCTGGCGGAGAGCTTCACTCCGGCGGAGGTGCTGGTCATATTCAGTACCAGCGCGGAGGGATTGGGCGTGGTGTTTGTGGTCCCTGTGTTGGTGAAGGTGATTTTGCCGGTATACAGGGGCTTGCCCTGGTTGGAGCAGGCCACATAGCGGATGGTCTCCGACGCCGTCCCCGCGGCGGGGACGTAGGTGACGCTGCTGATGGACTCGCCCTTGCTGTCGCTGTAGGAGAGGGGATAATTCGCCACGGTCCTCTGGGTCAGGAGGGTGCCCGGACGGGAGGCGGAGCGGTTCACATACAGAGCGCCCTTGCCTGGGACCTCCAGAAGCTGGATGTAAAAGCTGGTCCCCGTGCCGCCGGTGGCGGACTGGTATGCCTTCTGAAAGCTCTCGGCGGACAGGGCCGTCCCTGTGGAGGCGGCGGCAAGGGAGATGTCAGCGGATCCGCCGCTCTGGACGAAGAGGTAGAGCGTGCCGCTCATGGAGCCGTATTGCTGGTTGTTCTTGATACCCCGGGCCTCAAAGTTCAGGGTGATGTACTCGGTCTGCTTGACGCCGGGAATGAAGGTTACCTCGTCAATGCCGTACTGATGGACGCCTGGCGCGGCATAGAAGTTGTCCTTGGTGGTGACGCGGATGCCGGGGGCGGAGGCGGAGACGTAGTCCACATACAGGGAGCCCTCGGTGGTGCGGGGAGTCTCCTCAAAGCGGACGCTGTCCAGAGCCCCGTTGGGGTAGGTCCTGTTCCAGAAGTCCTGGAAGTCCCCGGCGGAGAGTGTGATGAGGCCGTCCTTGGAGGTGGCGGCCACCACATCCATATCCCCCGCGTAGTGCTGCACGGTGATGACCAGGACGCCGGGGTAGCTGTTGCGGGCGGTATCGTAGGCGGTAAAGCCCACGGTGTAATCGCCGGCGGTGGCGTAGGATCCGCTGGCGACGGTGAAGCGCACGTCGTCCAGGATGTGCTGGCGGGTGGAGTTGCCCTCAAAGTAGTAGTAGGTGGAGATGGAGCTGACGTTCAGGCTGCCCACGGCGCTGGTGGGCAGCGTGTGGAAGACCACATAGTCAGGGTCGGCGTTGCGGGGGCAAATGTCCTGTACCGCCGCGTAAATCTGGGCGGAGACGCTTTCGCCGGACCAGGTGTCCGGGTCGCCCAGGTAGAAGGAGGATTCCTCCGTGGAAACGGTGGCGGCGGCGCTGATGAGGTCTTCCACCGTGACGGTGACATTGCAGGAGCCGGACACGTTGTCCCGCAGGGAGCTCTTGGGCACGGCGGAGACAAACAGGGTATAGCGGTAGGTGCCCTCCTTACCGGTGACAGTGGCGGGCAGGACATACTCCGCCGTGTTGGCCACAGGCGTGCCGTTGTAGTACCAATTATAATAAATGGTATAGTCATCGGTGACGTTGGTGCCGGAGGCGCTGCCCAGAGTCAGCTTGATCTCGCCCACGGACAGTTTTGCGTCGGCGTTGTTGAGAGCCACCGGGACAGTCAGGTCATTGGGCAGGTTCAGGATGACCCCGCTGTAGTCCACGGCCCCGCATTTGGAGCAGACGCCGCTGCCGTTGGGGGTGTGCTTCTCCAGGGGGATCTCGGCGTTGGGGTGGTAGGTACACACGCCCGAGTGGTAGCCGTTGCCCTCGTCGGTATAGACGGCGTCGTGGTTGTTGAGGTCCCTGGCGATGGGGTCGTACACCGTGGCGCCGCAGAAGGTGCAGATGCCCCGCCGGATGCCGTCCTCATGGCAGTTGGCCTCGGCGGCCACCTCCCAGGAGTAGATGCTGTGATCCCCGTAGTTGTTCATCGGGCAGCCGGTGGCCGCCCGGGCGGCAGGGGCCAGAGTTATTGCCATAACCAGAGCCAACAGCGCGGCGGACAGCCGTACTGGCAGACTTTTCTTGTTTTTTGTCATTCGTCGCTTCCTCCTCTGAGAATTTCCGGAGGGCCTGTCCCTCCTGTATAGTATACAGCGCCTATTATATCATACTTCTTTCCAAAAAGCTGTTACAATTTAGCAACAACCCTTAAATTTTTTGGAAGGACAAGGAGCCCCGTGCGCTCGCACTGTTCCTGCTGCGGACCATGGGGCCTTGTCACCTCGCGGAAATCAATTTTCAAGAATAGCTGAAATAGCGAGGGGAGCCAGCAGGTCAGGTATATAAATTTTTCATTAAAAAAATTGTGCAAAAAATATTGACAAACTGTGCGGAATATGGTATTCTATCTGAGCTGATGATTTGCAGTAGCGGCGTAAGCAGGCGGCCCTTCAGGGGTGCAGCACAAACGCGGGTGTAGCACAATGGCCAGGGCACCAGCCTTCCAAGCTGGGGATGCGAGTTCGATTCTCGTCACCCGCTCCATATAAGCGCCAGTAGCTCAGTTGGATAGAGCAACTGCCTTCTAAGCAGTAGGCCGGGGGTTCGAATCCCTTCTGGCGTACCATTTTCCAAGGTCGAACAGCCGTATATCTGGTGGGTGTAGCTCAGTTGGTTAGAGCACCGGATTGTGGTTCCGGGTGTCGAGGGTTCGAGTCCCTTTACCCACCCCAGAAATGTGCAAGGGATTGGGAGCTGATCCCAGTCCCTTGCTTTTCTTCCAGCAGCCAGATCGATGTTGGGGTGTCGCCAAGTGGTAAGGCACGGGACTTTGACTCCCGCATCCGCTGGTTCGAGTCCAGCCATCCCAGCCATTTGACTCGTTAGCTCAGTCGGCAGAGCAACTG
>JAAWQM010000022.1 GCA_022800525.1 Oscillospiraceae bacterium
GGATTTTTTACTAGCTGAACTTTTTTCTGCAAAATACGGAAAAAGTTGCGGAAAATGTCGTATTTTGGAGACTTACAGCCAATCTGTCATCCCCTTACCCCATTTGGTAAGCCCCTTACCCTCTCGCCATCGTTCACACCGGCGCACATACCGTGGCTAGCCGGTCCCGTATCTGCTCCGGGGAGAACAGCCGGGTTGAGAGTCAAGCGGTTTACATTTGCGAGTTTAACACCCGTTACCCGTTTTGTCAATGGGTCGGACGGGGTTGTAATATAACCGTAACATTGCCTGAAATATTACACAGCTCCTGCCCCCGCCCCCTTTTTTCTCATTTTATAATGTAGTGAGAACGGGAGCAAAGTTGCATGGGGAAGGGCAACTCCAGGGAGATCAGTTTACGGTGCGCGGGGTTTATTATATTGGAAGGATATCCGGCACGGGGCTCGCGGGGGCGTACATTGTGCGTCCGAGGGCCGAAGGGCTTATGCGCAGAACAACAGGCGCGGTTCTGCCCTTTGGGAGCGGGCGGATGATATCCGCCCCTACAAGGATTGTTCTTCGTCCTGAAATCTACAAAACGAAAAATTGATCTCCCCGGTAAGTATGGCCGCTCTATTGCGAATTTTGGAGAAATATGGTATAGTGTGTTCGCTGCCTCCTCCAGACTGGCAACAGGAAGGAGGTGATCTCGATGGAGATACTTATCAGTTTTGCCGTGTCAATTCTGGCGGACGTGATTTCCTATTGCGTTTGCAAGTGGATTGACCAGCACAGCAAGAGGCAGTAATTCCAAAATGATCCCCCGGGGAGCCCATTTCTCCCCGGGGGATCGCTTTTTGCGTGAACTCGATGGAACTTATCAGTTTTGTGTCCATGGTTATTATAGCACAGTGGTGGCGAATGTGCAAGAGGATTTTTATACGGAAATCAATTTTCAGAAGAACCATCTCCCAAACCGCGCCAGACTGTGTAGGGGCGAGCAATGCTCGCCCGTTCGGTAGTGACGCGTCAGCGTCACTACCGGGCCGGCCGTTGGGCCGCAGGCCCAATGACGGCCCAATGACGGCCCCAAGGGCAGCACCGCGCTATTGGTAACGCGTATAAGCCCTTTGGCGCACGGGCGAGCAATGCTCGCCCCTACACGGATTCATCTATTCGCTGGTTCCTGCGCTAAAAATTGATTTCCCCAGGTTTGGCCTATATGTGTTGACAATATATAAACAATGTATTATACTTATTACTGGAAAGGTGGTGAGCACTATGGCACAGACAACCATCAGCGTTCGGATGGATGAAAACCTGAAACGTGATTTCGACAAAATCTGCAACGAGCTGGGTATGACGATGTCCACTGCCGTCACAATGCTGGCTAAAAAAATGGCAAGAGAACAGCGGCTCCCCTTCGACGCCTCTGTTGACCCCTTCTTCAGCGAGAGCAATCTGGCCTTCCTGCGGGAAGGAATCGCAGAGTTGGACGCCGGAAGAGGTATTCACAAAACAATGGCGGAGCTGGAGGCAATGGAAAATGAGTGACCTTCTATTCCGCGAAAAGGCCTGGGATGATTTCCTGTACTGGCAGGTCCATGACAAAAATACTCTGAAGCGTATCAATGCGCTCCTGAGAGATATCGGACGAGGCAGCTTTGACAGGATCGGCAAGCCGGAACCGCTGAAGGGCGATCTGAGCGGTTTCTGGAGCCGCCGTATTGATGATACCCACCGGCTGGTCTATCGTATAAAAGGCGATACCATTGAAATTGTTTCCTGCAGGGGACATTACGATCTGTGAGATTTGGTTCCTTTATTATTAATGTATAGCGTCCTGGAGAGGTCCTTTCTCTCCGGGACGCTTTTTTTGCTGTGATGACAAATGGGAGGCGGGCTGTCAAGGGCGGCGACAGCAAAGCATGGCGCATATTTCAAAAAATTTTTCCGCTTGTTGCACCTCCGCGTGCAACTTTTTTGCGTTTGCGGACTATGGGTGAAGGACGGTGATTCGATGGAACTGGATCGGGAGGAAATCCTGGAGGCGCTGCGGCGCGTGGCGCTCAGCAAGCCCAACGACGCGATCTCCCTGGCCCTCCAGCCCGGCGACGCCCATGCGGGCAGCCTGGACCTCTGGGGCGTCAGCGAGTTCAAAATCAACAGCGCAGGCAGCGTGGAGGTCAAATTTCTGGACCGCATAAAGGCCATTTCCCTGCTGCTGGAATGCGCCGGGGGCGGCGAGGACAGCATGAGCGCCCTGCTGAACGCTCTGGAGGCTGAGGACGGATGAAAATAAAACGGTTCTCTCCCAAGCAGAAACGCGTTATGTGCTGGTGGGGCCCCAAATCCGCAGACCGGCACCGGGACGCCATCATCTGCGACGGAGCCGTGCGCAGCGGCAAGACCCTGTGCATGGGCCTCAGCTTCGTCTGCTGGGCAATGGCCTGCTTCCGGGAACAGCAATTCGCCTTCTGCGGGAAAAGCGTCGTCTCACTGCGGCGCAATCTCCTCCAGGAGCTCACGCCGGTGCTCAAGGAGCTGGGGTTCCAGTGCAGAGAGAAGCGGAGCGAAAACCTGCTGCTGATCCGCCGGGGAAGCCGGGAAAACCGGTTCTACCTCATGGGCGGAAAGGACGAGGGCAGCGCGGCCTTTATCCAGGGCGTTACCCTGGCGGGCGTTCTCCTGGACGAGGCCGCGCTGATGCCCAGGTCCTTTGTGGAGCAGGCCATCGCGCGGTGCAGCGTACAGGGTTCCAGGCTCTGGTTCAACTGCAACCCCGAAGGCCCGCAGCACTGGTTTTACCAGGAGTGGATTCTGAAGGCTGAGCAGCGAAACGCCCTGTACCTCCATTTTACCATGGAGGACAACCCCTCCCTCTCCCCCCGTATCCGGCAGCGGTACCGGTCCAGTTACAGCGGCGCTTTCTACAGGCGGTTCGTTCTGGGGGAATGGACTGCCGCCAAGGGGCTGATTTACGACTTCTTTGACCCGGCGCGGGACGCGCGGCCCGCGCCCGGGGGCGAGCTGGAGGAGTATGTCATCTCCGTGGACTACGGCACCGCGAATCCCTGTTCCTTCGGCCTCTGGGGACTCAGCGGAGGCGTGTGGTACCGGGTGCAGGAATATTACTACGCATCCAGGCGTACCGGCGTCCAGCTGACGGACCAGGAGTATGTGGCGGAGCTGACGCGGCTGGCCAGCCAGCACCAGATCCGCTGCGTGGTGGCGGACCCCTCCGCCGCCAGCTTTATCACTGCCCTGCGGCAGGCGGGCTACCGCGTCATCAAAGCCAACAACGACGTTCTCTCCGGCATCCGCATCACCGCCGACCTTTTGAAACGTGGGCGCATCGTGATATGCGAGAGCTGCGGGGACTGTCTGAGGGAAATGGCGCTGTACCGCTGGAGCGAGGAAACCAACGGGCGGGACGCCCCCCACAAGGACAACGATCACGCGATGGACGACATGCGGTATTTCGCTGTCACCGTGGCGGACACGAAGGAGAGTGAGGGGGTCTTCTGCTCGGTGGCGCGGAGGGGGTAACACCCCCGCAGAGCAACCGGGTGGTTTCGATGAAGTGAGGGCCGCAATTGGCCTGCGGCCAATTGCGGCCCGGCAGTGGCGCGAAGCGGCACTGCACGGAAGGAGTTGAGTGATGAAATTATTCAGAAGAAAACATGAGCCGGTCCTTGAGGCCGCCGCCACGCCCCAGATCAGGCGCGGCGACAGCGCCCCCTTCGGGATGCTGGGCGGCTACACCGCTTTGCAGCAGGGCGAGGTGCGGCTGTACCGCGCAATCCGGGAAAGCGTCCCCCTGGTGGACGCCTGCATCTACAAGATTATCCGGCTGTGCGGCGGCGTTTCCGCGCGGTGCGGGGACCCGGAGGCCGAGCGCGGGCTGCGCCTGTTCCTGGAGCGTGTGGACGTGGGCCGGGGACAGAGAGGCATCAACGCGTTTCTGGATCAGTACCTGGACTCCATGCTGGTCTGCGGACAGGCAGTGGGCGAAATTGTCCCCACCGCCGGCAACCGCGACATTGCCGCCGTACTGTGCGGACGGGTGGAGGACGTGCAGGTCCGGGAGGGCGACGGGCCGCTGGATTTCCAACTGTGCGGCCAGGACGCCTATGGGCAGATCTCTCCCCTGCCCCAGCAGCAGCTGCTGCTGTTCACACCGTTCAATCCGGAGACGGGATCTCCCTACGGCGTATCTCTGCTGCGCTCCATGCCGTTTCTGACGGAGCTGCTCAGCAAAATTTATTACGCCATCGGTGTGAACTGGGAGAGAATGGGCAACGTGCGTTTTGCCGTGGTCTACAAGCCGGGGGACGGCGAGTGGGAACGGGGCATGGCCCAGGAGAGAAGCCGGCAGCTGGCCAGCGAATGGAGCCGGGCCATGGAGCGGACCAGGAGCGGCGACGTGCGGGATTTCGTCGCCGTGGGAGACGTTGAGATCAAGGTCATCGGCGCGGACAACCAGATCCTGGACAGCTCCGTGCCCATCCGGCAGATTCTGGAACAACTGGTGAGCAAGACGGGAATCCCGCCGTTTATGCTGGGGCTGAGCTGGTCCAGCACGGAGCGGATGAGCACCCAGCAGGCCGACCTGCTGACCACCGAGATGACCGCCATCCGGCGGTCGCTGACTCCGGCCATTGAGCGGATCTGCCAGCTGTGGCTGCGGATGCACGGGTATGGATGCGATTTCCAGGTGGTCTGGGACGATATCAACCTGCAGGATCTTCTGGAGGAGGCCAAGGCGGACTGGTACAGGGAGCAGACCAGAAAGCTGGCGCTGGAAAACGACGCGGCCGAACGGGCCGCCGGGAGAGCGCGCGCCCATGACAACGAGTAGGTTCCACGCGGGAGCCGAGGCCCCGCACAATACAGATTTGACGCTTTATGCGGAAAGGAGCAGTCCATTGGAGATCAGAAAAGAACCGGGCAGTGTGTCCCGGCACAGTGTGGCGCGGGAGGATATGATCCTCATTAACCGCCTGAGTAAGACGGAGCTGACGCCCGATCAGATTTATACCTTCGCTATCCGGTTGTGCGACAATGAGATCGACCGGGATTGGGAGCGGTTCGACGAGGAGGCGCTGGAAGCGCTGAGCCGCTTGTTTGTGGGGAAGAGCGGCATCTTCGACCACAACTGGTCCGCCGAGGGCCAGACCGCCAGACTTTACAAAACCGAGGTCTGCCGGGAAAGCGGCAAGACCGGCGCGGGCGACGGCTGCCAGTATCTGAAGGGCTATGCCTATATGCTGCGCAGCGAGAAGAATGAAACGCTGATTAATGAGATCGAGGCGGGCATCAAGAAGGAGGTCAGCGTCGGGTGCAGCGTGGCGGGCCGCAGCTGCTCCATCTGCGGGAAGGACCGCTGCGAGCACCAGGGCGGCAAGCGGTATGGCGGCAAGCTGTGCTTCTTTACGCTGAAGGAGCCTACGGACGCCTATGAGTGGAGCTTCGTGGCGGTTCCGGCGCAGAGAAAGGCGGGGGTCATCAAGAGCTTCGCGTATGAGCCGGGCGGCGATCTGAAGCGCGCGCTGTCCGCGCACCCGGACTGCCTGCGGCAGCTGGAGGCTTTGGAGAAGGAGGCGCAGCTGGGCAGGAGCTATATGGAGAACCTGCGCAGGGAGCTGGTACGGCTGGCGGGGCTGACGGAAGAGACCATGGATCTCAAAATCTTTGCCGCCATGTCCGAGAAAATGAACGAGGGCGAGCTGCTGGAGATGACCCGCGTGTACCAGCGGCGCATGGACGCGATGTATCCCCCCGCCCCCCAGTTAAAGGCCAGGGGCCCTGTGGCCTGCGAGGATGAAGACAGGGCATTTCTGATTTGATGAAGGAGGATTTTTGTATGAGCGTTTCTTTTGAAGGCGTGGGCCAGGTCTGCGCTACGTTTCTGGGCGGCAATCTGGCTGAGGGCCAGGTTGTCAAGATGAAGAGCGGCGGTACAGTGGCCGCATGCAGCGCGGACGATCCGTTCTGCGGCGTGGCGCTGTGCTGCAAGGACGACGCCTGCACGGTGCAAGTGAGCGGATTTGTGACCGTCGGGTACAGCGGGGCCGCTCCTGCGGTGGGCTGGTGTTCCCTGGCCGCAGATGGGAAGGGCGGCGTAAAGACCGCCGCCAGCGGCGGGACGCCCTGCCTGGTTGCGGATATGGATACCACGGCGAAAACCGTGACGATCATGCTTTAAAGGAGGATATGGAATATGTCTTACAGCTACGATAATCTGAGACTGGAGAAGGGGATGTACGGTGAGGCCGGGAAGTCCTTCACGCAGGCGCTGGAGGCCGCCGATCCCAGCGAGAATTACCGGGGCACCCCCCTGGAGGGGCTGGACGCCTTTCAGCGGCAGCTCAAGCGGTTTGACATCCATGTGAAGGGCAGCCGCTCCGATGTGGTGGAGAAGTTCTTCCGGACCACGGAGTCGGCGGTGCTGTTCCCTGAGTTCGTGTCCCGCGTGGTGCGCCAGGGGATGGAGGAGGACAACGTGCTGCCTTCGATCACCGCTACCACAACGCAGTTTGACGGGATGGACTACCGTTCGATCTCCTCTGTACCCAGCGAGGACGAAAAGAGCCTGAAGCGCGTGGAGGAGGGAGCTCAGCTGCCTCAGACCACCGTGCGGACCCAGAGCAATCTGGTGAAGCTCCACAAGAGAGGCCGGATGCTGGTGGCCTCCTATGAGGCGATCCGCTTCCAGCGGCTGGATTTGTTCTCCATTACGCTGCGGCAGATTGGCAGCCATATTGCCAGAATGCACCTGGAGGACGCGATCAAGGTCATTACTGACGGGGATGGGAACGACAATCCCGCAGATGCGTTTGCCGTGGGTACTGCGCCGGTCGGCGGGACCAAGGGGTCGCTGACCTATGAGGCGCTGCTGGATTTCTGGGGGCAGTTCGATCCCTACACCATGAACACTATTCTGGTCCCCAACGCGGTGATGCTGGACATGTTGAAAATGAGCGAATTTCAGAATCCCCTGACCGGGCTGAACTTCCAGGGCACCGGCACGCTTGCGTCGCCTCTGGGCGCGACGCTGCTGCGCACCAGCGCTATGCCTGCGGGCAAGCTGATCGGCCTGGACCGCAACTACGCGCTGGAGATGGTCAGCGCGGGCGATGTGATGGTTGAGTACGACAAGCTCATTGACCGGCAGGTGGAGCGGGCGGCGATCACCAGCATCTCCGGCTTTGCCAAGCTGTATACTGACGCAGGGAAAATCCTGACGATTTGAGGAGGATGCCGGATGTTTGAACAAATTCCGCTTTTGGCCGCTGCTGTTACTCTGCCGACAGACGCGGAACGGCCCTTGCTGGCGGCTCTGTGTACTGCTGCTGTGGACGACGTCAAACGGCGGCTGCGTCCAGGTCTGACGGCGGAGGACTGCGGCGACGCGTTCCTGTGCGCAGCGGCCATGATGGCTGCCGCAGGGCTGATGTCCTGCCGCAGCTGCGGGGATGTGGAGCAGCTTTCCGCAGGAGATGTGAGCCTGCGCGTCAGCAGCAGCGGCGATGGCTGCGAGGCGGCCGCGTCCATGCGGCGTCATGCGGCCGAGATGATGGAGCCCTACTGGGCGGACGACAGCTTCGCCTTCTCGGAGGTAAAGGGATGAAGGCCCGCCTGGAGCGGGCCATGGAGCGATATGGGCAGACGGTGACGCTGGCTTCAAGAGACGGCGATGAGGCACAGAAAATCAGGGCGTTTTTGCAGCCAGTCCTGAAAACACAGGCGGAACCGCCAGTGGCGGTGACGCCGCTGGGACCGGTCAGGGAACACCGATGGCTTTACATCGGGCGGGCTGATCTGGAGGTCAGGACCGGAGACCGGATGTCCTGTGGCGGGGTAAAGCTGGTTGTGCAGGAGACGCAGCCTGTTTACTGGCAGGACGAGGCGTTTTACTGGCGGGCGATCCTGCGGCGGGAAAAGGAGGCTGCGCTGTGAATGGACTGGAACAGGTAAAGACAGCCCTTGCCGGCGCACTGAAAAACGCCGGGATTGCCGCGCACACCGCCTACTCGCCAGGATGGGCCAAGTCCTATCACGAGCCGGTGGTAGCGATAGGGCTGCGTACCGGAGAGAGCAGGGGCGGAGCTATGGGCAGCTATATGGGCCAGCGGGTCAATCCGGATACACTGGACTGCCAGGAGGTCTATGGGATGCGGCTTGAGCTGGTGCTTTCCCTGGACATCTACTGTCCGCCCGGTGAGGGAGCGGGACGGTGCGACTACGTTCTGGAGGCACTGCATCAAGTGATGCTGAATGGACTCCCCTCCGGACTGCGGCCCATAGAGCTGAAATGGGAAGAAACCGTCTGGGACGGGGATACCTCTATGTTCCTGCGGCGGGGAAGTCTCGCCTGCGGCGCGTTTTTCGTCGCGGAGACATCGGAAGAACAGCTTGAGCTGGCAGATTTTATTTTGAAAGGTGTTTTGACCAAATGAACAGTATTATCCACGAGCGTCCGGGGGTTTATTCCTCCTACGACGCATCCGCCTCCCTGCGGGGCGGCAGGGCCGCCCGCGCGATTGGCGCAGTGGCCAAGAGCAAATCCGGGACACCCAATACGCCGGTGACGGTCACCAGCTATGAGATGGGACTGAGCGTGTTTGGTGAGGACAGCGCCGCATCCCCCGGCATGTCCACGCTACTGAAGCTGCTGTTTATGGGCGGCGCGTCCATGGTTACCGCTGTGGCTGTGGACGGCGAGGATTACGCTGGCGCGTTCGCGGCTTTGCAGGGAACGGAAAACGTACAGGTAGTGGTCTGCGACAGCGGTGAACTGGCGGTCCAGCAGGCCCTCCGGAACAGCCTGGAGAGGGCCTCCACCGCACACCGGGAGAGGATCGCTGTGGTTGGCATGAACGGCGCGTCCACCTCAGAGCTGACGGCGCGGGCCAAGGAACTCAACAGTGAGCGCATGGTCCTGGTTGGGCCGGACGGGTTGGACAGCGCCGGGAAAAGGCTGTCCGGTGTGTTTGCCGCTGCGGCTGTGGCGGCAGCAATCGCCGTCACCAGGGATCCCGCTATCCCGCTGAACGGCTCAACGCTGTACGGACTGGGCGGCGTCAGCGAGCAATACAGCGACAATGACATTGATCTGCTGGTGCGGGGCGGCGTGACGCCTCTGGAAGCGGTCGGCGGCGTGGTTTCTCCCGTGCGCGGCATCACCACACGCACCTCTACCAGCGGAGCGGATGACTCTACCTGGCGGGAACTGACTACGATCCTGATCGTAGACGATGTGATACCCTCGATCCGCCAGAGCCTGCGCTCCCGCTTCAGTCAGGCAAAAAACACAGTACAGACCAGGGGGGCCATCCGCTCCCAGGTCATCGTGGAGCTGGAAAGCAAGTTGCGTGCCGAGATCATTGACGGATACGGCGATGTATCCGTATCCGTGTGTGATGATGATCCTACTGTCTGCCTGGTTGAGTTCAGCTTTTCCGTGGCACATGGTCTGAATCAGATCTATCTCACCGCCCATATCACGATTTAAGGAGGTTGTGACCTATGGAAGTAACAGGATTTCCTACCAGTTGTGACATTTATCTGGAGCTGGAGGGCCGGAAGGTCGCGGTTGTGCAGAGCTACACCGCTAAGGCTACCAAGAGCAGCCAGGTGGTGGAGGCATTCGGCGAGAGCGAGCCGGTGGCAACAATCAACGGACAGAACAAGTATGTGCTGGAGCTGACCCGGCTCTATGCTACCGATGACGCCATCAGTGACGGCATCGACTTCTTCTCTCTGGCAAACTTCTCACTGGTCATCTGCAAGCCGGACCGAAAGGTCATCTACAGCGGCTGCCAGTGGAGCGCTATCCAGGAGGAAGGCAAGGTCGGCTCCATGGTGGCTGAGAAGGTGACGCTGGTGGCCACCAGCCGAATTGAGGTGGCCGCCTGATGGACAGGGAGAAGCTGATTCAGGTCAGTTTCCAAATTCCGCCCAGTGCGCTGGACAGTCTCTCCAGACTGGCGGAGCAAATGCGTATGCTGGCAGAAGCCGCCCATGAGCAAACGTTTTCCAGCGGCACAGCTAAAATGGAGCGCGGAGTAAGCGAGTCCTTTGACCCGGTACGATTCCATTCGATGCAGGAAAGCGCGGATTCTCAGTCCCAGGCCGTCAGGGCAACAGTTGCGGAGATAGAGGCTGCGAAAGCGGCCTTCGCTCCGGTCTCCCGGGCAGGGAATGCGGAAGCGGTATCCGCAGAGGTTCGGAAAGAGATTCAGAACGCGGAAAGCGCTGGAAGTACGCCGCACGATTATCCCGAGGATGCGGCGGCGGGTACATCTGGTGTTCTATGGCGCGCTCTGCCGGAGGAGCGGGACATCCCGCTCCCTCCGGCAGAGCCAACACCTGAACGTGGTCTATTGGACGGTATCCCCGCTGTCCATGCAGAAGCAGAAACGGCTGTACCCCGTGCGTCAGAAGTGGGACGGGATATAGGGCGGCAGGTTCCCGATGCGGAGCGGACGGAGACTGGCGCAGAGGAGCGGGCGCTTGCGCCAGATGCCGTTCAGGGTGAGTTGACTGGCGGTGTAGAACTGCCAGTGGGCGCGGGTGTGGTTGTGCAGACCCAGCCGGCGATGCCGCAGAGCCGATGGAGCGGTGTGACGGAGGAGCTGGTGATCCCAGGTCCCGCTCCGCTGACGGCGGAGGCTGTTTCGCTGGCTTTCGAGCGGGACGGGCGGCGGTATGACAACGGATTCCCGCTGTATTGACGGAGGTGAACACGATGCTGCTGACACCAATGCGTTACAAGGACTATATCTGGCCTTACAATCCGGCAACCTACTCTATCGCCTACGAGCGGCAGATTGCGGTACACAAGGTCCCATTCGGGCACTACTGTATGCAGGATCTGGGCCTGGGCTGCCGGGTCATGCGGGGTCAGGGGGAGTTTTCCGGTGAGGGCGCCTATGACGAGTTCAAGAAGCTTGCGTCCATCTTTTACGACAACGGACCAGGGCTGCTCATTCATCCGCTGTGGCAGATCTCCAACGCCTATTTCACCGCCTTGAAGCTGGAGCAGGAACCTCTGCCGGATTATGTGCGCTATAGCTTTGAGTTCCGGGAACGGTACGATGAGTACAACGACAGCCTGACCTCGTTGGGCATGGCAAACAGCGGCAGCTCCGGCCAGGATGTGAGTGCGGCCCCGTCAAAAACCACCCATTCCGTGGTCAGCGGAGATACCCTGTGGGGCATCTCCAACCGGTACAATGTAAAGCTGGAGGACCTGCTGAAGGTCAATCCGGGCATCAAAAACCCCAATCTGATCCGCGTCGGAGAGGTGGTGGTGATTCCGTGATGACCATCCGTCTTGAGACCTACGATGGCGGGCTCTATCAACTGCCGGTCCTGCTGCGGTGGGACTTGACCTATACGGGAAACGTTCCCTGCGACAGCATGAGCGTTACATGCCTGTATGATGAAAGTATGTCGGAGGTACTGCCCAAAGCGACCCGGTTTACCGCCTGTCAGGATGGTGAGGTTATGCTGCAGGGAGTGGTTGACGCCTATGAAATCTCCCTGTCCCAGCAGGGGCTTCTGGCGACGGTAGAGGGCCGGGGGATGGCCGCGCTGCTGCTGGACAACGAGTCAGAGGCGCTCTCCTATGAGCGGGCGGTGCTGGAGGAGATTTTGGAGAACCATGTGTCCCCCTATGGCATTCAGACAGACTTTCAGCAGAGCATTTCAGGAAACAACTACGTTGTCTCCTCCGGCTCCAGCCAGTGGAAGGCTCTGCAAGGTTTTACCAACCGGTTCGGCGGGTTTGATCCCCACTTCACCAGAGAAGGCGCGCTGGTCGTCCAGCCGCTTTGGGGCAGCGGGCGGGAGCTGCGCGTAGACGGCAGCACTCCGCTGCTGTCCCTGCGCAAGCGGGAACAGCGGTATGGCGTGATCTCCGAAATGCTGATCCAGGATAAGGTTCAGGGCATCACTCTCTCGGTACCGAATGAGGAATTCGTACAAACCGGCGGACAGCGGCGGCATGTATTGTACATGCCGCGGAGTACCGCCAACAGCCGCCGCTATACCGGGGAATACCAGATTGCGCAGTCCGCTCTGGAACAGCTTGAGATCACGCTGGAGCTGCCTTTTGCCTTCGCGGCCTCTCCTGGGGACCGCGTGGGGCTGGCGCTGGACCGGCTGAGGCTGTCTGGAAGCTATGATGTCGTAGCTTCCAGAAGCAGGATGGATGGAGACGGGGAGCGGACGGAAGTGACATTAAGCAGGAGGTAAGGGAAATGTGGCTATCAAAATCCATCGCGCTGCGCCAGAGCGCGGCGCGGGAGGGCGCTGCCGCTGACATGGGCACAACGACAATCGGCGGAGGCAGCGCCTCAGTGATGACCCGCGGTGAACAGCGGGATCTGTCTGTCTTTTCACCATCAGGAGTGATTTGGCAGCCCAAGGCCGGGGACACAGTGTTGGTAATCAAAGGCGGCGCGGGCGGCCAGGAACAGTGCATCATAGCGGCGGATACCGCCGGGGCCGCGCCGGAAGACCTTGTGCCAGGGGAGCTGTATCTTCATTCCAGCAGAGATACCTTTATCTTCCTGCGCGCCGACGGCAGCATTGCCGTCAAGGGAAATCTATCCGCCGAGGGGGACGGAACGATCAAGGGCAGCATCAATCTGACAGGCGACGTGGAGCTGACAGGGGCGGTGACAGTCAACGGAACGCTCAGCGTCAACGGAAACCTGATTATAAACGGACAGCCCTACCGCCCCTGTTCGTGCGTTTGATATAGGAGGATGAAACCATATGGAGCCAAGATTGAAAAACGGCGACTATATCCCCGACGGGCTGGGGGGCGTAGTGCGCTGCGAAGGGGCGGAAGCCTTGCTGGAGCGGGTTCTCTTCCGGCTGACCGCCCGAAGAGGCGGACTTTCCTTTCTGCCCCGGCTGGGCAGCAGGCTGTATCTGCTGTCCAGGGAGCCTGCCGCTCAGCGGCTTTCCGCTGCCCGGCAGTATGCGGCGGAGGCGCTGGCGGAGGAGCCCGTCCGTGTGACGGATGTGGAGCTTGCCGCCCTGGGGGATGGACAGGTACAACTGACAGTATGGCTGGACTATCAGGGAACGGAGCTGTCCATGTCCATGGCAGTTTAGCCGGAGGGAGTACAATATGGAAAAAACAATTGATTCAATTTATTCGGAAATGCTGGCCGTATTTGGTGAAATCAGCGGGTACCTGCCCAGCAGCTCATGCGATTTGGCGGCCCGCCTTTACGCGGCGGCGGCGCAGATCCAAGGTCTGTATTTTCAGGCGCAGTGGCTGCTGGATCAGAGCTTTCCGCAAACAGCCGCCGGGGAATACCTGGACCGCCACGCCGAGCTGCGCGGCATCAGCCGGAGCATCGCCACCTGCGCGACAGGGCGGCTTCGCTTTGGGGTATCTACCGCAGTAAGCGCAGATTTGGAAGTGAGGTCCGGCACGGTATGTATGACGAAGGACGGTGTGCGCTTCGCTACGACGGACGACGCCGTATTGGAAGCCGGATCGCTGTATGTTGATGTTCCTGCTATGGCCTTGGAACCGGGAAGGCAGGGCAACGCCGCTGTCAACACCGTCACCATCATGGCCGCCATGCCAGTAGGCATCAAGGCCTGCACCAACCCGGAGGCGTTCAGCGGCGGCGAAGACGCGGAGAATGACGAGGGGCTGCGACGCCGCCTGCTGGACAGCTACCGCCGCCTGCCCAACGGGGCCAATGCGGCATACTACGAGCAGGCCGCCATGTCCTTCACCGGCGTAGCGGCAGCCGTGGCGGTAAGGCACCCCAGAGGCGTCGGGTCGGTAGACCTCTATATCGCTACTGACGCGGGCATCCCTGATACGGCGCTGCTGTCGGAGATAAACGAGTACTTGCAGGAAAAGCGGGAAATTTCCGTGGACCTGTGGGTGCTGACTCCCACAATAAAGCCAGTGACGATTCAGGCCGCGATCCAGCCTGCAAGCGGATACAGCTTTGAGACCGCTCGGGCAGATGCGGACGCGGCCCTGCGGGCGGCATTCACCGGAGCCCTGTTAGGCAAGGAAGTCACACTGGCCTTCCTGGGCAATCTTCTTTATGATCTGGACAGCGTACAGAACTATCATTTCACCTCGCCCTCTGCGGACATACTGGCAAATCCCACCGTGCTGCCTTACCTTGGGAACGTGTCGATCACCCAGATGGAGGCGTAGCATGGGATACAGTGAACATCTGGTAAATCTGCTGCGGCCGCTGGGCATATACGATCTCAAGACAGGAAGCCTCAGCCGCAGCGAGCTGGACGCTCTGGGGCATGAGCTTGATGCCTTGAGCAGCCATCTGGACCACGTGGAGCAGGAGAGCGCCCTTGCCACCGCGGAAGATGAAGGGCTGGACAGGTGGGAGTCGCTGTTTGCCCGGACTCCGGTCCGATACACCACCGAGCTGCGCCGGCAGGCGATTGCCGCCCTGCTGCGCATCAGCGGAGACAGCTTTACGCTCACGGACATCAACAACACGATCTCCGGCTGCGGCATCAAAGCCGTGGTCCAGGAGACCGGCCAATTCGGGTACGTCCGTATCATCTTTCCCGATGTGGCCGGTGTTCCTGATGGCTTCGAACAGATTCAGGAGATTATTCTTGATATCATCCCCTGCCATCTGGACGTAGAGTTTTTCTTCCGCTATCTAACCTGGGAGGAATGCGAGGCTCACCAGTACACCTGGTCAATTATCCACGCACGTGCGTATACCTGGCATGGCTTTGAATTAGCCGTCTAACACGCTGCAGTTTTCCTTTCTGATTTGTTCCCCAAAAAGCTGGAGCAGGCGTTCAGCCTGCCCCAGCTTTTCTGTTTTGCAGCAGCTCCGCCTGGGCTGCCAGCGTCTCCAGGGTATCTCCCAGCTGATTGAAGACTGCGGCCAGCACGGCCAGCTCCCCGGCTGGTATACTGTCATACAGCGCATTCGCCATAGCCGCCACCAGTAAGCTCAGTTCCCTTGGGTCCATGACCGGCATCCCTCCCGTTTATTCTATGCCGGAGACAGCACGGTTGGAAGCGGGGTTCAGTCCTCCAGCAGATACCTCAGCATCCGCTCCGGGTCCTCCAGAAAGCGCCGGGTTACCTGATAGTGCTCCGTCTCCCGGTAGTCCACAGCCCGGATGCCCTCACCAGAAAACTCGAGGATATCCGCCTTCGGGTACGCCATCAAAATAGGCGAATGCGTGGCGACAATGAACTGCGACATCTGCTTTACAAGCTCATCCATCTGACACAGCAGCGTCATCTGCCGTGTAGGAGATAACGCTGCCTCCGGCTCGTCCAGCAGATACACGCCATGCCCGCCGAAGCGGTTCTGCACCACTGCCAGAAAGCTCTCCCCGTGGGAACGGCGGTGCAGCGACACACCTCCGTAGCTGTCGATGACCGGAGGGCTGAAGGAGGGCTCCCGGTCCAGCTGATCAATGTTGGAAGCCACATTATAAAAGCTCTCCGCCCGCAGAAAAAAACCGTCGGAGGCATGGCCCCGCTTGACCAGGGTCAGGCTCTTCCACAGCTCTGAGTGGGAGTCTTCCGTGGAAAAGCGGAAATTCCTGGTCCCGCCCTCCGGATTGAACCCGTAAGCCACAGCGATAGCCTCCAGCAAGGTGGACTTGCCCGTCCCGTTCTCTCCAACAAAGAACGTGACCGGTTTCTCCAGCTTCAGCTGCCCGGCGCGCATCAGATGCCGGACTGCCGGGACCGCCGCCAGATAGGAGCCGTACCCGATCTCCCCCGACAGTCTTACCGCGCTGATGTAGGTCCTTCCTTCCATACCCTGCCGCCTCCCCTGCTAATTCATCGCTTCCTCGTTCGTTTCAAACATCTCCCGCAGCCGCTCCGCCGCGACCGGACAGCCCTTCAGCTCCGGGTCAGCGGCCAGCACGCCCTCCGCCGCCTGCTGCGCTTCCCGCAGCAGCGCCATATCGCAGCTCAGGTCCGCCACCTTCAGCGCCGGCAGTCCGTGCTGCCTCCGTCCAAAGAAATCTCCCGGTCCCCGCAGACGCAGGTCCTCCTCGGCAATCCTGAACCCATCTCCGGTCTGGGTCATCACCTTGAGTCTGGCCCGGGACTCCTCGCTCTGATTGTCGGATATAAGGATGCAGTAGGATTTGTACTTCCCCCGGCCCACCCGGCCCCGCAGCTGGTGGAGCTGGCTGAGTCCGAAGCGGTCCGCGTCCTCAATGACCATGACTGTGGCGTTGGGCACATCCACCCCGACCTCCACAACCGTCGTGGAGACCAAAATATGGATTTCTCCAGCGGCAAAGGCGGACATGACCTTGTCCTTCTCCTTTGGCTTCATCCTCCCATGGACACATGCAACCGTCAGCTGGGGAAACACCCTCTCCTGGAGCATTTTCGCATAATCCGCTGCCGCCTTGCGCTCATCGGGAATCTGGTCGTTTTCCTCCACCATTGAACAGATTACATATGCCTGCCGCCCGGCGGCAATCTCCTTGCCCAGAAATTTGTATATTCTCTGGCGGTAGCTGCCAGGGACGGCAAAGGTATCAATCTTCTGCCGTCCTGGCGGCAGCTCGTCTATGACCGATACATCCAAGTCGCCATAGATCATCAGCGCCAGTGTCCGGGGGATCGGCGTAGCCGACATGACCAGCAGGTGGGGCCGCTCCCCCTTGGCCGCCAGCGCGGAACGCTGGTTCACGCCGAAACGGTGCTGCTCATCCGTCACCACCAGCCCAAGATCGTGATACGCCACATCCGCGCTGATCAGCGCATGGGTGCCGATCACCACCTGAGCCGCTCCGCTCTCCGCTGCTTCCAGAACGCTCCGCCGCTTCTTCGCCGGCATCGCCCCGGTCAGCAGGGCACAGGCCACCCCCATGTCCTCCAGCAGCGGAGCCAGCCCCTTGTAGTGCTGCTCCGCCAATATCTCCGTGGGAGCCATCAGCGCCGCCTGCTTCCCATTCCGCGCCGCGCAGAGCATGGCGGCGGCGGCCACCATCGTCTTGCCGCTGCCCACGTCCCCCTGTACCAGCCGGTTCATGGGTCTCCCAACGGACAGATCCGCCTGAATCTCCCCGATGCTCCTGCGCTGGGCTCCCGTCAGCGCAAAGGGCAGCCGCCCGTAGAAATCCGACAGGTCCGTATCCGCCCAGGGCGCGCAAGCCAGCGTATCCCGCCGTCCTCTCAGCTGCCTGAGTCCGATGGCCAGCAGAAACAGCTCCTCAAACACCAGCCGCCGCCGCGCAATCGCCAGCTCCTCTTCGCTGGCGGGGAAGTGGATCTGTCCATAGGCGTAGCCCACATGACACAGCTCATGCTCCCGCCGCACCTGGTCCGGCAGAGGGTCCGGCAGCAGCTTCTGACAGGCCGCCAGGCCCTGCTCCACAGCTTTCACCAGCGTCAGCTGGCTGATTCCGGCGGTAAGGGGATAGACGGGCATGATCCGTCCGGTCATGAGCCGCGCCCCCTCCCGCTCAACGGCTGGGTTCGCCATGGACCGCCTTCTCCCTGCCGCCTCCGCCCTGCCGAAAAAGGTATACGTCTCCCCCGCCCGCAGGTTGTCCTTCATGTACGCCTGATTGAAGAAGGTGACGTCCAGCGCTCCCGTCTCGTCCACCGCCCGCAGCTTCACCAGCTCCAGGCCCTTGCGGATATGGCTGAGCACAGGTGCGGCGGCGACCATGGCCTCCACACAAGCGTTTTCCCCCTCCTCCAGATCCTTGATCTTCTTATAGGCCCGCCGGTCATCGTAAGCCCGGGGGAAGTAGGAAATCAGGTCCCTCAAGGTCCGGATTCCCAGTTTTTCCAGCGCCTTGGCCCGCTGCTCCCCGATGCCTTTGACGTACCGGACGTCCGTGGTCAGCTCCGGCATGGCTCCCTTTCCTCCATCCTCTGTCCCAGCAGCCACAGCAGCGGCTCAAAGTCCACGCCCTCCCGCTGGGGCGTATCCTCCTCCCGGGTCCGCCGGGCGCACTGGCTGGTGAACTCCGCCGCCAGCTCCGCCGCCTCACGCAGAGTACGCCCCTGAACGACAGCCCCCACCAGCACACTGGCAAAGAGGTCCCCTGTGCCATGGAACTGCCCCTCCACCAGCGGAGCGTCCGCAAACTCCACGCGGCCTGTGTCCCGGTCAAAGCAAGCCGCTCCCACCGTGCGCCCGGTCAGCGAAACCCCCGTCAGCGCCACAGAACGCCGCCCGTCCAGGCTCAGCGCCTCGCACCATCTTCTGCAATCCGCCTCGCGGTCCAGCCGGAGGCTCCCGTAGTCCTCCCCCAGCAGCAGCGCGGCCTCCGTGCGGTTGGGCGTAATCACATCCGCCAGCGCCGACAGGCCGGCCATCTCCCGGCACATCTCCGGCGTATAGGTCCGGTAGGTCCGCCCGTGGTCCCCCATTACCGGGTCCACCACGATGCGGCATCCAGGCCGCCTGAAGTCCCGGACAAACGCCCCCGTCAGCGAGATCTGCTCCCGCGAGCCCATAAACCCGGTGTAAACGGCGTCAAACTCCACGCCCTCCGCCTTCCAGTGATTCGCCACCGGCCTCATCTGGTCCGTCAGGTCCAGGAAAGTGTTTCCCTGGAATCCACCTGTGTGTGTGGACAGCAGCGCGGTGGGCAGCGGACAGCACTGGACTCCCATCGCGGCCAGCACCGGCATCACGATGGTCAGCGAACAGCGGCCGAAGCTGCTCAAATCATGTATTGCGGCAACTCTTGGCGTCATTGGGGACATCTCCTTTCCGTGCGCATACGCTTTGCCTCTCATTATAGGTTTTTGCCCGCACCCCGTCAAGGAAAACTTGCAGAGGGCCGTCCCGTTTGTCGGGACGGCCCTCTGGCGTCATCTCTCGTATGGCGACAGCTCCAGGCGGATAAAATACCCCTGGTCGTGGGAGCAGACAGGACACTTGGCGGGCGCCTGCTTCCCGGTGAACACATGGCCGCAGTTGAGGCACATCCAGCCGGTCTCCACGTCGCTGACAAACAGCTTGTTCTCCCGCAGATACTTGGCGAAACGCTCAAACCGCTCCGCGTGGACCTTCTCGATCTCGGCAATCTGGCGGAAGTGACGGGCGATCTCCGCGAAGCCCTCCTCCTGGGCCTTCTCTGCAAAGGCGGGATACACGTCGCCGAACTCGTCCATCTCGTGCTGCCGCGCCAGCTCCAGCAGCTGTACAGGCTGGTCCGGCAGGTCGACGGGATAGTTGGCGGTGATGGTGATGTTCTCGCACCCGCCCTGCTTCAGGTGGTTGTAGAACACCTCGGCGTGTTCCTTCTCCTGCCCGGCGGTGTAGAGGAAGATCTGCTCCAGCAGCTGCAATTTGTTCTGCTGGCAGACGCCGGCGGCGAAGGTGTAGCGGTTCCTGGCCTGACTCTCCCCGGCGAAGGCGCGGAGGAGGTTTTCCTTGGTCACGCTGTTTTTCAGATCCATAGATACAAAGTCTCCTTTTCTTATGTCGGATGTCCCTATTGTTTTCGGAAAAAAACCTTTTATACGGAAAACTTCATGTATACTATGGGAAAATCACGGCAACAATAGGGCTGTACCGTTTTTGGAAAGGAGGTTTCACAACCATGAACAACAACCAGAACAACAACCAGAACCGGAACCAGAACAACAACCAGAATCAGAATCAGAGCAACCAGAACCAGAACAACAGCCAGAATCAGAACAACCAGAACAAGCGCTAACGCTGTGAACGAACAGGCCGCCGGCAGTACGTACGCCGGCGGCCTTACTTTATTCAGTTTCTGACGGTACGATCCAGGTATTGGTGGTACGGTCCAGGTCGGACCAGGTCTGGTAGTTGTCCACTGTCATCTTCCGGTCGGAACGGTAGCCGCCCGCATAATAACTCGCTGAACTCGTGTACTCCCGCGTATCCGAACCATAGCGCATGATCTCAATGTTGATGTCCGGCATGGGCGGGTCCACATAGACCTCCTGATCCGATACATGCTCCAGGCCGTAGGGGACGTACTCGGCCAGAAATTCCTCCCCGGACAGGAACGCGTGGAAATCCTCCAGAATTTCCTCTCTGGTTTCTTCCGGCAGCGTATCTCCCCCATAGTAGATGTTGACATCCAGCCAAGGGTAGTACTGCTCTGCCTCCAGATGGCGGATGCAATTGTACTTGTCCAGCATTTCCCTCCGGAAATCCTTCCAGCTGCTCAGCTTCAGCGGTGCCGACCTCATGCAGCCTGTCAGGCACAGCATCGCCGCGAGCAGAGCGCATGCAAATATTCTGCCGGGATGCCTCAAATGCTCCACCTCCTCTATTCATCCCTACATTCATATTTATTATATCATCCGGCCATTTTGTTGTCAAGCCGCACCGGTCGTTGGTCAACGGCCAATGACGGTCCCCAACGTGTGATCAGAGGAACGGCGCACTAGGGACGCCGCGCCCTGCAAACCGCATCGCCGGGGGTACGGTTCCGCCCTTTGGTTTGCGGGCGCACACTGTGCGCCCCTGCATGGGATCCTTCTTTCCCCACATCCTGCAGCACCTGAAAATGGATTCCCATCAGTGAACATTTTGGAACATGATGGCAGCAGTGCTTGATTGCCTGTTCCGGATATGGTATACTACCCGAAAACAGAGGAGGACTTCTGCCCATGGACCAGATCACCCATATCCGCACCGCGGCCCCCGCCGACGCGGAGGCCATTCTGGCGGTCTACGCGCCCTACATACAAAAAACCGCCATCACATTTGAGTACGAGATCCCCGGCGTGGAGGAGTTCCGTAGCAGGATCACCGGTACGCTGAAGCACCACCCCTACCTGATGGCGGAGCGGGACGGCGAGGTCCTGGGCTACGCCTACGCCGGTCCCTTCATCGGGCGGGCCGCCAGCAGCTGGTCGGCGGAGGCGTCCATCTACCTCCGGGAGGACGCCTGCAAGCTGGGCCTGGGCCGCAGGCTCTATCAGGTTCTGGAGGACGTTTGCCGGGCGCAGAACATCCTGAACCTCAACGCCAGCATCGCCGTCTCAGAGGCCGAGGACCCCTATGTGACCCGCAACAGCGCGGATTTCCACGTCCACATGGGCTACCGGCAGACAGCGGAATTCCACCGCTGCGGCTATAAATTCGGCCGCTGGTACAATTTGATCTGGATGGAGAAATTCCTGGGCGAGCACACGGACGCCCCCGCCCCCGTGATCCCCTTCCCGGACCTCAGCGAGGAAACGCTGCGAAGCCTTGGCGTCGGATAAAACCAGCCGTGCGGCCCGTTGAAAGGCCGCACGGCTGGTTTTGCGTCTCACGCTTCCTTGCCCAGTCTCCGCAGCATCGTCTTTCTCACCGCCCGCAGGATGTTTTCATACCCGGTGCAGCGGCACAGGTGTCCGGAGAGGAGCTTGCGCAGCTCATCGTCGGAGTACTCCTTCCCGCTCTCCAGAATCTCCACAGCGGTCATGATAAAACCGGGCGTACAGAACCCGCACTGGATGGCGGCCTCGTCAATGAACGCCTGCTGGATGTCCGCCAGCTCGCCTCCAGGCCCCAGCAGGCCCTCCAGCGTACGGATTTCCTTCCCGTCCGCCCAGGCCGCCAGATACAGGCAGGAGTTGAAGCACTCGCCGTCAACAAGGACGTTGCACGCCCCGCACTCGCCCACCTCGCAGCCCTTTTTCACGCTGGTCAGCCGGAAATCATTGCGCAGCATGTCCGTCAGGGACGCCCGCACATCCACCATCTGCTCCACCTTCCTGCCGTTGATGGTGCAGCGGATCAATTTGTATTGAGCGCTCATACCAGCACACCTCCCGCCAATCTGATTGACTCCAGCAGCCCGCGCTTCGCCAGCTCCACGGCGATATGTTCCCGGAACGCCTTGCTGGCCCGCCAGCTATCCCTGGGATGGATGTCCGACAGAACTGCCGCGGCGAAAGCCTCCGCCGTCTCCGCGGAGGCGGGCTTCCCATTGGCGGCCTCCTCGGCGGAGGGCGCCCGCATGGGGACGGGCCCCGCCACGCCGTAGGCAATCCGGGCGCGGACGATGGTCCTCCTGTCCTCGCTGAGCGCCACGTTTACAGAGCAGCCCGTGGTTGCAATATCCATCGCATTGCGCATGGCGTACTTGATGTAGTGCCCGAAGCAGTTTTCGTAACTGGCCTTGGGAATCAGGACGGCGGTCTGAATCTCATCAGGACGGATATCCACCTTTCCGGCGGAGATATAGAACTCCTGGACCGGCAGCCGCCGCACCCCCTCCGCGCCGGTCAGCTCAATGACGGCGTCCCAGGCGAACAGGGTGGAGGCGGAGTCGGCGGAGGTGACGCCGTTGCAGGTGTTGCCGCCGATGGTCCCGGCGTTGCGGATCTGGGGTCCGCCCACCATGTCCACCGCCTCGCCCAGCACGTTGATATACTTCCGGATAATGGGGTCCCTGGTGATATGGCTGAAGCTGGTAAGGGAACCAATGCGGATATTCTCCTCCCCGTCGATGGAGACGCCCCGCATCGCATCAATGCCGTAGATGGAGATCAGCTCCTTCCCGGCCCGCTTGCCCTCCCGCATCTGGACCAGCACGTCGGTACCCCCGGCGATGATCTGGGCCTCCGGGTGCTCCAGCCGCAGGCGCACCGCGTCCTGGACGCTCTGTGCCTCATAGAGCGCTTTCAAATCATACATGGAACAATTCCTCCTAGTAAGTGAGTGGATCGGCCGTATACACGACATTGGGCGCGTCCGGCCTGTGCCGGATCAGGAACAATCCCTCAATGGAATCATAAAAACCGCGAAAGGATATGCTGAAAATCTGGAGGGAATCCTCCATCATGTAGATATAATCCCCGCGTCCGGCCAGCCGTTCGGCCTCCACAAAGTGACCGGAGGAGATATAACCGATCCATTTGTACCTCAGCCCATCCAGAAACGAGTTCGGCTTGGGCTCCATCCTGGGTGCGGACACATAAGACACGCCGTCCAGCTCCATCGCCCCCCGCACCACGGTTTCCCGGAAAAAGGAGCGGTGGAGGGTGATATCCATTTGGAGGATGGCGGACGTTCCCGTGCTGTCATATACCGTTACCTCCAGCACGCGGTGGAGCGGGATGTGGTACCAGATCCCGAACAGGAGCAGCCCAGCCAGGACCACCCCGATCACCCGGCGTCTGAGCCCTGGGTTCGCCACTTTTTTCATCTATAAAAGCCTCTCCTCTCTGAACCGGGCAAACAGCACATGGGGCGTTACTGGAGCCTGGTTGATGGACACCCCAGTGGCCTGCAAAATGGCGTTCCGGATCGCCGGGGCCGGCGAGCAGGCCGGCGGCTCGCCCAGGGCCTTGGTGCCATAGGGGCTGGTGGGCTCAGCGTTCTCCACGAACTCCGCCTGAAGCGTGGGATGGTCCATAAACGTGGACAGCTTGTAGTCCAGCAGGTTGTTGTTCAGCGGCCTTCCGGTCCTTTCATCGAACAGAAGCTGTTCAGAGAGGCCGTAGCCGATGCCCATGGACATGCCGCCGTGGACCTGGGCCTCCGCCAGGGCGGGGTTGATGAGCTTCCCGCAGTCGTGGACGTTGACGATGTTCAGCAGCTTCGCCTTGCACAGCGGGATGTCCACCTCCACCTCCGCGAAGGTGCAGCCGAAGGAGTAGGCGTTGTTCTTGATCTGATATGTACTCTCGGCGGTGATATGCTGGGAATGGGTCAGGCTGTAGAGCGCCTCAGTCGCCAGCTCCGCCAGGGTCATCAGCTCCCGCCCGTCGCTGACGCGGACGATCACTCCGTCCACAAGGTCCAGATTTTCCTTCATCTGCCTGGTCAGCTCCACGGCATAGGTCAGAATCCTGTCGCGCAAAATCTCCCCCGTCTGCCGCAGGGCGAAGCCTCCAACGTAGGTCTGGCGGGAGGCATACGCGCCGGTGCCGAAGGGCGTGACGTCCGTATCCTGGGTAGATACGACATGCACGCTTTCAAAGGGGACGCCGATGGCGTCGGCGGCCATCTGGGCGTAGGCGGTGTCACAGCCCTGGCCGATCTCCGTCTCGCCGGTCTGGACCTGGACGGAGCCGTCCTGGTTCAGGACCATCCGGCAGGAGCAGGACTCCAAAGAAATGGGCCATACAGCGGTGTTGTACCAGAAGAGGGCCATGCCGACGCCCCGCCGCACCGGGCCGGTCTGGTTGGCGTACTCCTTCCGCTTCCGCTCGTAGTCAATGGCGGCCATTCCCTTCTCCATGACCTCCCGGAAGGAGTCATAATAGTTCTCGTTTTTGCTGAAGGCGTCCACATAGCCCTTGGGCATGACGATCTGGCGGCGGTACTCCGCGGGCTCACGGCCCAGGGCCTTCGCCACGTCGTCAATGTGGCTCTCCCCCGCCCACATGGCCTGTGGGATGCCGTAGCCCCGCATGGCTCCGGCGGCGGGCCTGTTGGTGAAGACGGTGTAGGCGTCGCCCTCCACATTGGGGCAGGGATAGATCTGGGGAAACGCGCCCATGCCCTTCGCCACGATGCCGTGGCCGTGGGAGGCGTACGCGCCCTGGTTGGAGAAGCACTCGATCTTCCGGGCGGCGAAGGTCCCGTCCGGCCTGACCCAGGAAATGATGTGAGTCCGGATAGCGTGGCGGACCCGGTTGGACACAAAGGTCTCCTCCCGCATACAGTCGATCTTCACCAGCCTGCCCCCCAGCTGGGTAGTCAGCCACGCGCACAGCGGCTCATACAGAGCGTCCTGCTTGTTGCCGAAGCCGCCGCCGATGTAGGGCTTGACAATCCGCACCTTCCCCCAGGGGATGCCCAAAGCCTGTCCGCAGATACGGCGGACGATATGGGGGATCTGGGTGGAGGAGGTGACCATAATGCGTCCGCCCTCCATGTGGGCGGTGCAGATATGGTTCTCAATGTGGCAGTGCTGGACGGTGGGCGTCTCATACCAGCCCTCCACCTTGATGAGCCCCGGCTCCCTGCTGGCGGCCTCATAGTCCCCGTTCCTGATCTGGGTGTGGGCCAGGATATTGCCGGGATACTCCTCATGGATCTGGGGCGCGCCCGGCTCCATGGCCTTCTGTACGTCCAGCACGAAGGGGTACTCCTCATACTCCGCCTTCACCAGCCTGGCCGCCTGGGCGGCGGCCGTCTCGTCCTCCGCCACCACCACGGCAATCTCATCGCCATAGTAGCGCACATGCCGGTTCAGCAGCAGCCGGTCAGCCACGTCCTGGTGGTGCGGGTCGGTGGACCAGGGGTGTCCGGCGGTGGGAAAGCGGTACTCCGGCACGTCGAAACAGGTAAAGACCTTCACCACGCCAGGGACCTGCTCCGCCGCGGCGGTGTCCACGGACCGGACCATCCCGTGGGCGATGGCTGCATGGACGATCCTGGTGACCAGGGCGGAGCGGTCGCACAGATCGTCGGTGTATTTGGCGCGGCCTGTGGCCTTATCAAAGGCGTCCACGCGGATCTTGCTCTGGCCTACGCTTTTGCTCATAGGGTATCAGCCTCCTGTCTGTTGGATATTATTTCCGAATTAAAAATTCGGAAATAATATATTTGATGTAAGCCATTTTGCTCGCCGCCGCAAGCGGCGGCAACCGCAAAATGGGGCATATATTACTTCCGATCTTTCAGTTCGGAAGTAATATATGGGTAAAATTTTCATCTTCAAGCAGCGATAGGTAAAATCGCGGGTGCTTGGCCCCATCCGCACGAAAAGCAAAAGAGACAAATTTTCCAGTATCATCTGTGTATTTTTATCATTATAGCACAACCCGCCCCGCCATGTATAGGGCTATCGTCCTTTTTCATTATCCTATTTCTGAAATAACGGTTCCGGATTGACTAAGACCGCTCCGCCGGGTTATACTACCAGCAGCAACAGAAGGGGGTGCCGCAATTGCAAATCGGCTGCGTAGTGATGGCCGCCGGGGACGCCCGGCGGTTCGGGGAAAATAAGCTGGCGGCGGTCTTTGGCGGGAAAACGCTGATCCGCCGCGCGCTGGAGGCGGTCCCGGCGGAGGAATTCTGCGCCGTGGCAGTGGTCACCCAGTACCCCGAGGTGGAGGCGCTGGCGGAGGAATTCGGCTTCCTCCCTGTCCACAACCCCCATCCCGACTGGGGAATCAGCCACACCATCCGCCTGGGCCTGGAGGCGCTGGGCGAATGCGGCGGGGCGCTGTTCCTGGTCTCCGACCAGCCGCTGCTGCGCCGGGAGAGCATCCAGGCGGAGGCGGAGCTTTTCCGCCGGCATCCGGACAAGCTGGTGGGCCTGAGCCACAACGGTGTGCGGGGGAACCCCTGCATCTTCCCCGCCGCCTGTTTTCCGGAGCTGATGGCTCTCACCGAGGACCGCGGCGGCAGCAGCGTCATCCGCCGCCACGAGGAGGACCTGCTGCTGATGGAGGTCCCGGCGGTGGAGCTGGAGGATGTGGACACCCCTCAGGCCCTCCTGGCCATGAAGGAAGGGCGGAGACTGATATAAGAAAACCGGCCTGACGGAGCGGACGCTCCGCCAGGCCGGTTGCTTTCTTCTCAATTGTGTACCAGCTCCAGCGTCCATTTCAGCGCCGGAACATCCGGCGAACGTCCAAATACTTACTGCATTCTTTGCTGCAATCCTCTATGTAATCACGTACATGCTGTTCGGATATGTATTGGGTGTGAGGATGGATATTCCTCTTGTTATTGTAATCAAGAATCAGCTTTTCTTTCCAAGCCCTGACACTCTCCGCGTCGATCATCCCGTCCAATGAATACGCTTTGCTTTCCTTTATGCCGTTTATTATACGGGGAGCATTTTCCTCCCAATACATCAATTCTTCTATTTGTTCGCAGTCCACATAATAAGCCTCATTCATCGATAGCTCACGCGAAGGCGCCTGCGAAAATCTTTCCTTGAACGGCGCTCGGACCGAATGATACCATATCATGTCAGACAGCAAATGAATGAGGTAACCGAGTACAAAATCCTTATTTTCCGAGGTAGAATATTCATTAAAGAGCGTATCAAAGTGACTGATCGGACTTTCACTGGTATACCTGTAGTGCGATATACGCTTTTGCTCTTTTGTACAATCCTCTCTCATATGAACCGCGTCCGGGGCAATACTTCCCAATAAGAACTCACCATATGAAAGGATGGAACCGGATTTTTCTGTATAGATTTTATCTGCGATCAACAGATGCATCATCGGCTGCGCCATATATCCTCTGCCTTCCTTCCGCCTGTTATCCTTCACTTTCAGGAAAAAGCGTCAATATGCCGTCACAATCCCGCCGTCGTTGGCGTAGACCGTGGCAATCCCGCCGGTAGCCACAGTCAGAATCTCCCCGAACCTGCACTTCTGCCGGACCATCTCCCGCACAGTCTCCGCCCGCTCCAGGCAGTTGCAGTGGGCGATGACCAGCCGCCGTTCCACATGGTCCGGGTCCTCCGCCATGCGGCCCACCATCTTCGCCAGCGTCTGGCGGACGGTCAGGCCCTGTCCCAGCTTCTGGATCTCCCCCTCCGGCGTAGCGCCGCACAGCAGCTTCACCCGCAGCGCCCCGGTGACGATGGACTGCATCCGGGTCAGCCGTCCGTTTTTCCGCAGATTGTCCAGGTTCTCCAGCACGAACATGGTCTTCATGCGGTCAATGTAGGACTCCACCTTCTCCACCACCTGGGCGAAGGGCAGCCCCCGGCCCGCCAGCTCCCGTACCAGCAGGGCGATCTGGGTCTGTCCGGCGGAGGCGGAGCGGGAGTTGAAGACGTGGACGTTGCCCCTGCCTCCCTCCTCGCGGTAGATCGCCCTGGCCTGCATGGCGGCGTTGTAGGAGCCGGACAGCAGGCCCGACAGGGTAATGACATAACTGTCCCCTTCCTTCAGGAACATGTCCAGGTAGGCGGAGGGGGAGGGGCACGCCGTTTTTGGCGCATCAGGCCAGACGCGCATTTTTTGGAGCAGCTCGCCCTGGTTGAAATTGTCGTCGTCCACCACGGTCTCCGCGCCCACCTGGATGGTCAGCGGAGCCTTTTGTACGAAGGGGTCCTGCATCATCTCAGGGGCCAGGTCCGTGCAGCTGTCGCAAATCAATCTATATGTCATCTGAAAAACCACCTAAAGTAATATGATAAATTAGATTATATCGTATTTCAGAAAAATGTCAAGACGGCGGCGTTATTTTTCCTCAAGAAAAGAGGAGACGGCCTGCCGGAGGGCCGGTCAGACCCTGCCAGCAGGCCGGAAACGCGTTATTCTCCCAGAAATTCCATCGGGTCCATGGGTTCGCCGTCCTTGGACACGGCGAAATGGAGGTGCGCGCCCAGTCCGGCCTCCGTCACGGAGGTGTTGCCCGCCGCGCCGATGATTGCTCCGGCGGCGATCTCGTCGCCGGCCAGCACGGCGGTTTCCGGCTGCAAGCTGGCGTAGGTGGTCACATAGCCGTTGCGGTGGTCAATGGTGATGGTAGTGCCCATACGGTTGTCCTCCTCCACGGAGAGGATGACTCCGGCGGCGGCGGACACGACCGCGGTACCGGCGGCGGCCTGGATGTCGATGCCGTCGTGGGTGCGCCAATCGCCCAGTGTCGCGTCATAGATCAGCTGATCCACGGAGAATACGGCCACGGCGTCGCCAGCCAGCGGGGAGACGACCACCATCGGCTCGACCGCCTCGATGGGAGCGGGCTCCATCACGGGTACTTCGTCCGTGACGGCGGGAGGCTCCGTCTCAGCTTCCGCGGGCGCAGGCGCGGGTGCGGAGACCTCATCCTCCGGCTCAATGATGGGCTGAACGGTGGGCTGCTCCACAATGATCGGGACGTTGTCGATGACGGGCTCGGCGGGCTCAGGGTCGGGCGCGGTCACGCTTTGGACAGGACCGGGGTCCACGTCGGCGGTGGGGATGGGATCGGGGGTTTTGTCAGTTCTCAGCAGGGCGAAATAGCCAACCACTCCGGCTGCGACCACGCAGACGAGCAGGGCTATGTAAAAGCCCATGCTGCCGAAGATGGAGGAAGCCTGCCGCTTGCCTCTGTTGTCCATAGAATTCTTCCTTTCATCATTCCGCCGCCCCTTTGGGGCGGGTGGTATGAAGGCGTTTGAAGCCTACAGCAACATTCTCTCCTGCCGGAGGGGGTTTTATGCAATGGATGAAAAATTTCTTGCCGTTTTGGCAGGCGGAGCAGGCTCCCCCGCCTGCGGGGCGGGACGGAGGCATACTTTTCCCGCAAGGGAAAAGTACCAAAAGCTTGCTCAAGGGGGCGCCCCCTTGAGCATCCCCTGAATGTGTCGGTTATTTATCCTCCGGCGACACCTGGTTTGGTCCTGATTGGATACCTTCGCTGGCGCGCCGGACTTCTGCGGCTACCCACGGGTCCTAACGGCGGCTGGCCGCTGCTGGGAATCGGCGTTAACGGCATTACTTTTTACCGTCTCCGCCGCCTTCTTTCCGCAGTACGACACTGCTGATGATGCTGATACAGCCCAAAGCTGCGCACCACTTTGACGAGAACACGACGCCCGCCGCCGCCAGACCTGCGCCGGCGGCAAAATGGCACACCGAAACCGTTTTCAGCGTGTTCTTTCCGGGATTGGGGAGCGATACAGAAATCCCCAGCTTTTCATTCATTCGTTCGAAGGCATGGTTGCGTTCTTTTATCATTGCTTTTCCTCCTGAAAATAAGCTGCAGGCCATGATTGGCTGCGGGCAGAATGAGCAGCTCCGGCATCCGGGGCCATGATGTGATAGAGCGTTTTCATCAGCGAGGTTTTCCCCGCGCCGCCTCGCCCGACTGACTGGTTCAGCCGCTTGAAAATACGCGTAACACGGTGGGTAAGTCCCACAAGAGAATGCAGCGAGTTGCCCAGAGCGGGATGGGTGAGGGATGAAACCAGTTCCCAGCCCTCTTCTCCCCAACGGTTCAGTTGAGCAGTCAGCGTATTCTGGGAATGTTCCATGCTCTTACAGTCCACCGTGTCGGTTTTGCACTCAAATGTTTCCATGCGGTCTCCTTTACTCAAAGATGCTGTTCACAAGAATATCCGTCATGCAGTCAAACACAGCGAAGTAATCACAGGTAGCGGAAAGCGTTTCTTTTGCGTTGACGGTGGTCAGCAGCGCACTCAATATCCCGTATGCCTGGGACGGCTCCATTTTCAAAGTGAGGTTTGCGGCCTGAGCAGCCTGCCTGAAGGCTTCAAAGCTGTCAAACTTGATTTTTTGCAAGGTATCTTTTGGTAGCTTCGTAACAAAAGACTGAAAATCCGGTGTGTTGACATTATATAGGAATGGTTTGCTGTCATACTCCCGGAACAGTTCTTTTATGGATTGGGCAAACCCCTCCTTTGTCTGCCTGCGCCTGTTGATGTCAAGGACTTTCTCTGTGAGTTTCTTTTGTATGAGCTCGATGGTTTCCGAAAATAAATCCTCCTTTGTGGGGTAAAGCGTGTAGAATGTTCCGATGGATATACCCGCTTTATCACACAGATTTTTGATGCTGGTTTTTTTGTACCCATGTGCAATCCAGCATTCCTCGCACAGTTCCCCCAGCCTCATTCGGATTGCCTTTTTATCAGCGTCTGAAAAAACAGGCTTTGACGGCATATGGCGCCCTTCTTTCGATTTTATTTTGCGAATATTCGTTATAAATATTTGCAAAATAAATCATACCATATGTTCGTGTGCATGTCAAGGAAAGATTATGAGTCTTGGAGCATCGGCGCACAATGCGCGCCTGCGTAAAGATGTGTCAGTCCAGAAGAATGTTTCGATAGGACACCCCCGTAGATGGCTCTGTCCCTTAACAGGGCGGCAGCCGGAGTTGGTCAACCGTCAGTCTCCTGAATCAGATGCCCGAAGGACCTTTTGTTCACGGGGCGCCGCAATTCTTCACTTGCAGGCGTGTCCGAGAATCCCCCGCCGAGGTCATGCCGGTGGCATCACCGAGAAGGGAGTCCAGAACCATGGGTTCTGGTGTGTTTTTGGTTACTTTTTGCACAAGCAAAAAGTGACCGCAGGTCCGGGCTGCGCAAGCCCAGGCCATCGAACAGAAACAGCTCCCCCTGCCCCGGAGGGGCAAAATCAGGATTTGCTTTCTCCCCCATCCTATGGTACACTGAAATGGGAAAAAAAATAAAACCACGCCGGAGGCCGCCCCCTCCGGCAGGAGGGAGAGAATCATGATCCAGCCGATCGACGTCAACTACGGCAGTCTGACCCGCTATGATACCACCCAGCCGCCCCTGCGGCAGAGGAAAATATTCACTGCCATTCTCCGCGCCCTCTGCGGCGTGAGCATGACGGGTCAGGAATATAAAATTGAAAAGACCAATATGGAAAACCTCAAGCCCCCCTACATCCTCCTCAGCAACCACATGTACTTCGTAGACTTCCAGCTCTGCTCCATCGCCACGTGGCCCCACTCCGTCAATAACATCGCCACCATCGACGGCTATTACCGCCGCCCGTTTATCATGGAATGGCTGGGCTGCCTGTGCAAGCGGAAGTTCACTACCGACATGACGCTCCTCCGCTCTGCCAAAAAAGTCCTCCACGACTATGGAGATATCCTCTGCATGTATCCCGAGGCCCGCTACTCCCCTATCGGCACTACCGCCATCCTCCCCGACTCCCTGGGCAAACTGGTAAAAATGCAGAAGGTCCCTGTGGTCGTTCTGCTCCACCACGGCAATTATCTCCATACTCCCTTCTGGAACTACCGCAAGCCTCGGAAGGTCCCCCTCTATACCACCATGACGCAGGTGCTCACCGCCCAGGAGGTGGAGGAGAAATCCACCTCCGAAATCAACCAAATCATCCGTCAGGCCATGGACTACGACGAGTACCGCTGGCAGCGCGAGCAGAACCTCCACATCACCGAGCCCTTCCGGGCGGAGGGGCTCCACAAGGTCCTATACCAGTGCCCCCGCTGCCTCACCGAATCCCGGATGGAGAGCAAGGGGACTGTTCTGCGCTGTGCCGCCTGCGGCCGGGAGTGGGAAATGGACGAGCTGGGAGTCCTCCACGCCAGGGAGGGCGAAACGGAATTCCCCCACATCCCCGACTGGTTCGAGTGGGAGCGCGCCCAGGTCCGCGCCCAATTGGAGGCGGGGGACTATCATTTTGAGGACGAGGTGGAGGTCTTCTCCCTGCCCAACGCCTGGCGGTTCCAGAAGCTGGGGAAAGCCATACTGATTCACGACATGGAGCACGGCTTCATCGTGGAGGGCGAGCACAACGGCCAGCCCTACCGCATCCACCGCCCGCCCCTTGGGATGTACGGCCTGCATATCGAATACGACTACTGCTACGTCCGCCCGGAGGACTGCGTGGACATCTCCACCGACAACGACAGCCTCTACTGCTATCCCACAAAGCGGAATGTGGTGACGAAGCTGGCCTTCGCTACGGAGGAGCTGTATAAGCTCAAGCGGACGGAAAAAAGGGCGGCCCGCCAGGGGAATTAACCAAAGGAAAGCGCCCACTTTCTTGCGAAAGTGGGCGCTTTCCTTTGATGGAGAAGATTGAGGAAAAACGATACAACAGTTTAGGTTTCTCTCCTAAACTAACTATATTTTAGCAGTTTGAAGGGCGTTTTGTCAATGTTAATTGTGACTAAAATATTAGCTTCATTTAACTCCTCATCGTCATATTTGCCAAAAAATACTGGATAATTTTGGCTAAAAAGGCAATTCGAAAGGATTTGACCATTCTGAACGGACAGTGCTAAATCCGCTGTCCATCCACGAATACGGCTTTCAGCTCCAGATGCTGGTCCAGCAACAGCAGGTCGGCGGGCTTATCAATCATGATCTCTCCTGCGCTCAGGGCAGCGGCCTGCGCAGGCGCGGTGGAGGCGGCGTAGACCGCGGCCTCCAGAGGCAGGCCGAAACAGACTACATTCCGCATCGCGTCCAGCAGGGAGATGGAGGATCCAGCCAGGGTGCCGTCCAGCAGGGTAGCCTTGTGGTCCTTGACCACAATAGGCTGGCCGCCCAGCTCATAGCTGCCGTCAGGCATCCCCGCGCAGCGCAGGGAGTCGGAGACCAGATTCAGCTTCTTTCCAAAAAGCTGGTAGGTGGCCCGGATGACGGCGGGATGGATGTGCAGCCCGTCGCAGATCAGCTCCACGCTTGCGCCCGCGTCGAAGGCCGCGCCAATGACGCCGGGGGCGCGGTGCTGGAAGGGGGGCATCCCATTATAAAGATGGGTCGCGTGGCTGGCCCCGGCCTGGAACCCGGCCATGGCCGTGTCGTAATCTGCCGTGGTATGCCCCAGGGAGACGGCGCAGATCCCGGAGACCTCCCGGATGAAGGGCAGCGCCCCTTCCTCCTCGCAGGCCACCGTCACCATCTTCACCTGCCCGCCGCTGGCCTCATTGAGGCGGTGGAAGAGGGCGGCGTCGGGCTTGTGCAGGTTTTCCGCCGCCTGCGCGCCCCGTTTGGCGTAGCTGAGGAACGGCCCCTCCAGATGGATCCCGGCGCACTTCGCCCCGCCCGTGGGCTTGAAATCCCGGATGGCGTTCATGGCGGGGATCAGCGTCTCCTCCTTGAGCGTCATGGTGGTGGCCAGATAACTGGTCACGCCGTGGGCGGCATAGTAGTCCGCCAGGGGCTGCAGGCCCTCGGGCTTGCCATCGGAGAAATCCTCGCCCACAGCCCCGTGGGTGTGGATATCCACCAGACCGGGAATGACATAGCCGCCCTCCGCGTCGATATCGGCGGGACCGTCAATCTTCCCGATGGCAGTAACGGTCCGGCCAAACTGAATGTCCGCACTCATAAAGGACCTGTCAACAAATACTTTTGCGTTTTTTATCAGCATAGAACGATCTCCTCACTTGAAATAGATTTTGCCATATGCTATCTTGTCCGCCTTTTGTACAGGACGATCTCCGCATCGGCCCCGCCCTCGCCATATTCGCTGACCAGAAGGGAATCCTCGTCCGCGATGATACCGCAGCACCGTGAGCTGCCCTTTTTTTCAATCTGGTTGCCAAGATAAATCTTCTCATCCTCCAGCAGCCGTACAACCTGACCGTTGGGGAGGGCGTACGCCAGATTGACGAAGGAGCCCGGCAGCGCATTGAGGTCCGTGACCTCCGCCATGTCTTCAATGCCCAGGGCGTTGAATTCCGCAATCAGCGGCCCTTTGAGCTTACACGCCGGGCCGCACGCCCCGCAGCGCTCCTATCCTCCGCTCCGGCAGCAGGCCGCGATGACGCATTCCCGCCCGAAGGGTCTGCCGCCGCTCTCCCGGCACCCGCCGCAGGCGTCCTTGGACGGACACTGGGTGCACTCCGCGCCGCACATGGATTCCAGCATGGCGCGCCTCCTTATTTTCTGCCCTCTGGCAGGCTGGCGGCGGCCATGGACTGTCCAACCCTCCGGAACTTCTCGTCCGGCAGCTCCGCCTTGAACTTTCCAGCGGTCTCCGGATACTCCTCTGCCAGAACCTTCTGGGCGGTGGCAAGGAGCAGGTCCCCGCCCTTGCCGCTCATCACGCGGCCCAGCAGCAGCACATGGCAGCAGCCATACAGCTGGTAATAGTATGCCAGCGTGTGGCCCAAATACACGCCAATGGACTCATAGACCTTTGCGGCGGCCTCGCTGCCCTCCTCCATGAGCTTCTGGACAACCTTCAATTTCTCGGCGGGAGAGGCGTTTTCATCCAGCGCAATCCCCGCGCGGGGGGCCAGCTTGATGACGCCGTCCTGGGAGAAGTACTTGACGCCGCAGCCGATGTCGCCGCTCCACTCGTCCCGCATGGCGCCGGGCTGGGCGTCCACGGGCACGAAGGCCAGCTCGTTCAGCCACCCGGTGATGCGGCCCTGCTCGTCCACGTAGCCCACAGCCTCGCTGGTGCCCATGGCGATGCCCAGTACGCCGTTGTCGTTCAGGCTCATCGCGCCCGCCAGGGCGGAGACGTCGCCGTCGTTGATGACGGAGTAGGGCACGTCCCCGAAGGTATCCTGAATGGCGCGGATATAGATATCCTTCACCTTGGCGTCATAGAGGTCCTTGGGGACCTGCAAAAACAGGGAGGCGTTCATGGTGCGGTCATTGATGAACACCCCGGCGGAGCTGACGCCCACCGCGTCCACCCGGGGCATGTGTTCAGCGGCGGACTTCAGCGCCGCCACAATGCCGTCATAGTGGTAGTCCGGATCAGAATTGATCTTGGGGAACCAGACCACCTCCTCGGAATAGACCGTCTTGCCGTCGATGACCGCGGAGACCTTCCGGTCGCTGCCGCCCGCGTCGAAGCCAATCCGGCAGCCCTCCAGGTGGCCGCCCATGGACTTGGGCGCGTCCTTGGCCTCCGGGATCTTGTCCGCCAGAACGATCTCGAAGGGATGCTCAAAGACGTTGGCCATGTAGTCCCAGTCGAACTCCTGCTGGCCGCCCGCGCAGTAGACGGACCTGAGATACTCATAGACCCCTTCGTCCCCGCTGACGTAAACCTTGAAGCCGCCCTTCATCCACAGGATGGTCTTCACCAGCCGCTCGATATAGTAGTGGTCCGCCTCGGCCATCTCCGGCGTACCGTGGATGAACGTATGGCAGGAGGCCATCTGGCCGTCCGCCCGCTCCACAGCGATGCCTACCGGCTTCTTCGCGGTCTCCAGAAACGCCTGGTTGAACCGCATGATGGGGATGAATTCAGGATCCAGGGGCGGGGCATGCTTCAGGTTTACCGTTACTCCGAATCTGTTCATGTCGTTTTTCCTCCAAATGCACAGGGCCGCGCCCTGCGTTAATAAACGGTTATCCCCTCCTGAAAACAGGAGCGTAGCTTATTGTACCACATTTCCCATATCCTGTCACCAGCAAATAAAAATTTTTTCGAAAAACTCTGCGGCGATTGAAAAATTTCCATAAAGATGGTATGATACAGAAAACTCCCCGGTCCAGCCTCCGGCTGCGGGGAAGGAAGAGAGGAAAAAGCGATGGACCGACAAAAATTGATGGACACCCAGACCTGGGTGCGGGAAGAGCTGGAGCGTTCGGCCAGCTTCTGGCTGGCCCACGGCATGGACAAAGAGCACGGCGGGGTCTACACCTGCCTGGACCGGAAGGGCGAAATCTATTCCACAGACAAGAGCGTATGGATGCAGGGCCGCTGCGGCTGGATTTACGCATTCCTGTGTCATACCTACGGTGTGAAGCAGGAGTGGCTGGAGGCCAGCCGGAGCTGCCTGGATTTCATGGAAGCCCACTGCTTCAACCATGAGGCCGGGGACCGGATGTACTTCACCGTCACCGCAGAGGGCAAGCCTCTGCGCCAGCGGCGGTACTACTTCTCCGAGGCGTTCTGCGCCATCGCCAACGCGGAATACTATGGCGTGACCGGGGAGAAAGCGCGTCTGGAGCGGGCGCGGAAATGCTACGACCTCTACTGGGACCTGAGCCAGGGCAAGCCCGACCCTGTGGGCATGGGCCCCAAGACCATCCCGGAGACCCGCAGCGGCCGGGCCTTCGGCACGCCCATGATTATCCTGAACGTCACCGGCGTGATGCTGCGCACCGACCCGGAGCGCAAACCGCTCTATGAGGAGCGGGCGCAGCAGTGCGTGGACGACATTTTCAAGTACCACGTAAAGCCGGAGCTGAAATGCACGCTGGAGAACGTGGACGTGGACGGCACGCCCCGGCTGTACTACACTGAGGGCCGCACGGTGAACCCCGGACACGACATCGAGGGCGTGTGGTTCCTGCTGGAGCACGCCCAGCGGACCGGGGACAAGGAGCTGGTGGGCAAAGCCGCCCAGATGTTCGACTGGGCCATTGAGGCCGGGTGGGACAAGGAGTACGGCGGGCTGCTGTACTTCACCGACTGCCTGGGCAAGCCGCCGGAGGCTTACGAGCACGACATGAAGCTGTGGTGGCCCCACAATGAGATTCTGATTGCCTCCCTGATGCTGTACCGGGACACCGGGGATGAGAAGTATCTGGAGTGGTTCTGCAAGACGGTGGATTACTGCAAGGCCCACTTCTCCGACCCGGAGTACGGCGAGTGGTACGGCTACCTCCGCCGGGACGGCCTGCCCACCATGCCCAGCACCAAGGGCAGCACCTTCAAAGGCCCCTTCCACATGCCCCGGAGCATGATCCTGGTGGACGGGATGCTCTCGGAGATTCTGGCGAAATAAACGCAGCCCCCAGCGGTACGCAGATGTGCCGCTGGGGGTTTTATGATTCTTACCGCTCCACCGATATTTTGATAACCTCTGCTGTATCCGCACCGTGATTCCAGATGGAGTGCGGGATCATGCCGTCAACAAAAAACATCTCATCCTTTTTGACCACATGCGATTCCTGATCCAGAATGATCTCCACTTCCCCGTCAACGACAATAAAAATGTGGTTATCCGGGTGTGTGTGGTTCCCCGCCGGACCGCCGCCGTCCTTTTCGATATAAGCGAGCGCGCCCCAATGGATTCTGCCCATCTCGTTGAACAGCTTCTTTGCCAGAAATCCTGTGTGTCCTTCCGGCGTGATAAATGCATTTCCCATCCGGCTCTCCTCAGTACGCCAGCCGCTCCGCCAGCCAGCCCTTCAGCTCGCTGATGGGGATGCGGACCTGCTTCATGCTGTCCCGCTCGCGGATGGTGACGCAGTTGTCAGCGGGGGTTTTGTCATCGCCCACGGTCTCGAAATCGACAGTGATGCAGAACGGGGTGCCCACCTCGTCCTGACGGCGGTAACGCTTGCCGATGGAACCGGTGTCGTCGAAGTCGATCATCCAGTCCTTGCTGAGTTCCGCCTGAATCTCCCGCGCCTTATCGCCCAGCTTCTTGCTCAGGGGCAGCACGGCGGCCTTGAAGGGAGCCAGGGCCGGGTGCAGGCGCAGGACGGTACGCACGTCGTTTTTCTCCGCGTCCACGACCTCCTCGTCGTAAGCGTTGCACAGGAACGCCAGCAGCATCCGCTCCACGCCCAGGGATGGTTCGATGACATAGGGGATATAGTGCTCGTTTTTCTCCTGATCGTAGTAAGTTAAATCCTTGCCGGAGGTGGTCTGATGGGCGTTCAGGTCGAAATTGGTGCGGCTGGCCACGCCCCACAGCTCGCCCCATTCGGTGAAGGGGAAAGCGAACTCGAAGTCGGTGGTAGCGTTGGAGTAATGGCTCAGCTCCTCGGGGTCGTGGTCCCGCAGGCGCAGATTTTCCTCCTGGATGCCCAGGTCCAGCAGCCACTGGTGGCAGAAGTTTTTCCAGTAGGCGAACCACTCCAGCTCCGTGCCGGGCTGGCAGAAGAACTCCAGCTCCATCTGCTCGAACTCGCGGGTGCGGAAGATGAAGTTGCCCGGGGTGATCTCATTGCGGAAGCTCTTGCCGATCTGGCACACGCCGAAGGGCAGCTTCCGCCGGGTGGAGCGCTGGACGTTGAGGAAGTTGGTAAAGATGCCCTGCGCGGTCTCCGGACGGAGGTAAACGGTATTTTTCGCGTCCTCGGTAACGCCCTGGAAGGTTTTGAACATCAGGTTGAACTTACGGATATCGGTAAAATTGTGCTTGCCGCAGGAGGGGCAGGGGATGTTGTGCTCCTCAATGAAGTCCTTCATCTCATCCTGAGAGAAAGCGTCCACGGGCCTGGGCAGCGCGAAACTGTTTTCAGCGGCCCAGTCCTCGATGATCTTGTCGGCGCGGAAGCGCTCCTTGCACTCCTTGCAGTCCATGAGGGGGTCGGAGAACCCGCCCACGTGGCCGGAGGCCACCCAAACCTGGGGATTCATGAGGATGGCGGCGTCCAGGCCCACGTTGTAGGGGTTCTCCTGGACGAATTTCTTCCACCACGCCTTTTTGACGTTGTTTTTCAGTTCCACGCCCAGGGGACCGTAGTCCCAGGTATTGGCCAGTCCGCCGTAGATTTCGCTTCCGGCGAAGATGAAGCCCCGCCCTTTGCACAGGGCGACGATTTTCTCCATAGACTTTTCGGTGTTTTTCATGATGATAAGCTCCTTCTTTTCAATAGAATTGTTGGCGGAAGGGGCGAAAAAACGCCCCAAGCCAACCGGCTCAGGGCGAACAAAGTTGTCCGTGGTTCCACCTGAATTCGGGCCTTCTGGCCCGCACTCTTTGTCCATAACGGGGACAGCCGGCGGGGCATTGCCTCCCCGCGGCTCCGGGACGCCTTCCTCTCCGCGCGGTCCGAGGACTTGCACCAACCGTCCCTTCTCTGATGACCGGCCCGGAAAATACTTTTTCCCTTCAAAGCCTGTTGAGTGGTATTGTACCATGTTTTTGCGTTCTGTCAAGGGGGAATTTTTCTTTTCCACCCTTGCCGCCACGATGGCGGCGGGGCATTCTTTTCCCTCGTGGGAAAAGAACCAAAAGCACGCTCAAGGGGGGTGGCCCCCCTTGAGAATCCCCTGAACTACGGGGGTATTTATTTTTTCCTCCGACGATACCCTGGTTGGCCCTGACTTTATACCTTCGTTGGCGCGCCAGTCTTCTGCGTCTGCCCACTGGTTCTATCGGTGGCGGGTCGCTGCGGCGCCGCTTCTTCAATTGGTCTGAAACCACCGCCTAGACTGCGGCTGGACAATGAACCATCAGGACAAAACCTCAGAAATGGTGCATATCCACATCCCCAGAACAAGATAAAGAGAACCCCCAATGAGGCTCCCTATGATGGGAAAGAATTATCATATGCAGGCGTCTATGCAAAGACGCTTTATCAGCAGCTGCAAAATCCATCCTGGGATGTAAAGGAGAGCGATACAGCATTAGGAAAGCGCCTTGCGTCGCAGTACAGCGAATTAAAGAACAGCGTGGAGCGGGCCGGGATAAGCGACAAAATGGCAAAAATGCTCACATCATCATTCGCCCCATTTATGGGCCGCCTGATGGACACGCTGGATGAGCAGACCGACAGAAACCGGGGATGGGTGGCTGATAGTCCATGGCTGTCTGGTTCGATCAGAACAGCGCATATTGACAGGGCCAGCGTTTACGCTTCTTTTCAGAACGCTGTTTCCAAGTCATAACATATTTTGAGGGGCGGCGCTGCAAAGCGCCGCCCCTTTTCCTCTTATCATGAATTGGTTCCGTCCGCCCGTTTCTTCTTTATTGTATAGGACTGTAGCCCTTTCTGACACCCATTCTTTTCATAGAACATTTCCACCCCTGGCTGTGCGCCGAAATACAGCATTGTCGGCGTATGCTCCCTGGCAAGCTGAAGCAGCCTGCTGCCGACTCCTTGCTGTTGGTATTCAGGCAAGACAAGCATCTCCGTAATGGTTCCAAAGTAATAACCATCAGAGAGGATACGCAGACAGCCGATCAGCATTCCGCCGTCATAAGCGGCGATATTGATCGTCCGTGACAACGCCGCCTGCGTCTTCACATGATCATAATCCCCTGGCCACACTCCATTGACAAACCGGATAAATTCCTGCGCGTTCAACTCTTTGTCATCGATTTTGTATTCCACCATCATTTTTTCCTTGTACGATACGGCGTATCCTCAAGCGGCAGCGTATACCGCCGCTTGCCGTCGAACCGGAAGTACGCATCCGAAATCGCTGGCGCGGTAGGAATCGACGTGATCTCCCCAATCCCAATCGCCCCGCAGGCCACATCCAGCCCTGGCTTCTCCACCACAATCGCCTTGATCTCCGGAATCTGATGGGCCTTGAACAGCCCCAGCGTACCATACTTCGCCGTAGGCTTGCAGTCCACCAGCGGATACTGTTCCGTCAGCGCAAAGCCCATGCTCATCACCACGCCGCCCTCAATCTGTCCCTCGCAGGACAGCGGATTGACCGCCCTGCCCACGTCATGCGCGGCTACCATCCGTTTCATCTTCCCCTCGCCGTCCAGAATGCACACCTGGGTGGCATAACCGTACGCCACATGGCTCACCGGGTTGGGCACATCCGCCCCCAGAGGATCGGTCTTTGCCAGATACTCACCGTAATATTCCGTCCCATTTAAACTGGAGAGCGGCTTGTCCCCCATGGCCTCCTTCAGCTCCACGCAGGCCCTCCGGCAGGCTTCGCCGGTAATCAGCGTCTGCCGGGAACCGGACGTCGTACCGGAATCCGGAGCTTCAAAGGTGTTGGCCCGCTCATAGACAACGTCCTCCCTCTTCAGCCCCAGCTGGTCGCAGCACATCTGCACCAGCACGGTCCCCAGCCCCTGCCCGATGCAGGAGGCCCCCGCCTGGATATGGAGCTTCCCGTCCTCTACCATCAGGCGGCAGCGTCCCGTGTCCGGAATCCCCACGCCCACGCCGGCATTCTTCATGGCGCAGGCCAGCCCCACATATTTCTCCCCCTCCATGTAAGGCTTCACCGCCTCCAGGGTCTCCACCAGCCCGGTCTCCGGCCCCACAATCTGACCGTTGGGCAGAACCTCGCCGGGGCGGATGGCGTTGCGGAACCGGATTTCCCAAGGGGTAATGCCGACCAGGTCTGCCATCTCATTCAGCATGGTCTCCAGCCCGAAGCAGGTCTGGGTCACACCGAACCCCCGGAACGCTCCCGCAGGAGGGTTATTGGTGTAGTAAGCATATCCGTCAATCTGGAAATTCTCGTAGTGATAAGGCCCCGCCGCGTGGGTGCAGGCCCGCTCCAACACCGGTCCGCCCAGGGATGCGTAGGCACCCGTGTCAGCGATCACATTGGCCGCCACGCCCTGAATGATGCCGTTCTCATCACAGCCCATGGCAAATTCCATCTCCATAGGGTGGCGCTTCGGGTGAATCAGAAGGCTTTCGGCGCGGGTCAGCTTGCATTTCACAGGCCGCTTGGTCAGGTACGCCACGAGGGCGGCGTGGTGCTGGACGGTCACGTCCTCCTTGCCGCCAAAGCCGCCGCCTACCAGCAGGTTCTTTACCTTCACCTTCTCCGCCGGCAGTCCCAGCATGGGAGCCGTCTCGTGCTGGGTGTCGTAGGCCCCCTGGTCCGTGGATAGAATCATCACCCCGTCCCCGTCAGGGAACGCCACCGCGCACTCCGGCTCCAGGAAGGCGTGTTCCGTATAGGGCGTATAAAACTGCCTCGTCAGGACGTACTTGCTCCTGGCAATCGCAAAAGCGGCGTTGCCCCGCTGGATGTGCTTGTGCGCCATCAGATTGCCACTCCTGTGGACCAGCGGCGCGTTGGGCAGCATGGCCTCCTGTGGAGAGCGCACGGGCTCCAGGACCTCGTACTCCACCTCCACCAGCTTCTTGGCCCGCTCCAGAATCTCCTGCGTCTCGGCAGCTACAAGGCAGATGGCGTCGCCCAGGTAGTGCGTGACGCTGCCCACGGCAATCATAGTGTCCCAGTCCTTCACCAGATGCCCCACCTTGTTGCTCCCAGGGATATCCTCCGCGGTGAACACCCCCACCACACCGGGCAGCGCCCTGGCCGCTTCCGTATGGATGGCCTTGACCAGGGCCCTGGGGTAGGCGGACCGGACGGCGGAGGCGTAGATCATGCCCTCCATGTAGACGTCGTCGGGGTAGACGCCGGTCCCCTGGACCTTCTCAGCCACGTCGATGCGGTGGACCCGGCTGCCCAGCCTCCAGTCCCCGTCTTTCTCCGGGACGCGGCCCTCCCGCAGGATTTTCGCCGTCAGGCGCACGCCCTCAATGATCTTCACATAGCCGGTACACCGGCAGATATTGGTGCGCAGGGCGAACCTGATCTCCTCCTCTGAGGGGTCCGGATTCTGGTCCAGCAGGCCCTTGGCCGCCATAACCATGCCGGGGATGCAGAAGCCGCACTGCACCGCTCCGGCCTCTCCGAAGCCGAAGGTATAGGCATCCTTCTCAAAATCACTGAGCCCCTCCACGGTAAGGATGGACTTCCCTTCCATTTTATCAGTCGTGAAGACGCAGGCCCGGGCAGCCTTGCCGTCCACCAGGATGGTACATGTGCCGCAGGCGCCCTCGCTGCATCCGTCCTTCACGCTGGTCAGGCGCAGCTCATCCCGCAGGAAGCGGATCAGCTTCTGATTCTTTTTTGCTGTGACGGTTTTGCCGTTCACGGTAAATGTAGCCATGACGGTACTCCTTTTTGTTTTTCCTCTATCAAAATAAGATTACGCTGTATTCATTATAGCGAAAAACCGGAACAGTTTCAACAGGGTTTTGCCGGAAAGAGGAAAACGAAGTCCGTTTTTGAGGCGGCGGACAAAGCGGCTCGAATCAGATAACATGGTTCCTGTGCTATAGCAATTGTCAACAAGACAGGATTTGTCAAGGGGGATTTCACCCAAAAGATGAAATCCCCCCGTTAAACTGGATGGTGGTTAAATCTTGTTACAAAATTCTATAATTTCATCCTTTCTTTGCTCCACCGCATCTTTATATTCCACTGAACATAAACCTAGTTTATCACAGCATTCAATCTCTAAATGTCCGTAAAAGTGTTCAATACTTTCAAAAATGCGCTGACATTCTTTCATGCCCGCTCCTGTTCGTAATGCCACCACATAACCCTTCTTTCCAGTGCTTAAAGCTGCATGTGGCTCATGGGTATTACACCAAGGTGTGCACCGATCAATAAAAGCTTTAAACTGTCCGGGAATGTCTGCCCAATAAGAAGGCGACACGGATATAATGATGTCCGCCCACTCATAGTTTTCAATTATTTTATCAATATCATCACACTGAACACATTTAGCCGTATTATGGCATGTTCTGCACCCTTTACAAAAACTAATATTAAAATCGTCAATACATATGCTTCTGACATTGTATCGCTCCTTCAAGCATTTTGAAGCGATATTTACTATTTCTGCCGTTGCTCCATTTCTGACAGGACTACAGTTCATCAACAAAACTTTCATTTCGTTCCTCCTGCAATTACCGATTTGTCAATTTTCACGAGCCAAGTATACCATCAATACGACTGACATTCAACCCCCATTTATAGGCGCTGATAGTAGTAGCAATATAATGTAG
>JAAWQM010000092.1 GCA_022800525.1 Oscillospiraceae bacterium
TTTTGCCGAATACGGCAGCTTATGGCTGGTATGGGGTACGTGCGGCCAGAGAATGTCCACTGCTGTTTCCAGGTGCTCCCGGCTCCTGTTGAGCAGGTCGATGTCTGTGGGATACTTGATGTCAGCGGGGGCCGCCGTGGCGTCCAGAATCAGCTTGCCGCGGTTCTTCTTCCTGTGTGTTTTCTTCTTTTGGGATGTGTTCGGGTTTGCTTTCCCTTTCTGTGCAGATACTTTGGACCCGCTTTCCCCGCCTGCGCAGGGCGGCTCGTCCCCATTCTCTGGCTCATCTAATACATCGCCTTTTACCCCATATTCACAGTTTTTCTCCCCAAAGCCTTCTTTTTGAGCCCCTTTATGATATCACACTTTTGAACTTCCTGGGAGCCTTTTTGCTCCTTTTCTTTCGAACTATTGGTGTGCCTATATATTCATGGCCGTTTGAACGTTTTTCAGCAGACCCTAAATAAATTACACATCTGTGTACCGGCCTACCTCCACGAAGTCCCGCCCCAGGCGGGAAAGGTCTTTGACGAGGATGAGGTTGATAACGCCGTTTCGGGCGTCCTCCAGCATTTCCAGAAATCCGGGCCGCTGGAAGTTGCCGCCCGACCATCCGTCATCACAATAGGTCTTGGTCTCCACCCAGCCATTGAGCATAGCAAACTTGGACAGAAGCTCCCGCTGCTGGAAACAAACAATAAGAAGCCATAAAATGCTTCTGGCCCTGGAATGTGGGACAGCGGATTTTCATGGTGGCCCTCTTTCTCCTTTTCTGCATGGAATCGATTTCATCATATTTCACAAAAACGTCATCTGAACTTTATTGGCTTTGTCAATTTACAAAATGGGATACTGCATATATAATCTGAAATATAGATGAAATTGATTTCATATACAAGGGCAGACAAAATTAAAATAACCATCAGGAGGAAAGAGATCATGGCATTGGATTACGCGAAATGCGCCCAGGAGATCTTCAGCCGTCTCGGCGGACGGGATAATCTGGTCAGCGCGGCCCACTGCGCTACCCGCCTGCGGCTGGTCACGGTGGACAACAGCAAGATCGACATGAAGGCTCTGGAGGACGTGGACGGCGTGAAGGGCGTCTTCAGCTCCAACGGGCAGCTCCAGCTCATTATCGGCACCGGCACGGTGAACAAGGTCTACGACGAGTTCCTGAAGGTCTCCGGCCTCACCGCCGCCACCAAGGAGGACGTGAAGGCCGCGGCCGCCGCCCAGCAGAACTTCTTCAAGCGGGCCATCAAGACCCTGGGCGACATCTTCGTCCCCATTATCCCCGCTATTGTGGCCAGCGGATTCCTTATGGGCATCATGGAGGCCCTGACCTTCATGGTGAACAACGGCTTCCTCAATATTGACACCTCCGGCTCCGTCTATGTTTTCGCGAATCTCTTCGCCAACACCGCCTATACCTTCCTGCCCATCCTGATCGCCTTCAGCGCGGCCAAGGCTTTCGGCGGCACGCCTTACCTGGGGGCGGTCATCGGCATGATTATGATTCATCCCAACCTGCAGAACGCCTGGACGGTGGCTGCCGAGGGCGTCCTGCAAACGCAGCGGGTGTGGTTCGGCCTCTATGAGGTAAATATGGTGGGCTACCAGGGCAGCGTCATCCCGGTGATTATCGCCGTGTGGGTGATGTGCTTCATTGAGAAGCGGCTCCACAGGATCGTCCCCGCCATGTTCGACCTGTTCGTCACGCCCCTGGTCAGCGTCTTTGCCACCGGATATCTGACCCTGTCCATCATCGGGCCCATCTTCTCCACTGTGGAGCACGGCGCGATCGGCGGTATCCAGGCCCTGCTGACGCTGCCTCTGGGACTGGGCAGCCTGATTATGGGCGGACTCTACTCCACCACCGTGGTGGCGGGCATCCACCACATGTATACCGTCATCGACGTGGGCCAGATCGCCCAGTACGGCTTCACCTACTGGCTTCCCCTGGCCTCCGCCGCCAACATCGCCCAGGGCGCGGCCACCCTGGCCGTGGCGCTGAAGACCAGGAACGGCAAGACCAAGTCTGTGGCCCTGCCCTCCGCCCTCAGCTGCTTCATGGGCATCACGGAGCCCGCTATTTTCGGCGTGAACCTGCGCCACTTCAAGCCCTTTATCTGCGGCGCGATTGGCGGCGCGGCGGGCGCGATGTACGCATCCCTGGTCCACCTGGGCGCCAGCGGCACCGGCGTCACCGGTATCTTCGGCCTGCTGCTGTGCCTCCATGATCCCGTCAACTATATCATCATGTTTGCAATCGCCGCCGGTGTGGCGTTCGCTCTGACCTGGCTGTTCGGCTACAAGGACGCCGCCCCGGAGACCTCCTCCGCCGCGCCCGCGTCCAAGGCGGAATCCCTGCCCTCCGTGACCTGCCGGCCCGGCGAAGTTTACGCCCCTGTCTCCGGCGTGGTCATTCCCTCCGAGGAGGTCCCTGATGAGACCTTCGCCGCCGGTGTCCTGGGCCGGGGCGTGGGCATCCAGCCCAGCGAGGGCGTGGTTTCCGCACCCTTCGACGGTGAGATTTCCACAGTGGCCGATACCAGGCACGCGGTGGGGCTTACGTCCCCCGACGGTATGGAGCTGCTGATCCACATCGGCGTGGACACGGTGGCTATGAACGGCGACGGCTTCCAGTGCTTCGTCCAGGAGGGCCAAAGGGTCCGGGCGGGCGAACGGCTCATCGCCTTCGACCGGAAGAAGATCGCCGCCGCCGGACATCCGGACTGCGTCGTGGTGCTGGTGACCAATTCCGACGATTACGCCGGTCTGACCATCCAGCCCGGTCCCTGCAAGCGCCTGGACAAGGTCATCCAGGCAAAGCATTAATCAGTCCCGCCTGCCGGATGGCAGGCGGGACTTTCCGGAAAACAAATGGGAGGTCCTATGAACGCATTGAGAAAAGATCTGGAAAAGCTGGTCCCGCTGGCGGAGCAGTCCGCGCCGGACCCCGGTCCCTGGGGGCTGGCCTTTCATCTCGCTCCCCCGACCGGATGGCTCAACGACCCCAACGGCCTGTGCCGGTTCCGGGGAGAATATCACGTTTTCTACCAATACGCCCCCTTTGACGCCAACGGCGGCGTCAAGTTCTGGGGACATTACAAGTCCCGTGACATGCTTGCCTGGGAGCAGTGCCCGGTGATGATGTGCCCGGACCAGCCCTGGGACCTTCACGGCGTCTATTCCGGCTCGGCCCTGTGCGGGGAGGACGGAATGTATCTCTTTTACACCGGCAGCGTCAAGTATGACGGCGGCCACGACTATATCATGACTGGGCGGGAGAATAACACGGCCCTGGCCTTCTCCCCGGACGGGGTGCACGTGGAATGGAAGCGCCTGCTGATGGGGCCGGAGGACTATCCCTCGGGCCTCAGCCGCCACGTCCGCGACCCGAAGGTCTGGGAGCAGGATGGCAGGTACTATATGGTCCTGGGCGCAAGGACGGCGGAGAGCGTTGGCGAGGTCCTGGTGTTCGCCTCGGAGGATAAGCTGCGCTGGACGCACATCAACACCCTGCGCACACCGGAGCCGTTCGGCTACATGTGGGAGTGCCCGGACCTGTTCCAGCTGGACGGCCAGTGGTTTTTGCTGGTCTCCCCCCAGGGCGTGGAGAAAACAGGGCCGGGATTTGAAAACAAATACGCCTGCGGATATTTCCCGCTGTACGGGGACTTTCGCGGGGACTGTACCCTGGGCGGATTTGTCCCGCTGGATTACGGCTTTGACTTCTACGCGCCCCAGACCTTCCGGGACGGAGAGCGCCGCCTGCTGATTGGCTGGATGGGGATGCCGGACGCGGAATACAGCAGCCCCACCGCCACCAGCGGCTGGCAGCACTGCCTGACCGTGCCCAGGGAAGTGGTCTGTGTGGACGGCAGGCTGCGGATGCGTCCCGCAACGGAGCTGGAGGGACTGCGGGGCGAGCGGCGGGAATATGCCTTCTCAGAGCGGCGGTCCATCCCCCTGCCGCAGTCCGCCGAAATTCAGGTCAGCTGGGAGGGGAGCTTGTCGCTGGATCTCTCCGGCGTCCGGCTGGAGGTGGCGGACGGCCTGCTGACCCTCACCGCAGAGACGGGCGGCTATGGCCGGACGGTCCGTTCCGCCCCGGCGGGCAGCCTGCGGGAGATGCGCATTTTGATGGATACCAGCGCGTTGGAAATCTTCGCCAACGGCGGAGCGTCCGTCCTGACCGCCCGGTGGTACCCGGAAGGAACAGAACGGACGCTCACTCTGGGGGGCGGCGGACGCGCCGCCGTCTACGCCCTGCGGCCCATGACCGTCACACGGCCCTAAAGCATCACATAATACCAGCCCTCTACCGGGATTGCCTTTCTCCCGGTCATCTCTTCCAGTGCGTCCCGCTTCTCCGGCGGGGCGCACCATGCCATTCCGCAGCTTGCGGAAATGGAACGGGGCACCGGAACCAGCCGTCCCGGCAGCTCCTCCTGACGGCAGGCCCTTTCCATCGTCATCGCCGCCATTGTCGTGGGAAAGGCGGCGATCAGCCGCATGGACCTTTCCCGGCGCGGGGCGCTCACGGACGGATCACACGGCTGGCGCCCGCCAGCTTCTCCACAATGGAATACATGTTTGTGACGCCGCCCACTGCCAGCTTCTCCGTCAGGCCGTAGAAGCTCAGGCAGGTGCCGCAGGTGAGGATTTCCACCCCCTGGGCCTCCAGCGTCCGCAGGTCCTCCAGGCTGTCGGAGCCCTCAACCGTCAGCCGCGCGCCGCCGTTATAGAACAGGACTGTGCGGGGCAGCTCCGGAAGCTGTCCAAGGGCAAAGAGAAAGCCCTTCATCAGCACCGCTCCCAGCTCGCCGTCCCCCTGGCCCATGTGACCGCCGCTCACCGCGACGACCAGTCCGCCTCTGGCGTCAGGCGCGCAGACGGCCTCCTGGGGCGCTTCCGGCGCCGCGCCAGCCGCAGGGATGTCCTTGACCAGGATGCGCACGCTGTAGGCCCCCTCGCCCCGCTTCTCCGCCTGGACCGCGCAGCCCTGGGAGGTCCCCAGCCGCGTCAGATTCTGTACGGCGGCCTCATTGTCCACCAGGACCTCCACCGTACCGGGCTCCGCCAGCTCCCGCAGGGCCCTGGCCGCCTTGACCACCGGTATGGGACACTGCTCCCCCATTGCGTCAACGATTACCTCTGCCATACATCCGCTCCTCTCCCCGCCTCCTTGGGCGGCGTTATTTCTTTTGGAGTATAACACATTCCGGCGCGTTTGTCATCATGGAACTTGGAAGCTGTATTCACAGGCATTGAATGCCGACTGTGAATACAGCTTTACACATGCAAAAAGCAGCCTGCTTACACAGACCGCTTGCTGCGTTTTCGATTCAATTCAAATCCGTTTTTCATAGTCCTGCCTGCTGAAAAAGAACCGCAGGATATGAACGGTCTTTGCCGCCTCATCCACCTTATCGGCCAGCGGCGTCCTTTCCAGATCGGAGTAACACGCCTCGGTCGCATTGGCAAAGGATGCCGCGGCAGAAGGATTTGCAAGGGAACGCACCATATATCCAGGGATATTGTCTAAATCCTGCTCTGCCCGTTCGGCTGTAATGATTTTATATGCCATACTTTGCCCTCAACTCTTTGAGAGAGAAATGGGCATCCACGGTTTTTCCCGCTCGGATTTCTTCCTCTGCCTCCGCCAATTTTGAGCAGGCATCCAGCAAGGCCAGCTTTTCCTCATAAGGCGCTCGTCCTCCCATTTTGAAACCTCGCTGACACCGGGCATACCATGCGTCCTGCACTCGCTTCTGGATGGTTTCACGCTCTAACTGTGCGA
>JAAWQM010000023.1 GCA_022800525.1 Oscillospiraceae bacterium
ATGTTGCCAAATCGTTGCCACAGAGGGGTTCAAGCCTTGCAAAACCCAGTCATATCAAGGCTTTTCCACCCTCTGAAATCATTCCCACTCAATCGTCGCTGGTGGTTTGGAGGTAATATCGTAGCAGATCCGGTTAATCCCCGGCACCTCGTTAACAATCCGGGTACTGATCCGGTCCAGCGTCTCGTACGGAATCCTGGCCCAATCGGCTGTCATGAAATCGCTGGTGGTCACCGCCCGCAGGGCCAGGGTGTAGTCGTACGTCCGGCCGTCTCCCATCACGCCTACGCTGCGCGTGTTGGTCAGCACGGCGAAATATTGGCTGATGCTACCATCCAGCCCAGCGTTGGCAATCTCCTCCCGATAGATGGCGTCCGCGTCCCGCAGGGTGTCCAGTTTCTCCTTGGTCAGGTCTCCGATCACCCGGATGGCCAGCCCTGGTCCAGGGAAGGGCTGGCGGCTTACCAGGTACTCCGGCAGGCCCAGCTCCCGGCCCAGCTGCCGGACTTCGTCCTTGAACAGCAGCCGCAAGGGTTCAATGATCTCCTTGAAATCCACATAATCCGGCAGGCCGCCCACGTTGTGGTGGCTCTTGATGACTGCGGCGTCTCCGGTACCGGACTCGATCACATCGGGATAAATGGTTCCCTGCGCCAGAAAGTCCACCGCGCCAATCTTCCTGGCCTCCTCCTCAAAGACGCGGATGAACTCCTCGCCGATGATCTTCCGTTTCCGTTCGGGCTCGGTAACGCCCGCCAGCTTCTCCAGAAACCGGGCCTCAGCGTCTACCCGGACAAAGTTCATCGCCCAGGGCTGGAATGCGGCCTCCACCTCGTCGCCCTCATTTTTTCTCATAAGCCCATGGTCCACAAACACACAGGTCAGCTGCTCCCCCACGGCCTCCGCCAGCAGGGCGGCGCAGACGGAGCTGTCCACGCCTCCGGACAAGGCCAGAAGCACCTTGCCCTTTCCGACCTTTTCCCGGACGGCAACAATGGCAGTACGCTTGTAGTCGCCCATGGTCCAGTCGCCCTTGGCCCCGCAGACCTCGTATAGAAAATTCCGGATCATCTGCACGCCATTTTCGGTGTGGTTGACCTCCGGGTGGTACTGCACGCCGTAGAAGCCCCGCTTTACATCTGCGATGGCCACGTTGGGGCAGGCCTTGGAGTGGGCTGCCAGCTCAAAGCCGCTGGGGACCTTTTCCATGTAATCCCCATGGCTCATCCAGCTGATGCCCTGGGCGGGCAGGCCCTTGAACAGGGGGCAGTTGGTATCATAGAACGTCTCGGTTTTGCCGTACTCGCGGGCGGAGTCGTCCTGCGCGGCGGTAACCCTGCCGTCCAGGGTATAGGCGATGAGCTGGCAGCCGTAGCAGATGCCCAGTATAGGCGTCCCAAGCCGGAAGATTTCCGGGTCCACATGGGGGGATGTCTCCAGGTAGACGGAGTTGGGGCCGCCGGTGAAAATGAACCCGATTGGCTCCATTTTTTTCAGCTCTTCCAGGGGAGTTGTGTAGGGCTTGACCTCGCAGTAGACGCCGCACTCTCTCACCCTGCGGGCGATCAGTTGGTTGTACTGACCGCCGAAATCCAACACGATGATGGTTTGATGGGACATGGGAAATCCCTCCTGTCACTCTATAAATTATTCTTTGCCGCCTCCGGCGGCAGGGGGATGCGGTTTCGATTCGGTACCCCGGGGCTGCGCGCGCCCGGACGGGCGGTTACTTTTTGCTTGTGCAAAAAGTAACCAAAAACACACCAGAACCTGCGGTTCTGGACTCCCTTCTCGGTGATGCCTCCGGCATGACCTCGGCGAGGGGATTTTCGAGCCCTGGGCGGAAGTGAAGAGCTGCACTGCCCCGTGATCAAGAGGTCCTTCGGGCATCTGATCTGGTGGTCTGGCAATAAACCAACTCCGGCTGCCGCCCTGTGAAAGGGACAGAGCCATCAACGGGGGGCGTTCTATCGCTGGATCCTTCTAAACCGATAAATCTGGTTTAGGGGCGCACATCGTGCGCCCGCGCAACGCCGGCCAGCTTCACCCTAACGGCGATGCATTATAAAGGCCGCCGCCTATTCCCTGAACACAATCCCGTTTTCATCTGCGCTCTCAATAACAGCCAGCGCACGATAATTCAGCCCCATGCCCCTCAGCCGATCGCCGCCGCCCTGGAAGCCCTTCTCAATGGCAATCCCAATCCCCACCAGCTCCGCGCCAGCCTGATCGACCAGATCGCACAGCCCCCGGACCGCCTCGCCGTTGGCCATGAAATCATCCACAATCAACACCCTGTCGCTGGCTGTCAGCCACTCCTTGCTGAGAATCTGCGTAACCTTTTTCTTGTAAGTATAAGAAAAGATTTCGCTCTGGTACAATCCGCCCTCAATATTGTCGCTCTTGGCTTTCTTGGCAAAAACCATCGGTACTCCATACTGGTCCGCGCAGATTGTCGCCAACGCAATGCCGCTGGCCTCTGCAGTCAGCACCATCGTAATACTGCCGACGTCAAAATACCTGGCAAACTCACTGGCGATGTCCTTCATCAGCTTTGTGTCCACCCGATGATTCAGAAAACCGTCCACCTTGATGATGTTGCCGGGCAGGACCCGGCCCTCTTTCCGAATGCGTTCCTTGAGCTGCTCCATCGCTCTTCCTACCATCCTTTTTTCAATATACAATTTCAGCGCGTTTCCGCGCCCTTAGGCCTATTATGCCAAGAAAACCGCCGGTTTGCAAGTGGAGAAATGGACAAACTTGTCTTTTTTTGCAGTTGCCTTTCTGACAAGACTGTTTATGCGCAAAAACCGTCTCCGAGCCGGCAGGCCCGAAGGCGGTTTTCACCTGTTACATGTCGCTGAGACAGTCCTTGTTTTTCATGAAGTATTCCACGCCGGAGTAAATGGTGGTCACAACAATCACCGCCACGCACACCGTGTTCAGCTCCGCCGGAATGGGCAGAAGCATCAGCGCAATGCACACCATAGTGGACGCGGTCTTGACCTTCCCGGACCACCCGGCGGCAATCACACGCCCCTTGTCGCTGGCTACCATCCGCAGCCCGCTGACGGCAAACTCCCGCACAATAACAATCAACAGCGCCCAGGCGGGCATCTGCCCGCGCTCCACGAACCACAGCATGGCCGCAGTTACCAGCATCTTGTCCGCCAGCGGGTCGGTAAACTTGCCGAAGTCAGTAATCAGATTCCGCTTCCGCGCAATCTTGCCGTCCAGCATGTCGGTCAGGCTGGCGATGATAAAGATCGCCAGCGCGATATACGCCGCAAAGGGCACATCCAGATATAGCACCAGCAAAAAGGGTACAATCAGCACAATCCGCAGAAGAGTCAATTTATTTGGAAGATTCATCCTTTTCCTCCTTTTTTTCCTCCAGGGCCATCTCCCAGCTCTCCGGGTACTTTTCCTGCATATAGCGGGCCCTTGGCGACTCTGCCTGCTCCGGCAGCTCCGCTCCAAGGATCTCTTCCATCTGAACCCGCCTGATCCAGTCCCGTGTTTTCTCCGGCAGCTCCGGCCATCGCACGATCCGCAGCGCCCCCAGCCGCTCCTGCTCCAGCAGGGCTTCGCAGACGTCGGGCACAAGGACCTCCTCCTCCACAGCGACCTCCTCTGCGGAGATGTATTCGTTGGGGATTTGGGTGGTCTCCATCCCTTCCCGCCAGGCGCAGCGGTAGAGAGATGCGGACCTCCCCCGGTACAGCTCCTCCAGTGCGTTGGGGAAATACTCCTCGTAATAAAGCTCTCTGTTTTTCGTATACCCATAGGTATATTCAAAGTGCTTGATCCCATACAGCAGGGCCATAGGCTTCAGAGAGGTCAGACAAACCTGCTTTGGTTTGCCAAAAAATTCCGTCCTGCTAGGCCGCAGGACGGTCAGTCCCGCTGTTGGCGATGCGTGGTACAGTTCCATTTTATTCCTCACTCCTGTTTGAAATCGTTGACGCTGGCCTCCTGGGATTGCCGGAAGCAATGGACCGTCACTCCACCAGTTCGCCCGTCAACTCGCCGTCCATGGCCCCAGTGATCCGGACCTGGACGAAGGCCCCGGCCTCCGGCTCGCCCTCCGCAGTGAAATAGATGCGCCCGTCGATGTCTGGACTCTCGGCATAGCTCCTGCCCACATAGCTCATGGACTGCCCGTCGAAGCCCTCGCAGAGGACCTCCAGGACCTGCCCCTGCATCTCCCCATTCCACTCGTCCATGATACGGGACTGGATGTCCACCACCAGCTCCGCCCGCCGGACAGCCTCCTCGGTATCCACACGCTCCATCTCAGCCGCGGGGGTGCCCTCCTCCGGGGAGTAGGGAAACACACCCGCCCGCAGCATCCGCTGGTCCCACAGGAACTGGCACAGCTCCTCAAAAGCGTCCTCGTCCTCCCCCGGCAGTCCGGTAATCAGGCTGGTGCGCAGCACAAGCCCTGGAATGCGTTCCCGCAGCCTGTCCAGCAGGTCCTCAAGGTACGCCTTGTCTCCTCTGCGATTCATCCGCCGCAGGATGGCATCATTGCAGTGCTGGAGGGGAATGTCCAGATATTTCAGGATTTTGGGCTCTCTGGCGATGACCTCAATGAGCCGGTCGTCCATCTGGTCAGGGTAGAGGTAGTGCAGGCGTATCCAGTGGAAATCCAATTTGCACAGCTCCTCCAACAGGTCCGCCAAGTGCCGTTCCCCATCCCAGTCAGCGCCGTACCGGGTGATGTCCTGCGCAACCACAATCAGCTCCTTCACGCCCCTCTCCGCAAGGTCCCTGGCCTCCGCCAGGACCTTGTCCATGGGCCTGCTGCGGTACTTCCCCCGCAGCTTGGGGATAATGCAGAACGCGCACCAGTTGCCGCAGCCCTCCGCAATGCGGAGGTAGGCATACCAGGGCGGCGTGGTCAGCACCCGGCCAAACTCGTCCACCGGGGCATTGATGTCGCCGAAATATCTGGGATGCTTTTCGGCCATTATGTCCTCCACAGCGGAGACGATGTCCTTATAGCTCCCGGTGCCCATGATTCCGTCCACCTCCGGCAGCTCCACAGGAACGTCCTCTCCATACCGCTGGGGCATACAGCCTGTGACAAGGATTTTCTTTATTTTTCTCTCCGCCTTCAGCTGCGCCATCTGTAAGATGTTCTGAATAGCTTCCTCACTGGCGGAGGCCAGGAACCCGCAGGTGTTGATGATTACCACGTCCGCCCCCTCCGGGGCCGGACACAGCGTATGGCCCGCCTCCTGGCAGAGGGACATCATCTGCTCGCAGTTGACTACGTTCTTCGCGCAGCCAAGAGAGATAAAATACAGCTTATATGGCATAGCGCCTCCTTTTGCGCCGTCCCAGCGCAAGGGGGAGTGGTTTCTATTCGACAGCCCGGGCGCTCCCCGCCCCGGACCCCGGGCCTGCTTTTCCCTTGTAGGAAAAGCAGGCAAAAGTACACCGGAACCAAGGTTCCGGACCTCCAAAACGAAGGATGATCGGACATTAGGTTTGTATGAAGAGCTCAGCGCCCCTGAATGAAAGGTCCTTCGGGCATCTGATCCAGGGGCTTGGCGGTCAACCGGCTCCGGCTGCCGCCCCGTTAAAGGGACAGAGCCATCTATGGGGTCCTATTGAAAGATCTTGCGCCTCTTTACTTCCTCCAGCAGCTGCGGCTGGATTTCCGGATAAGTCCAATTGTCCGCCGGAGGCTCGTTCAGTAAAACGATCTGCTCAATCTCACTGTGCAATTCTTCCTCAAAGGAGCTGATCTCCGCATAATACAGCCCGCCAAAGCTTTCACTGGGCGGATCGTCTCTCACCACAGAATAAATGCACACCGGCCCCAGCGTAAACTCCTTCGCGCCCGTCTCCTCCCGCAGCTCCCTCGCAGCCGCTTCCTCCACAGTCTCCCCAGCCTCACGGTGTCCTCCAGGAGCCTCCAGCGTCGTCCGCTCACGGTGCTTGCAGAACACCCACTTCCCATCCGCGCGGGCCAGAATGACCGCGAATTTCAACAAAGAGTCCTCTGCCGTCTCATAAAACCTGACTTCCTTAATCATCCTCAATCATCTCCACATACCGCTCCATGGCGGACTTCACTTCACCCCAGCCAAACCCGCGCCGCATCAAAGCGTCACAAACCCTCCTGCGCTCCCTGGGGTCCGATAAATCGCCCCGGCAGCGCTTCTGAATCAGCTTGTCCAGAATCTCCGCCGCCTCCGGCATCTCTTCCATGGCCTCATCCCACAGCTCCCGGTCTATCCCCCTCCGGCGCAGCTCCTCCCGGACCCGCGCCGGACCGTAGCCCCTGCCGCCGTAGTGCCTCACCAGGGATGCGGCATAGCTGGCGTCGTTCACTGCGCCAATGTCCTCCAGCCAGTCCGCCGCCGCCTGGGCGTCGGGCTCCTCGTTGCCTTTCTTCACCAGCCGCCGGGTCAGCTCCTTTTTGGACAAGGCCCTGCCCCCAATGATATTTGCCGCTGCCGCCTTTGCGGAGGACGCTTTCGCGGAGGCGCGCAGCGCCTCCAGCGCCTCCTCATCCAGCTCCATCCCGGAGCGCAGCCCGAACCGTAGCAGCTCATCCTCCGTCACCCGCAGGATATCGCCATTCTCCAGCCTGACCAGAAAACGCCCCTTTTTTCGCTGGGATTCCTTTAATTCATTGATCCGCATACACCTCAGATGTGAACCTTATGCCTCGTCCTCAGTCTCGTCTCCGTCGTCAAAATCCTCGGCGGACACGTCCACTGCCCGTCCTGCGGCCTTGGCGGCCACCTGGGACTGGCTGCTCATGAGCTTGAAGAAATCCCGCCGGATTGCCGCCTCCAGATTGGCGGCTGCCTCCGGGTTGTCCTTCAGATACTGCTTGGCCGCGTCGCGGCCCTGACCCAGGCGGGTCTCGCCCATGGAGAACCAGGACCCGGACTTCTGCACCAGGTCCAGCCGGATACCCAGGTCTACCAGCTCCCCCAGCAGGCTGATGCCCTCTCCGTACATGATGTCGAACTCCGCCTCCCGGAAGGGTGGAGCCATCTTGTTCTTGACCACCTTGGCGCGGGTGCGGTTGCCGATCATTTCCCCGCCGGACTTCAGCGTTTCCACACGCCGCACGTCGATCCGCACGGAGGCGTAGAATTTCAAAGCCCGGCCGCCGGTGGTGACCTCCGGATTGCCGTACATGACGCCCACCTTCTCACGCAGCTGATTGATAAAAATAACCACGCAGTGGGTCTTGTTGATCGCGCCCGCCAGCTTCCGCAGGGCCTGACTCATAAGCCGGGCATGGATGCCCACGAAGCTGTCGCCCATTTCGCCCTCGATCTCCGCCCGGGGCACCAGGGCCGCCACGGAGTCCACAACGATTACATCCAGCGCGCCGGAGCGCACCAGCGCTTCGGTGATTTCCAGGCCCTGCTCGCCGGTATCCGGCTGGGAGATCAGCATTTCGTCGATATTTACCCCCAGCGCGCGGGCGTAGGTGGGGTCCAGGGCGTGTTCGGCGTCCACGAAGGCCACCTCGCCGCCGGCCTTCTGGGCCTGGGCCACGATGTGCAGAGCCAGGGTGGTCTTACCGGAGGACTCCGGACCATAAATCTCAATAATGCGCCCCTTGGGTACGCCGCCGATGCCCAGCGCAAGGTCCAGCGCAAGGGATCCGGTGGGGATAACGTCTACGTTCAGCTGGTTCATCTGGTCGCCCAGGCGCATGATGGAGCCCTTGCCGTACATCTTCTCGATGTTCTTCATGGCGGTGTTGATGGCTTCCTTCTTGTCGCTGGCCACGGCTGCGGTTTTGGTCAGTTTTTTGTCCTTGTCTGCCATGTTGGTTCTCCTTTGCGAAAATTATTAGGCTTTTTTGTTGTGAGATCCGCTATGACCTCAAATGCTTTCGTCTATTTTTTCAAATAACACATGGTACTCCTGTTCAGTAAATCCCCTTTTCGGTCTCCATGCGCTGTAGAGCTTTTCCAATTTATCAGCATCGCCTGGAAGCAATTTCTTTACAGTCTCATATGCGTAGCGATTGGCGTCTGCCTCATATGGCAGATTTTCATAGGCGCGTGTAAAATAGTCCTCACTGCCCTCCAGTCTGCAATGCTTCCATACTCCATCCACAAGTTTGAAGCACTCTCCGCTGTATAGGACCACATAAGGGAGCGATTTTTGTATGGAGACGTCAAATACTTCCGGATGGAGATACTGCATAGAATGTCTGAGTTCATGAAGCAAGTAAAAGAAAGCTTCGTATCTGGGACGTGAGGCGAGGACATCCAGATTCAAAAACAGAGTCTTCGCTGTAATATCAAACGTACCAAAGGCGTCCTCATAGCCCTGCGGCATCTGATAGGAAAGGACAATGTCCAGTTTGTTCTCAAAAGTGTACGAACGAAACAGGTCTTCCACCAACAATTTTTCTGCGTTCAGGCTGGTTGGGTCGCCCAGACGCATGATGGAGTCCTCCCCGTACATCTTCTCGATATTTTTCACGGTGGTCTGGCTGGCCTCCTTCTTATGTAGTGATACTGAATAATTTCGCTTCAAATCGTGATTCCATTATTCGAGTACCATCTTGTAATACTCGTCTCCACCCTCTATATATGGCGCGGCATAAAACCGCTTTCCTATCAGTGTTCTTAATTCTTGAATATCCTCCAGATCAAAGGAACCAAATTCCTGATAACAGACGGTTTCACTTGCTTCGTTCAGCTGGTCATAGAAATCTGTAACGAACAGGTTGAATTCGTCCAGAATGCCTTCGATGGGGATCTGTGCAAGATTTCCAGGCGACGCGTCCTCTTCACCATAGCATTCCGGTTCCATCTCAAAGGTCAGAGAAGTAACAAAAACGTCTTTATCCTTGGGGTCATAGGGCGATTTTGTCTTATAAATGCCGTCTTCTATTTTTTGAAAGTCCGGCATCATGTACTTTTCCGGCATATAATTCTGAAAGTTTTTCACTCTGCCACATCTCCTGATTCTGATTAGTCCATATGAAAAAGCTCTTCGATGGAAAATGTTCTGCTTTCAGACATACACTTCTTCCCTTTTACCATGGTATGACAGTCAAAGTATTCCATTTTGCTGTCCACTTTTTACACTTTTGCAGATACGTCTCCTCTGTGATCTGAGTCTTGTTTGCCCGGATGATCTGTCCAAACAGGTCGTTCAGCCCAAAGGGCGCGTAGACGGACAGAGCGCCGTTCTCCAGACGGACGCCCACCGCCGTGGCGGTGGTGGGCCATGTGTTGATGGCCGATTCCACGGAGGTATACGGGTCGATGTCATACCCGTAGCGCTCCTTGAACCAGAGGTGGACCCGCGCCTCATTTTTCACATCGAGCTCCACTGGAAGCCCGCGAAAGGTCTGCCGGACCCGCTTGATTATGCGGTCCTCCGCCTCATAGGACAAATCTGTGTCGAAATAAACGAAGTCGATATCTGAGATGCCGTGCATAGGGTCCAGCCCGTTCTGGTAATTCCACACCGTCTGGCAGATGCAGCCCGCACCGATGTAGTAGTTCTCAAGCCCTAAGGCTGGGGAGCCCCGCAGGACCTCGGACAGAACAGGACTCTGGACAAGGATCTCATATAGAAGCCGTTTCTGTGTATCCAGACTACAGTTATATCCAATCATTTTGTCTCCACCAAGCAGAACTTGTAGATGCACTTATGCGTCTCGCCATCCTCCACGCGCATATCGTTATCTTCCGGCAGCTCCGCGATCTCCAGCAGTTTTCCGCCCGCGTACTCGCAGGTCTTACGGGAAGCCCAGTTGTCCGGATTGCAGGTGATGATGACATACTCCATCCCATGCCGCCTTGCCAGCTCAAAGAGCAGCAGGCAGGCTTTTCCGGCATAATGGTGTCCCCGGTAAGGCTCCTCCACCCGGTAGCCGATGTTGCCGCCGTAGTATACATTCTCATTGTGGCCGACCCGCAGGTCGCACGTACCCATCTTCACGCCGTCCGGACTGCAAATGGCGAAGTGGTAGGCAGGCAGCCAGTTTTTTGCCGGGTCCGCCTCCACGGCCTTTTCCAATATAAGCCGGATTTCTTTATTTTGCAGAAAATCCGTATCAAAAAACACACCTGTCCCTCCTCGCGTCTAAAGAGAAAATCGAAAAATGCACCTGTGGGTGCCGCCTGTCAGCCGCCGCTTATCGTCCTCCGGCAGCTCCAAGATCTCCAACAGCTCTCCGCCCAGCCACTCGCAGGTCCTCCGGGAGGGCAGGTTGTCCGGGTCACAGACAATGATGACGTACTTCATCCCGTGCCGCCTTGCCAGCTCGAAGAGCAGCTTGCATGCTTTTCCGGCGTAATGGTGTCCCCGATAGGGTTCGTCGATCTGATAGCCGATGTTCCCCGCATTGTAGAGGGCCTCGCTGTGCCCCAGCCGCAGATTGCAGCCACCCACCTGGGTACCGGCACAGTCCAGGATGTCGAAGTGAAACGCCGGGTCCCATTTTCTCTGCGGATCGCTCTTGTCCAGTTCAATCTGCCGGAGGGATATCTCGTCTGTCCTCAGAAAATCCGTATCAAGAAATTCCGCCATCCTCATACCGCCTCCATCGCCGTGCCGTACACCACGCGGGGAATGCCCCGGGTATCCGGAAGAACCTCCAGGCCGCCGAAGCCCGCGCCGCGCATCAGCCGCAGCGCCGCATCCGCCTGCCCAATCCCCACTTCAAAATAAATGCGCCCGTTCTCCGCCAGGACCTCCTTCCACATGCCGGCAGCAGCGCGGTAGAAGTCCAGGCCGTCCTCCCCGCCGCACAGGGCCAGATATGGTTCAAAATCCTTCACGGAACGCTCCAGCGTGTCAATATCCGCTTTGGGGATGTAAGGCGGGTTGCACACAACGCACTGAAATTTCCCGATTCCCCTGGGCGGCGGTTCCAGCGCGTCCATCGTCATGACGCTCACACGCCCCGTCAGGCCGCACCGGCGGATATTCTGGCGGCACACCCGCGCCGCAGGCTCGGAGATATCCCCCAGCAGCACCTGGCACTCCGGCGCGTTGGCCGCCACGGCAAGTCCCACGCAGCCGCTCCCGGCGCACAGGTCCAGCACCCGGCAGGCCCCCTGGTCCTTCACATATCCGATTGCCGCCTCCGCCAGCACCTCCGTATCGGCCCGGGGAATCAGCACCGATTCATTCACGTCCAGCGTCAGCCCATAGAACTCCCACTCCCCGATGAGGTAGGCCACCGGCTCGCCGCCGATATGCCGGTCCGCCAGGGCGTGGACCGCCGCCTCTGTCGCCGGGGAGGTATACATGGAGCCGTCCCGGTAGAACTCCTGGCGGGTTTTGCCGCTGCCACAGCACACCAGCTCACGGGCTTCCAGGTCCGCACCGGGGAATCCGGCCTTCCGCAGCCTGCGGCGGATCTCCAGGTACAGGTTTTGATAGGTAATCATGGACTCACCTCCCGATTGCTTCCGTGCTGCTTCTCACCATTGATCCTTCCCCTTCTCCTCCGGGATGACCCGCCTCATGGCCTCAATCGCCACCTCAATCATGGAGTCGTCCGGCTCAAAGGTGGTAAAATTCTGCATCCACAGCCCCGGCTTTGCCAGGAAATTGGTCACCGGGTTGTCGTGGCCGCCCACATAGCGGTTGAACTCATAGGTGACGCCCACCACAAACGGCAGCAGGAGAAGCTGAATCAACATCCGCAAAAACACATTCCCCACCGGAAACAGCGCGAATATCACCGTATTCACCAGCACCGCAACGATGATGACCACCAGCAGGAAGCTGGTGCCGCACCTGGGATGGTGCTTGGGCTGGACCCGCACGTTGTCCACCGTCAGATCCAGACCCTTCTCGTAGCAGAAAATCGTCTTATGCTCCGCTCCGTGGTAGGAGAAGGTCCGCCGGATATCCTTCATCCTGGACACAGCGATCATATAGGTCATGAAAATCGCCAGACGCAGCGCCGCGTCCGCCAGATTCCGGACCAGTACGCTGCCTGTCACCCGCTCCACAAAGCTGGCCAGAAACGTGGGCAGCAGCATAAACAGCCCAATGGAGAAGCACACCGCCATCACCACGGAAACGCCGATGACCAGCTTTTCCATCTTTTCGTTGCCCAACTTCCGGTCCAGCCACTTCTCAAATCTGGAGGGCTCTTCGGTCCCGTCCTCCTCGGGAAAGTAGTCTGCGGAGAACATAAGGGCCTTGACGCCCTTGACCATGCTGTCCAGGAAGGTGACGCTGCCCCGGATCAGGGGCAGGCCCAGAATAGGATAGCGGTCCCTGATGAGCTTCAATTCTTCCTCCTTGACGACCAGCCCCTCCGGGCCGCGAACCACAATGCACTGCTTTTCCGGGCCGCGCATGAGGATGCCCTCAATAAGGGCCTGGCCGCCGATGGTCGTTCTGAAGGTACTGCACTGCTTGTCTGACATGGATGCCGCCTTTCTTTGTCATATAATATAAGCAAAACGTAGTTTTGCGCCAAAAGTTTTTCTTTTTGATACTTTTTCTTTTTTCAAAAAGAAAAAGTATGACTGCCGCTACTCCGCAGGCAGTGTGATCGTCACGACGCACCCGCCGCCTTCGGCGTTGCCGATGGTGAACGTCCCTTCGTGGAGGCGGATGATCTCGTCGCACACCGCCAGCCCGATGCCGCTGCCCCGGGCCTTGGAGGACCCCTTGTAAAACTTCTGCTTCACAAAGGGCAGCTCCGCTTCCGGGATACCGGGCCCGTAGTCCCGCACCGTAATAACCACCGCGCCCTCCCCGGCGGACAGGGACGCGTCGATGCGCTTTCCCGCGCCGCCGTGCTTGGCGGCGTTGTCCAGTACGTTGCAGAAGACCTGCTTGAGCCGCTCCGGATCGGCGGGGAGTTCCGCAATGATCTCCTCCGTCTCCCCCTCATAGTGCAGGGCGATGCCCTCCTGACGGAACAGCTCCATATAGGTGTAGATGGTGTCCTCAAACTCCGCCTGGACGTCCACCTGCTCAATGCGCAGGGTGAAACGCCCGTCCTCCATCCGGGAAAAGTCCAGCAGCTCCTCCACCATGTTGGTCAGCCGCCGGGACTCCTTCAGGATAATCCCCACGCCCCGCTTGAGCTGGGGGTCGTCCGCGTCCTCCAGCAGCGTCTCTCCCCAGCCGTTGATGGCGGTCAGGGGCGTGCGCAGCTCGTGGGACACAGAGGAGATGAACTCCGATTTGATCTTTTCGCTCTTGCTGATCTGGCTGGACATGTTGTTGATGGCGTCAATGAGCTGGCCGATCTCGTCCCGGTAGTGGTTCTCCATCTGAGTGCCGTAGCTGCCGCCCGCGATGCGCTTGGCGGTCTCCGTCACCTCCGCCACCGGCTCCACCACGTTGTTGATGAACACCATGTTGGACGCGAAGACCACAAACACAATCATCAGCAGCAGCCCCACCGTCACGCCCATCGTAATGAGCAGCGTCCGCTGCACGCCGTCCATGGACGTGACGTACCGCATGGCCCCCACCACCTGGTCCCCCAGGAACAGGGGCACGCATACGGACATGATGTGTTCCCCGGTGTTGGGGTCCACGCCCCGGAAGGGGGAGATGTCCTTGGTCTGGAAAACGTCGTAGACGTCCTGGGTGCCCGGCTCCATCCCGGCGGTCAGGCCGTAGGAGCTGGCCAGGATGCGCCCGGTGGAACCGATGAACTGCAGCTCCAGCTTGTCCCGCTCGGTGAATTCCGCCGCGAAGCTGTTGGCGTATTGATAGAATTCTCCGTAGCTGTTCATGACGTTGCTGGAGAAATAGTCGCTGGCATGGGTGGCGCGGGTCTTCAGGCCGTCCATCATCATGTTGTAGTAGTAGTTGACCATGACCACGCAGAAGGTGCCCGCCACCAGCAGGGCCACGACGAAGATGGGCCCAAGGGAACTGACCAGCCACCGCTTGCGCAGCCCGGTGATCTCGATATGGTTTTTCTTGTCCTTATCCAAGGATGGCGGCCTCCCTTCGGTGCGAACGAGAGAATGCTGGGCTTTGCCCAAACCCACCAGAGGCTTTGCCTCTGGACTCCACCGCCTTTGAAAAGGCGGCCCAAACTTTTATCCGCGCCCTCAGAACCCCCATTTATAGCCGTAGCCCCAGACGGTATTGATGAACGTGGGGTTCTGGGCGTTGTCCTCGATCTTCAGCCGCAGCCGCCGGATGTTGACGTCCACGATCTTTACCTCCCCGAAATAGTCCCTGCCCCATACGGTGTCCAGAATCTCCTCCCGGCTGAGGGCCTTGCCGGGATTCTCCATGAACATCTTGATGATGGAGTACTCCACCTGGGTCAGCTTCACCCGCTGGCCGTTCTTCTCCAGAGTGCGGTTGCGGGTGTTCAGCAGGAATGGCTCCTGATAGATCTCCCCCGCCTGCTCCGGGGACGCGCCGCCGGCCCTGCGGAACAGGGCGTCCACCCGCGCGGTCAGCTCCGCCGGGGAAAACGGCTTGGTCACATAGTCGTCCGCCCCGGTCATCAGTCCCGTCACCTTGTCCATCTCCTGGCTGCGGGCGGTGAGCATGATAATGCCGATGCGGGTGTTGGTGGCCCGTATCCTGCGGCAGACCTCAAAGCCGTCGATCCCCGGCAGCATGATGTCCAGCAGAGCCACCCGCGCGTCCGGATTTGCCTTCAGCATCTCCAGCGCGGCCTCCCCGGACTCGGCCTCCACCACCTCGTACCCGGCGCGGGTCAGGTTGATTACGATAAAACTGCGGATGCTGGACTCGTCCTCCAGCACCAGTACCTTCCTTGCCATTGGCGTACCTCTCTTTCGTACTCAGCATCAGTTCTCGCTCATGCTCCACCGCTTTACAATCGGCGCGAAGCAGCCCGCCACCTCGCCGGGGTCCACCGCGTAGCGCCAGTTCTCATAATTCGGGGAGTAGGACACCGCGTATACCGTGTCCCCCATGCGCCGCAGGATGGAGCGTCCGTTCTTGGCTGCCTGGGCCTCCCGGTCCGTACCGGTGAAGGTGTAGATGGTCAGCAGTTCGTCCTCAATCTGCCCGGCCCGGACGCTGTAGAAGGTGGTGGAATGGATGGCGGAGCTGATGTTGCTCTGCTGCACGGTGAACCGGTTGTCCCACACGTCCGGGACCGCCAGATACCACCCGTCGGTCAGGTTGTGGTATGTGAGGGTCTGCATCTCGTCCGTTCCGTCCATCCTGTAGCTGTACCAATAGAGCTTCCAGTAGGACGCATCGCCGTCCTCTCCGGCGCCCGCCGCCAGAGCCGCCGGGCGGGGCACGTCCGTGGCGCCGTCCCCGTTAAGGTCCTCCGGTACGAGACTGGGGTTCAGATAGCGGAAAATCTGAGTGGACACGCCGGTGTCGCTGCTCAGTACGATATTCACCAGATCCGGGCTGCGGTAGGCCAGGATATCCGTGATAGCGCGGCTGGTGTCGTTGGCCCCGGTGTCGCGGCTGGTGACAAAGATGGCCTTCTCACCCTCCATCAGGGTCCCCGCCCGGATATCCTGCAGGGACGCCACCGATGCCGACAGCCGCGCGGTGGAGCACAGGAACAGGCTGCTGTTGCCGCTGTCCCAGTCGTAATAGTCCGCCAGAGTCAGGCCGGCCTCCGTGTCGTCGCTGCGCAGCAGCACCAGCTCCAGGTCGTCATCCCCGTCCAGGTCCGCCAGCTCGTAGCGGGCGTAGGGGGAGCTCATCAGCGGCAGAGGCTCCAGGTCCCGCATGGAGTAGACGCTGAGGGAGCGCACCTCCGCGCTGACCCGCCAGCTGACAAGGATCTCCTGCACCCCGTCCCCGTCCATGTCGTCGTACCGGATGGAGTGGATGGAGGTGCCGCTGCCCTCGATGACGGCGGCCTGGCGATAGCCGTCCTCCACCGCCTGAAAAATATAGATTCTGAGAGGCCGCTCCTCACTGCTGACGCGGAAGAAGGCCAGGGCCTCGTCGCTGCCGTCCCCGTTCAGATCCACCATCTGCACCGGCGGCAGGTTGCCTCCCGCCTGGGGCGCGGCATATTCCGCCCCGGTCTCCAGCACCTCCGAGATGCAGGCGCGCAGGGCCTGATACTCCTCCGGCAGTTGGGGCAGGGCGTACAGCTCCTCCGCCGAGGCGGACAGCATACATCCGCCCAGCAGCAGCGGCAGCAGCGCCGAAAACAACAGCAGCAAGCATTTTTTCTTCATGTCCGGCGGCGCTCCTTTCCGCGGCGGTACCGCTGAGTGTGGGGTCAATCTGTTTCCTCCAGCAGGACAAACTCAATCTCATCCAGGTTCTCTGCGATGCTGGACCGCTTTCCCGCAGGCCGGAAGCCGTGCCGCCTGTACAGCCGCTCCGCCCCCCATTGTTTTCCAGAATCCACAGTGCAGGCCGCCCGGCGCATTTTTCCGGCGCGAACCGCAGCAGCCGCGTACCATAGCCTTTATTCTGACGGCCAGGCAGGACATACAGGTCTTCAATCAGGCTCCCCGTCAGGAAATATCATGTCATTATAGCACAGATCAAACCGGATTGGTAGTCCGGATTGAAAAAACGTCAGTTTCCACGGAACAAACCTTGCAGGGGCGCGGCGCACCGGATAATATTACGGATCAGCCTGTACCACTCACCGCATCCCGCTTGGCAGCTTCGGCCTGGAGGGCAGCAGCACCCGTCCGAAGCACACCATAGACCGTCCGCTGTCCCGGGGCAGCACCACGTCCGCGTCCGCCCTGTCCCGGTTCAGGGAAAACAGGTACACAATCCCCAGCTTGTCCCGGACGTACTGCTTGCACAGCATGTCCCCGTCCACGCAGAAGATCCCCACGTCCCCGTTGTTCAGGGGGTCCCGGTTGACGTAGGCGATGGACCCGTCGTGAATGGTGGGCTCCATGGAATCCCCCTGAATGCGCACCGCGAAATCCGCTCCCGGCGGCACCTCTCCGGTGACGGCGATATAATCGAAGTCCTCGCCGAACACGGGAGCGGCGTACCCCGCCGCCGCCGGGCTGTGGTACAGGGGAATCTGCCGCGTCTCCTCCTCCGGAGGCTGCTCCGCCTCCAGCTCCGCCTGGCAGGCCGCAAGGCCCGTGGCCACCGCCCGCAGGGTCTGCTTCCCTGTGGAGCGCAGGGAGCGGTAGGTCTTCACCAATGTCTCCTCCTCCACCGAGCAGGTGAAGGCGGTGCCTTTGAAAGCGTCCTGGTACAAGTAGTTCGGCTCGATTTTCAGAATCTCGAACACACGCAGCAGGATATCCTCCCGCATGGCGTTCTGGCCGTTCTCATAGTTGCTGACCGCAGAGAGGCTGATGCCCAGCTTCTCCGCCAGTTCTCCCTGGGTGTAGCCCATCTCCTTCCGGCGGTCTCTCAATCGTTGTCCAAAGCTCATGGCTTCGCCCTCCTTTTTGGTGTTGTTTATAGAATAAATGGAACAAGAAAAAAAGTCAACAGAAAATCTAAAATTTTCTCTTGACATCTCGAAACAGATGTGCTACTATACCTCTTGCAAGGGACAGCGGCTCTGAAATTTATACGTCAAAAGAAAGGAGGCATGAAGTCCCTGGGCAAGATCTGGTCTGTGCGGGCGGAGAATGTCCGCCTGTTTCGAAGAGGCTCTGCCGGCCGGCGCGCGGATGGACATGTGGTCCGCGCCATCAAGTCCAGCCCTCCCGGTATCAAAAAAAGCCGTGCCAACGGCACGACCTTTTTTGAATGGTGGGAGCGGGTGGATTCGAACCACCGAAGTCGAAGACAACAGATTTACAGTCTGCCCCCTTTGGCCACTCGGGAACGCTCCCATATGCAATTATCATGGCTGTCAGACTCAGGAGAAAAGGATGGAGCTGGTAGACGGACTCGAACCCCCGACCTGCTGATTACAAATCAGCTGCTCTACCAACTGAGCTATACCAGCACGACTAGCGACGTGTTGTATAATAGCAGACTTTTCCCGATTTGTCAACCGAAAATTTAAAAATTTTTGGAGGAAAATTTTTTGCGTATCGTACATAAGAGACACCGGGACGCCCAGCGGGCCTTCCCGGCGGCAAAGTGCGCCCTTTGCGGCGGGGAACTGTACCGGGGCGACGCCTGTTGGCGGCTCCATGGGCGGCTGGTCTGCGAGGACTGCGTGGTGCCCTGGCTGATGGACGGGCTGGCCCCCTGCCGGATGCGGCTGAAGGAGGCGGGGCGATGACGCTGGCCCGCATGGCTGTGAGCTACCGCCACAGCGCCAGGCTGCTGTGGGAGCGGATCAAGGAGCTGAAGAAGGCGGAGGAGACTGCGGGTCCGGCGGAGAAGTCCAGGCTGGGCCAGCGCATCAAGGACCTGAACACCCTCTACCGGGAGACGCAGGAGACCGCGCGCTTTCTGGAGCGCTACTATGACGGGAGGTGCCGCCGCCGTGGCCGCAGGTAAGCGCAGCGCGTCCATAAGCCGCAGGGACAACGAATTCTGGGGCGACATGGCCGCGTGGCAGATGGAGAACAGCGAGGACAACAGCGAGCAGCTCTCCCGCCTGCGCCGGAACATGCGCCGCGTGCGGCAGCAGGAGCTCACTCCGCGGCAGGCGGAGATGCTCCATCTCTACTACGACCTGGGTCTCAGCATCCCGCAGATCGCGGAGGAAAAGGGGCTGAATAAATCCACTGTCTCCCGAACTCTGGCGAGAGGACGGGAAAGATTGAAAAGGTACTTGCAATATAGCTTCTAATCTGGTAAACTTTCCAAATACAGGCGGAGCGCCGCCGGAAAAGGAGAGTATGAGGGATGTTGAATACTGCGATGCACAGCAGCTGGGGCCGGATCACCCTGGCGGTGTTTGGAGCTTTCATTTATGCAGTTGGGATCAATCTGTTCGTCGTGCCCCTGGGCCTGATTACCAGCGGGGCGGTGGGCCTGTGCCAGCTGATCCGAAGCCTGATCATGAAGATGATGGGGATTGAGTCGATGACCTTTGACATAGCCGGCATCCTCCTTTACATCTTCAATATTCCCATGTTTTTCATCGCCTACCGCTATATGGGGAAGATATTCTTCCGGAACACCCTGATCTGCGCCACGGCGTACACGGTGTTCATGAGTATTATCCCCATTCCCGCCGCCCCCGTGGTGGACGACGTGCTCACCAGCTGCCTGATCGGCGGTGTGATCGCGGGCGTGGGCACGGGGCTGGCGCTGACCAGCGGCTGCTGCGGCGGCGGGCTGGACGTGCTGGGGCTGTTCCTGGTGAAAAAGGGCGTGAAAATCACCATCGGGCGGTTCACCCTGATGTTCAATATCTGCCTGTTCCTGCTGTGCTGGGTGATGTACGACGTTCCCACCATGATCTATTCCGTGCTGAATACGATCTTCCTCACCATGGCCATTGACCGGGCCCACCGGCAGAGCGTCACGGTTCAGGTGCTGATCTTCACCAAGAACGACATCACGGAGATGACCCAGTTCATCATGCAGAATCTCCACCGGGGCATCACCCGCTGGGAGGGCAACGGCGTCTACACCGGGGAGACCACCCATATTCTGTGCGTGTGCATGAACAAGTTCGAGATCGAGGACCTGCGGGAAGCCCTGCGGAAGATCGACCCCAAGGCGTTTTTCATTGTCCAGGAGGGCGTCCACGTCAGCAGCAATTTCGAGCGGCGGCTGTCATGACAGGGCGGGGCCGGGGAGCGTACGCTCCCCGGCCTTTTTGCCGCCGTCGCGGCGCAGCCCTTGAGACACAGGCGCGCACTGTGAAAATCGATCTCCGCAGGCGGGGTTTTTCCTGCGGATTTACCCCACGACCCGCTTTCCATCCAGAATCACGGTCTCAACCCGGGAGCTGCTGACCATGGGATCGCCGTCGGCAATGACCACGTCGGCGTCCTTGCCAACCTCCAGGGAGCCCACGCGGTCCTCCACGCCCAGATGCTTCGCCGGATTGATGGTGATTGCCTGAAGCGCGGCGAATGGGTCCATGCCCGCCTTGACAGCCAGTCCCGCGCACAGCGGCAGGAAATGCTGGGGAATCACCGAGTGATCGGTAATAATGCTGACCTGGAGTCCTGCCCGCGCCAGAATCCCTGGCGTATCAAAGGTCTTGTTGGCCAGCTCCAGCTTGCTGGCCCCGGTGAGGGTGGGCCCCACCGCCACCGGGTACCCCGCCCGGACCAGCTCGTCCACAATCAAATGCCCCTCGGTGCAGTGCTCCAGCGTCAGCTTTACGCCGAACTCCCTGGCGATGCGGATGGCGGTGCAGATATCATCCGCACGGTGGGCGTGGGCCTTCAGAGGGATCTCGCCCTTCAGCACAGGGAGCAGCGCCTCTAGCTTCATATCGTACCTGGGCCGCTTGAGCGCGTCGTCCCCGGCGGCCGCCTTGCGCTCCATATAGTCCCTGGCCTGGAACAGCATGTCCCGCAGCTTGGCGGCGGTGGTCATGCGGGCGGAGTCACCCTTTTCCCGGTAGCACCGCCTGGGGTTCTCCCCGAAAGCGCACTTCATGGCTACCGGATCCCGGAGCGCCATATCGTCCGCACAGCTCCCCCAGGTCTTGACGGCGAAGAAGGTGCCGCCCAGCACATTTGCGCTGCCCGGCCCTGTTCCCACCGTGGTCACGCCGCCCGCCAGCGCCTGGGCTACGGAGCGGTCCTGGGGATTGAAGCTGTCGATGCCCCGCAGCTGGGCGGAGACAATGTCCCCCATCTCATTGTAGTCCGCGCCGTCCCGGCCCATGCCGTAGCCGTCCAGTCCGAGATGGCTGTGGGCGTCCACAAAGCCGGGATAGACCTGTTTCCCGGCGGCGTCCAGCACCTCCTCGCCGTCCAGCGGCGCCAGGCCCTGGCCGATGGCGGCGATCACGCCATCCCGCAGCGCAAGATCCGCCTGATACGGGACGGGATGGATGCCGTCATGAATAATTCCGTTTTGAACGATCATGCTTCATGCCTCCTTCTTGAGTCATACCATTTATGTACCCCCTGGCGGGGGCGAGGCTCGCGCCTCATGCCTTCCTCTACTCTACCACGGGAACAGGCCGAACGCAAGAAAAAATCCAACATTCCCACCATCAGGAATACAGCGCCGTCACCGTGTGAAGCTCCAGGAAATGCAGGCGTGCGCAGAAGGCGGTCGAAATTCTTTTTGGCACTTTTTCTTTCAAGAAAAGTACTGTTTCCAAATTTTCAATCCGGAAACAGTACTTTGAATTCAAGACGCTTTTCTCGCCGCCGCAAGCGGCGGCAACCGCAAAACATGGCATATATTACTTCCGATCTTTCGGTTCGGAAGTAATATCACACCGCCGCGCCCTCTGGGGAGAGCTGCCGTGAGAGCTGGACCAGGTCCTCCGCCTCAGTCTGGCGTACCCCGTCCCGGCAGAGATACAGCCGCAGCCCCTCCTCTGGGACAGGGAGATCCCGGACACAGGGCGCGGCGTTTTCCAGTCCCCGGCTGTTGCCGCGGGTCTTGGCCAGCACGGCCAGCCGGTACTCCTCCCCCACATGGGCCAGCCATCCGGGGACCTCCCGGGCGGCGCACACCAGCTCCTGCCGGGGCCACAGCTCCTCCACCATGCCCAGCAGGCCCAGACCGTCCAGCGACTCCCGTCCCTCTCCGGCCAGCCATTCCAACTGCTGGCGGGCCATGCCCCGCCAGGGGCCGGCGGCGTTCAGCCGCGCCAGCATGGACAGCGCCAGCGCCGCCGCGCCGCACCCCTCGGCAGCGCAGCACTCGTAGAAGCCGCCCCGTTGGTCCTGGAAGATACTTGCCATCCGGCCTGCCAGCCCCTCCGCCTCCCGCAGGCAGGAGACGGAAAAACCGGCCTCATACAGCTCCGCCAGCGCCCAGCACAGGAAGCCGTAATCCGCCAGCCGCCCCTCCTCCATGGGCGTGCGGTTCCGCCAGCGGCGCCACAGCCGTCCATTGGACTGGGTCAGCCGGGTCTTCAGAAACAGCCGCGCCTCCTGGGCCGCCCGCAGGTAGGTCTCTTCCCCCAGCACCCGGTACGCCTTGGAGAGCGCGGCAACCATCTGGGCGTTCCAGGCGGTGGAGACCGTGTCGTCCCCGGTGCGGGCAAAGCATCCTCCGGCCAGCCGCAGCTCCTTCATCGCGCCGTCCAGCATACCGCAGGCCGTCTCCCGGTATACGGGCCGCCCCGTCTGGGCGTAAGCCTCCAGGTTTGCGTAGGCCAGCAGGGCGCTGTCCGTCCGGCCCCGCCGCTCCAGTGCCGCCTCCGCCATGCCTCTGGCCCAGCCGTCCGCCCCCCGGCGGGCGTACTCCAGCAAAAACAGCACAGTACCCGCCTCCTGTTCTCCGGACAGCCCCTGGAAGCCGCCTTTTTCCCAGTCAAACCGCTCCCGCAGCTCCGCCGCCGCTACGCCCGGCAGCTCCCGGCTGAGTCCCGCCTTGGGGTCCCAGTCCTGCCACAGATGGCGGTGATACTCCATCTCCAGTGTTTTGTCCATCTCTCTCATCCTCCCCGTTGTTTTCGAAAAAAGCCTTTTCTGTGGATAGTATGGGCAGAACGGCGAAAAAAGATGAAAGCGCCCGGCTGTCAAATAGCGGCAGCCCGGACGCGGAATTTCCCATACAGCTCCATCCATTCCCTGGGTTGAAAATTGATTTCCCTGAGTTTTCCCAAAGCTGGTTGATTTTGCTGTGCGGGCGCGCTATACTTTTTTGAAGGAACGGACAGGCCCCAGCCTTTGCCGGGCAAACCGGCGGAGGCTGGGGCCTGAAATTGTCATCAGGTGTTGTCCTTGTTGATGGGGTGACGGATGAGCAGGCGGCTCAGGTCCTTGGCGTTGAAGGGAACGATGGGATACAGATACCCCTTCCCCAGAATCGGCTTGGTGCTCAGCAGCAGCAGGAGCAGTCCAACGATGCCGGCGGCCAGCCCCCATACGTCCAGCAGCGCGGACAGGATCAGCAGCATCATCCTGGACAGCTTCATGGCGTACCCCAGCTCGAAGCTGGGCTGGGCGAAGTTGGCGATGGCGACGAAGGCCATATACACCAGCACCTCCGGCACCAGCCATCTGGCCTGCACCGCGAAGTCCCCAAGAATCAGCGCGCCCAGCATACTGAAGGAATTGCTCAGCGCGTCGGGCGTATTGAGGCTGGCCAGCTTCAGCAGGTCCACCACAAAGTCCAGCAGCAGCAATTGCAGCAGCAGCGGCACGCTCCCCGGCTCCTCGGGAACGATGAAGGCCATGGCCTCCGGGACCCGGCTGGGGTCCTTCACCAGCAGATACCAGACCGGCGTGATGAACAGCGCCAGCATCATCACAATCACCCGCAGCCAGCGGAGATAGGTGCCCACCAGCGGCGGGAAATAGTAATCGTTGGCCTCCTCCATGAAGTGGAAGAAGGAGGTGGGCATCAGCATCACCGACGGGGAGTTGTCAATGAGCAGGACGATGTGCCCCTCCATGATGCAGGCGGTGGCGGTATCGGGCCGCTCGGTGTAGCGGACCTTGGGGAAGGGGTTGTACCACTGGGGCTTGACGATGGCCTCGGCGATGCTCTCCTGGCTCATGGCGATGGAGCCCACGTCGATGGCATCCAGCTTCTGCCGCAGCTTCTCCAGGTCCCCCTGGCCGGCCTGGTTGTCCATATAGGCAATGACCACATCGGTCTGGCTGCGCCCGCCCACCTTGTGGTTCTCCAGGGTGAGATGGGGGTCCCGGATGCGGCGGCGGAGGAGGGCGGTATTCTGAACCAGGGTCTCGGTGAAGCCGTCGTGGCTGCCCCGGAGAACCTTGCCGTCGCTGGGCTCCTCCACGCTGCGGCCAGGGAATTTTTTTGCGTCGATCATGGCGCAGTAGTCGAAGCCCTCCAGCAGGAGGATGGTCTTGCCGATGAAGGCTCCGGTGAGGATCTTGCCGACGTTGTTCTCGCAGTCCACCTCGCAGAAGGTGACGCAGTGGTCGATGAATTCCTGCATGTTTTTCGCCCCCTGGCCCAGGGCCGCGCCCTGCCCCAGCAGGAAGGAGGTGATGCGTTCAATCACGCCGTCATCACCATAGCCGTCGATGACGTACAGCCGGCCCCTCCACTGGCCGATATACAGGTCACGGCTGATGACGTCGTAATTGCGGCCCACCCCCAGCAGGGTGTCCAGCGTCTTCTGATTTTCGCTGAGCTGGGTCGATAGTTGTTCCATGTTGTTCCCTCCGCAGATGGATTTGCTTTTCCGGTAGTATCTGCGGGCATCCCGATTTTATTACTTTCGAAATATTATTTCCGAATATAAAATCCTGAAATGATGCCCGCCGTCCTGGGCGAAATCAATTTTTACGGCAAGGAGCGATTCTTTTGTCTTAAAATCTGCAAAACACAACGTTGATTTCCGTGCGCCATAGAAAGAAGCCCTTTACTTTTCCTGTGGACATCTGTTATGATAAGCTCACAGAGGAACCAGAGACCCCATTTGCACCCGGACGCATGAGGAGGAACAACAATGGCAAGCGAGTATCTGAAGCAAAAGTATAAGGATGTCAAGCCCGACACGCCCAGGGAGATGACGGAGGCGGAGCGGCGGAAGAATTGGTGGTACTACCATAAATGGCACGTAGTGGCGGCGGTGGTCGCGGCGCTGGCTGCGGCGGATCTGGTCTGGAGCATGCTGGGGCGGGGCACGCCCCAGCCGGACTACCAGATCGCCTATGTGGGAGAGGGCAGCCTGCCCGGCGACACAGCCGCCGCTATTGAGGCCGGCTTCGCCAGCCTGGGCGAGGATCTGAATGGCGACGGGCAGGTTCTGGTGAAGCTGCGGCAGTACGTCTCCAACCCCGAAGGCGACCCTGATATGTTCGTCGCCGCCAGCGTACAGCTGATGTCGGACATCATGGAGCAGGAGAGCTTCTTCTTCCTCCTGGAGGACCCGGAGCAGTTCCAGGAGAACTACCACACCCTCAGCCGCCTGGACGGCTCCCTGCCGGAGGAGGACGACTGCTCGGTGGAGGACTCCGTTCTGGCCTGGGAGCAGTGCCCGGCGCTGGCGGGGATGGAGCTGGGGGATTACTCCTACGATCTCTTCGGCGGAACCATCTCCGGCAGCAGCCAGGAGCTGATGTCCCGGCTGTATATTGGCCGCCGGGGGTTCTGGACGGAGGAGGACGCCGCCCTTCAGGCGGGATACGCCGCACTGTGGGAAAAAGTGACGGCAGGCGCGGCGTCATAAAAAGACCCCCTCCAGGGCTCCCGGCCCTGGAGGGGATCTTTTGGGACGGACGCTATTCCTCCGGCGCGTCCACGCTGTCAACGTTGTCCTGATCCGCCGGCTGCACGTCCTCCGCCGGTTCCTTCTCCGGCAGGTTCAGCTCGAACCCGCGCCAATGCAGGAAACCGCTTCCCATAAAGAGAACGAATCCGAGGCAGTACAGGATAATGGGAATCAGCTTTGATTTATCCTTCTTGTGGACCATGAGGATGAGGAAGATTGCAAGGATACTCAGAACAAATCCGACTCCGCCGGTAATGTAAAGCAGCATTTTGATACTCTCCTTTATTCTGGCCCGACCTGCTTGAGCCGAGATACGATACCAGTATAGAAAATATTGTTCCGGATGTCAACAGAATTTTAGCTGATCGGGCGAGGCGGAAATCAATTTTGCGCTTTGCAGATGCCGGGGATACACCGCGTAACGGCGGCGCACACTGCGCGCCCCTGCAAGTCCCCCGCAAGGCTTGCGCCGTGAAAAGCGGTTTCCCTGACCATGCCGCCTACAGCATCCCCAGATGCTCCAGAAGAATCTTCAGCCCGATAAGGCACAGAATGACCCCGCCTGCCAGGGCGGCCTTGTCCTTCAACTTGCCGCCGAACCGTCGCCCAGTCCACACCCCCACCAGGGAGATCATAAATGTCGTACATCCGATCAGCGCCGCCGCCGGGAGGATGGACACCTGCAAAAACGCAAATGTGACACCCACCGCCAGGGCGTCAATGCTGGTGGCTACCGCCAGCACGAACAGTTCCTTCAGATCGAAGCCCGCCTTGCAGGCATCCTCTCCGCCGTGAAGTGCATCCCAGATCATCTTTCCGCCAATCCAGCCCAGCAGCAGAAAGGCGATCCAGTGGTCGACGCTGACGATATACTGCTCAAACTGCTTTCCCAGCGCCCAGCCCGCCAGGGGCATCAGCGCCTGGAAGCCGCCGAAGAACAGCGCAGTCACCGCCGCCTGCTTCCATCGCGTTTTGGGCATGGTCAGCCCCTTGCACACGGACACCGCGAAGGCATCCATACTCAGCCCTACGCCAATGAGGAATAACTCTGCGACTCCCATCATGTTCTCCTTTTCTCCTGTTTGATTTTTCAGCCACATCCTGCTTCCAACCCATTTTACCGGACAGGAAAGAAAAAAGCCAGACGCCGCCGCGCCTGGCTCGATCATCTCTCCCCATGCACAGCCAACGCCATACATGAGTCTCGTTTATTAAGGCAGGCCAGATCCCAAAGGACCAGCATGTTGACCTGCCGCAGGAAACCCTGCCACTACTCCCTCATGGTACTTTATTGAATATATTGTATCATATCCGGGTCCGGTTGTCAAGTATGCTGGCCAGGGTACCACGGAAATCAATTTTGTGTGAAAATATTCAAAGCCTATTGCTCTGATGGAAAAGGCTCTTTTTAGAAGTCTCAACGGGGATGATTTTAAGAAGAAATAGCTAAAACTGAAAACCTCGCCGTGGCACAATTTGAATAAAAGAATTGGTATACCAGCTATCCATCAGGACATAGGCGCCCGTTTTATCCGGAAGAGAGCGAATGATATCCAGGGTCATGTCGATCTTCGGACCACGTTCCGGGCAGCAGCGTTTCAGGGAATAGCACAGCTTTGTCATTTTTCAGATTTGCTCATTTATAGGACATTACTTTACTTCCATCGCGAATAATGCTATTTTTTATATTCCAAAATTTTTACAATAAGGAGCGCCAGCTTATGATTCTCAGCGCCAGCCGCCGGACGGACATCCCCTCCTTCTATGGAGAGTGGTTCGTAAACCGCCTGCGGGACGGGTACGTCCTGATTCCCAATCCATATAATCCCCGCCGCCTCTCCCGGCTGCGCCTTTCGCCGGAGACAGTGGACCTTATCGTATTCTGGAGCAAAAATCCCGCACCGATGCTGCCCTGGCTGGACGCGGTATCTGACCTGGGATACCCCTTCTATTTTCAATACACGCTGACGCCCTATGGGCGGGACTGGGAGCCCGGCCTGCCGGAGGTTGCCCAGCGGCTGGACACGCTGCTCACGCTGTCCCGGCGGCTGGGACAGAAGAGGGTCGTGTGGCGGTATGATCCTATTATCATTGAGGAGCGATTCTCTCCGGCGTACCACGCGGAGCAGTTCCGGCGGCTGTGCCACCGTCTGGAGGGCGCGGTGGATACCTGCGTCATCAGCTTCGCGGACCGCTACGCCCACAACAGGGCCGTCGTTCCCGCCATGTCGGTGGATAACATGCGCACAACCGTCCGGGCTTTTTCCGAGATCGCCGCCCAGCGTCACATCCGCCTGACCGCCTGCTGCGAGGAGGACTGGCTGGCGGACTGCGGGGCCGAAAAGAGCGCCTGCATCGATCCGCGCCGGGTGGAAGCCATCCTGGGCTGCCCTGTCAGCGGGAAGAAAGACTCCGGCCAGCGGCCGGGCTGCGGGTGTATGGAGAGTGTGGACATCGGAATGTACGGCACATGCTTGAATGGCTGCCGCTACTGCTACGCCACCAAAAGTCCCGCCGCCGCCCGGCGGAACCGGGAGCGGCATGACCCGGCCTCGCCGCTGCTGGCCGGCTGGCTCCAGGGGGACGAGACCGTCACGGAGCGCCAGGCGGCCTCCTGTCGGAACCAACAGCTCAGCCTGCTGGACAGCTGAGCGGAGGATTTGCAATGTGCCCCCGCGCATATATGAACTTTTCCTGAATTCGCCGTTTCCCTCTTGACAAAAGTGTTCTATCGGAGTAGAATACAGCCATTCTATCGCGATAGAATGCAAGGTAAAGGAGCGACAGACATGGAGTACAAAATTTTCGACAGCGAGCTGAAGGTCCTGGAGATTCTCTGGGAGGGCGGGGAGCTGTCCGCCAAGGACGTGGCGGCCCAGGCGTCGGAGCAGGTGGGCTGGAGCAAGACCACCACCTACACCGTGCTGAAAAAGTGCGTGGAGAAGGGTCTGGTGGAGCGGACGGAGCCGGGGTTCCGGTGCCGGGCGCTGGTGTCCAGGCAGGAGGCCCAGCGGCAGGAGACCCGGGGCCTCATCGACCGGATGTACGGCGGGTCCGCCGACCGGCTGGTGGCGTCCCTGCTGGAGGGCAGAGCGCTCAGCGGCGACGAGGTCGCGCGGCTGCGGCGGCTGGTGGAGGAGCTGAGATGACGGCGGCGCTGATGAGAGCGGCGGGGGAGGCGTCCCTGTCCGCCGCTGTCATGATTCTGGCGGTGCTGGCGCTGCGGCTGCGGTTCCAGAACCGGACGCCAAGGCTGGCGTTCTGCCTGCTGTGGGACCTTGTGCTGGTACGGCTGCTGGTGTGGGTAACGCTGCCCTCGCCGGTGAGCATCCAGCGGTGGCTGCCGGAGGTGGGCGCACAGTCCGCCGCCGTGCATCAGGGACAGGAGGTTGTCCGGGCGGTGGAGGGCGCGCTGGTGATACAGGGTACCCTGAACACGCAGGTGGACGGCATCACCTATCTGGCGGAGGATACCACATGGACCGGGCTGCCGTCTATGCCGTCTGTAGACTGGGGCGCGGTACTGAGCGGGGTGTGGCTGGCGGCTGCGCTGCTGCTGGCGGGCGGTTTCCTGTGGAGCCATCTGCGCAGCAGGAGGGTCTACGCCGCCTCGCTGCCCTGCCGGGACCGCTCCGTGCTGGACTGGCTGGCGGCCCACCCGCTGTACCGCCCTGTGCAGGCACGGGTCAGCGACCAGATTACCGCGCCGCTGACCTACGGCGTGCTGTACCCTGTAATCCTGTTACCCCGTGGGATGGACTGGGAGGACTGTGAGGCCCTCGCCTGCGTTCTGGCCCACGAACACACCCATATCCGGCGTTTCGACGCGCTGCGGAAGGTTTTCCTGGCCGCCGCGCTGTGCGTCCACTGGTTCAACCCCCTGGTCTGGGCCATGTACGTCCTGGCGAACCGGGACGTGGAGCTGGCCTGCGACGAGGCGGTGCTGCGCGGCGGGGCCGACCGGGAGCGGTACGCTCTGGCCCTGCTGAGCATGGAGGAGCGGCGGGGCCGCTGGAGTCCGTCCGGCAGCCATTTCAGCCGGAACGCCCTGGAAGAAAGGATAAAGGCTATTATGAAACGGAAACACATTTCGATCACCGCCCTTACGGCGGTCCTGGTGGTCATGAGCATCACCACCACCGTGTTCGCCTCCGCCGCGCCGGAGGACGAATCCAAGAAGGCTTCCACGCAGGACAACGCTCCAGTGGCCGCCTATGTCACGCCCCTGGAGGAAGACGGCGTGATGATGATATCCAAGGGGCCGGACGGGGACAGGGAGTACTCCGTGGACGGCGGCAAGACCTGGATGAGCGAGGAACGCTATCAGGCCGAATACGGCAGCTGGGGCGATGACTGGCAGGTGGAGTGGTGGACCTATGAGGACTACAAGGCCTGGCTGGAGCAGGAGAAGAAGAATCTCCAGGAGATGATCGGCTCCAAGGGCTGGACGCCCTCCACCGGCTGGTTCACCTGGGACCAGGAGAAGGTGGACGAGACCATCGCCATGTACGAGGAGATACTGGAGGACATCAAGAACGGTGCGCTGCACTCCAGGACCATCATCGACAAGGACGGCAATGAGGTGGAGGGGATGCTGGGGTCCGACGCCCCGCAGGCGGTTGCGACCGTCTTTGACGACAGCGCCATCGTCCGGGCCGAGTACAAGGAGATCGACAAGGCCGCGCTGCTGGAGGAGCTGAAAGCCTTCGGCATCGGCGGGAACGAGAACCTGATGACCTATGACGGCAAGCTCATCCGCTGTTTCGTGGACGGCGCATCCGTGGGGGACAGATGCTACTCCATGCAGTACGTCTACACCAACCCGGACGGCGAGGTGGACGTCCACACCCTGCGCAGCGTGATCCACAACCCGGACGGCTCCTATGACACCATGGGCGACCTGATCGGTCTGGCGGTCAGGGGCGATAAGGACTTCGACCCGGAGCTGATCGAGGCCGCAGCGTTCGACGGGAGCGTTCAGGCCGCCACGGACGGCGGCGCCGCGCCTGTCCAGAACCAGAATGGCGCCGCGCCCTCCACAGGTACGCAGGCAGCCATTGCTGAAGGGAACGGCGGCGGGAGAGGGAAGACCTTCAAGGAGATCTTTGCCCAGTACGAGGCTTACGGCCTGACCTACCAGCCCCGTGGGAGCGGTATGGGCGCGCTGTCCCTCAACGGCCAGCCAGTACGCTCCTTCGCGGACCTCAAGCCGGACGGCGGCACGTTCAGTTACGAGGACCCCTACGCCCAGGAGGGTCTGACGGTCTGCACCGAGTATGATGAGAACGGTAAGCTGACCGGGCTGTCCGCAGAGGGCGGCGAGCTTGGCCGCCAGTCGCTGAACCTCCCCTGGCAGGACGCCATAAGCAGCGGCAACGGCAGCTGGCGTTCCCCTGACCTGGCTGTTTCCACGTCCCAGAACGAGAGCATCCAGTACTGGTTCCGGAACGATACGAAGGAGGCGTGCAGGGTCTATCTCATGCAGCAAAACCCCGACGGGACGGTCAATACGGTCAGCTGGATGGAGGTAGAGGCGAACGGGGAGGACCAGGCGGTCTACTGCGCAGGCGAGAAAACCGGCAAGTACTACCTGATGGTCGAAGCCTACGTCTCCGGCGGGGACATCTCCGGAGAAGCCCGCGTGAAGCTGGTCTCCACGGCGGACTTCCGCACAGAGAAGCAGGACCTGGGCTTCCGGTATGCCGCACCTGTGCAGGGAACGGTGAGCGCAGGCTTCGGCGGGACCAACGGGCAGTTCCACTACGGCGTTGACATCACGGCGGAGAGGGGCGCGGACGTGACCGCCTTCGCGGACGGCGTGGTCAGCGAGACCGGCTTCAGCGCGTCCCTGGGCAATTACGCCGTACTCACCCACGCGGGCGGCTACACCACCCTGTACGCCCACTGCGGCAGCGTCGCCGTGTCTGAGGGCGACAGCGTGACCATGGGACAGAAGATCGCCGAAGCGGGCGCTTCCGGCATGGCGGTGAGCCCCATGCTCCACTTCGAGCTGCGGGACGGGGAGACGTACCTGGACCCCGGCGCGTATCTGGAGTGGAACGTGTAAGCATCTGCTGATTTTGCTGGTTTTTTCTGCGAAAAGCCCTTGCAATACAGGAAAATCCGTGGTATCCTGAGTCCATCTATTTTTTGGGAAGGCGGGTGTGCTCTATGATCTACACCATCACCACCAATCCATCTCTGGACTATACCGTGGAAACGGACCTGATTCCCGGCCAGATCAACCGGACCAGGAGCGAGGTCATCTATCCCGGCGGCAAGGGGATCAATGTCTCCATCTCCCTCCAGCGTCTGGGCCAGGAGACCAGGGCCCTGGGCTTCGCCGCGGGCCGCATCGGGCAGACCATCCGGGACCTGCTGGACGACCTGGGCTGCCCCCATACGCTGCTGGAGCTGGAGGGAGGCGGACAGAGCCGCATCAATGTAAAGGTCCTGGGACCCTCGGAGACGGCAATCAACGGGCGGGGCCCCGACCTGACGGAGGCGGACATGACCCGTCTGCTGGAGCTGCTGCGGGCGGTGGAGCATGACGATGCAGTGGTCCTCTCCGGCTGGACGCAGAGCATCCCCTTCTATATCTCCATCCTCCAGCAGCTGACGGCCACCGGCTGCATGACGGTGCTGGATTGCAGCGGCGAAGCGCTGTGGCAGTGCCTGGGCTGCCGCCCCTTCCTGGTCAAGCCCAATGTGGCGGAGCTGGGAGCGCTGTTCGACATGGAGGACCTGGCGCTCAACGAGGCCGTGGAGCTGGCCCACCAGCTCCAGCACGAAGGAGCGCGAAACGTGCTGGTCTCCATGGGCGGCACAGGCGCGTTCCTGCTGACGGAGGGCCAGGAGCTGTATTTCGCCAACGCCTGTATGGGGCAGGCTTACAACACTGTGGGCGCAGGGGATTCCCTGATTGCCGGATTCCTGACGGGCCTGCGGCAGACGGGCGATTTCTCCGAGGCGCTGCGCCTGGGCGTGGCAGCCGGGAGCGCCACCGCTTTCGACACGTGGCTGGGCACCGGGGAGGAGACCATGCGCCTGCGGGAGCAGGTACACGTGGAGAAGACCGCCGCGCCTGTGTGAGAGGGCGCAGGCAAAACGGCAGGGACTATGGACCCGTCCCAGTAAAAACGAACGGCAGACAAGGCGCCCCCTTACGCAGGACGACACCTGCGTAAGGGGGCGTTGTTATGGCGCGGTACGCAAGTCCAGAAGCGGATTGCCCAAGGACGGACCGCCCCATGAGCAGAGCGCCGGATATCAGTCGAACAGAGTCAGCAGCTCGTCCCTGGACAGATTCAGAATGCCGTTTTCGCCGCCGGCGGTCACGGCATCCAGGAGCGCGGCTTTTCTGGATTGCAGCTCCAGGATCTTCTCCTCGATGGTGTCCTTGGCGATCAATTTGTAGACCTGAACGCTGGAACGCTGTCCGATCCGGTGCGCACGGTCCGCCGCCTGATCCTGGGCGGCCGGATTCCACCAGGGGTCGTAGAGAATCACCACGTCCGCGGCTGTCAGGTTCAGCCCTGTGCCGCCGGTCTTCAGCGAAATCAGGAAAACAGACGCGCCGCCGGCGTTGAAGGATTTTACAAGCTGCGCCCTCTTTTCCTTCGGCGTGGACCCCTGCAATGTGAAGTGGGAGATATGCAGTTCCTCCAGCCGCGCCCGTATCCGGTCCAGCATGGAGGTAAACTGGGAAAAGAGCAGAATCTGATGCCCGTTTTCCACCATCCCCGCGCACAGCTCAATACAGGCGTCCAGCTTGCTGGAGGGGCCCTCGTAGTTCTCAAAGCGCAGGCCTGGCGAGCAGCAGATCTGCCGCAGCTCGGTGAGCGCAGCCAGCACCGCTATTTTCCCGCCGTCTCCTGCTGCGGCCAGGGACGTCCGCGCGGCGGCGCTGGAGGCGAAATAGACCTTCCTCTCCTCATCAGACAGGACGATCCGGCGGACATACTCGATTTTCGGCGGCAGCTCCTTCAGAACGTCCTTCTTCATGCGGCGCAGGAGAAAGGGCTGCGCCATGCGCTGCAGCTTGACCAGCGCCTCCTTGTCCCCGCTTTTGATGGCCGGCTTCTCCAGCTTCTCTACAAACGCGCTGTGAGAAAAGAGGTAGCCCGGCATGAGAAAATCAAAGAGATTCCACAGCTCGCTGAGCCGGTTCTCAATGGGGGTTCCGGTCAGGACGAAGCGCTGGCGGCAGTCGATCCGCTTCACCGCCTTGGAGACCAGCGCGGACCGGTTTTTGATATGCTGCCCCTCATCCAGAACGCAGCAGGTGAACCGCAGCGCCGCATACTGCTCGATGTCCTGGCGCAGCAGCTCATAGGATGTGACCCACAGGTCCTTGTCCCCGTTGGCGGCGATCTGCGTCCTCCGCTCCGCAGCGGGCCCCATAATCAGCGCGTAGGTAAGGGAGGGGGCGAACTTGTCCAGCTCGTCCGCCCAGTTGAGAATCAGCGAGGCCGGACAGACCACCAGGCTGGGGCCGTCCCGTTTTGCCGGGTCCATGCTGGCGAGAAACGCGATCATCTGAAGCGTCTTTCCCAGCCCCATTTCATCGGCCAGTATACCGCCAAAGCCGTAAGCCTCCAGCATCTTCAGCCATTGGAACCCCACCTTCTGATAGGGCCGCAGGATGCCGTCCAGATCCTCCGGGAGCGCGTAATCCCCATCTGAGACGGATTTGAAGTTCCGGATCATCTCCCGGAACAGCCTGTCCCGGCTGACCCGCACGTTCTCACTGCCGGACAGCAGCCCGTCCAGATACGGAGCGCGGAAGGCGGGCAGCCTGACCTGGCCCTTCGCCAGCTCCTTGTTGGAGAGCTGGAGCATGTGCGTCATTTCCGCCAGCGTCTCGAAGGAGGAGGAGCCGTCCAGCGGCAGGTAGCGCCCGTCCTTCAGCCGGTGGTAGCGTTTCCGCTTCAGCAGGCTCTGATAGAGGGACTCCAGCTCCTCCGGCGGAAAGCCCCCGGTATCAAAGTCCAGCGTCAGAAGGCCGCCGGACACGGAGAGCCCCAGGGCGGAGCGGGCCGGCTGGACCCGCTTCTCACGCAGGCGGTCCGTAATAAACACCTCGCCGGCGTCGTGGAAGGCATCCATGTCCGCTGTCAGGAAATTGTAAATTTCGTCATAGCCGGTGAGTATGAAGCAGCTTCTGGGATCTACCGCGGGGAAATACCGCTCCGCCAGACTCCGCGCCGCCTGCTCTGCCCGCATGTCCCGCTTGACGGCCTTTTTCGGCTGGTCAGAGCAGTGAAACAGCACATCATGATAACGGAAGTCCAGCCGGAGCGTCAGCGTGTCATCCTCCATGTCAAACCGGAAGACAGGGACGCACTCGTCCGGCAAATACTCCTGTAGCAGCTGCTCCGGGTCACGGATCGCCACCGCGTCCTGGATCTCCGGCAGCACGCAGCCGCAGAAGGTGGGCAGATCGGCCAGAGACAGCTGCATTGTCTCCGTGCCGCCGCGCAGCAGCGGATAGACGTCCTTCCGGAATTTCTCGCTGCACCGAAGAAGCTGCATGGGACCTATGGCATAGAGGCTCTGGGCGCTGCCGAAAAAGCGCCACTCGCCGGTATCGCCGCCAACGCTCAGCGACAGAGTGGCCAGCTTGCCGTTTCTCTCCAGCGAGAGGGACGTCTCCGGGTCCCTGACGTCGAGCGCATAGAATTCCTTCCGGTTTTCGGCCGCCACCGCTTCGTCCCGCAGCAGGTCGAACAGCCGGTCAAACGCGCTGCCGGTAAAGGTAATCCGGTTTTTCTGATAGCTGGGGAAACGGGCTGTCTCGTAGAAGGAGTATGCGCTGTACTGCATTGTACGCCCGCTCGCGAACTGGTCCAGCAGGATGGACAGGAGCGCCTGGGCGCGGCTGTCAAACTGGTCCAGGGCGTGACAAAGGGTGAGGCCCTTTCCATAGCTCACCGTTTCCTGCGTGAGAAAGCTGTCCGCAAATTTTTTCACATCCCGGACAACATACAGCTTGTCGGTCCCGACCTGGAACGAGAAGGAGGGATAGGCGTCCCGTCCATTGCCGGGGTAGATGGTGGGGACAAGCCGTGCCAGCTTCTCCGGCTCCTGGCGCTGGGGATGAGAAGCCCTGTCCATATAGGTCTTCAGCATACTTCTGGCCCTGGAGTCGCTTTCCGCCGGAATATCATCGCCGGTCATATTCGCACAGGCGATCATGGCGGCCGCGATGTGCTTGCAGATCTGTTTATCCGCAAAGCGGGGACACGTGCAATAGATACTGGTGCTCTTCTGCGCCGCGACGATGGAGACGTTATAGGAGCTATGTCCCTGTACGCTGCAGGTAACATGCCCGCCGGCGCTTGATGGCACGAACTTAATATTTCGGACCTGGCCGCGTTTGAAATACTCCAGTCCCCGGGCATAGTCCTTTTGGCTGAAGAGAGATGAAAGCTTATTCTTGTCAAAAAGCATGTTTGTTTTCCTCACTGCTTCTTCTATATATGTGTTCGATGGACAGGCTCTGCTGCTCAGTATAGTGCAAAGCGGGAGGAATTGCAATCAAAAATCTCCATGCCGTCAATTTTAACGGCGCAAACCCTGCCGGGACGCACTTTGTGCGTCCCGGCAGGGTTTGATTTCCGCATGTTGCGGCCGGAAAATTTATCCCATGGGACCGTCGCGGTATACTGCGGCTGAAAAGTCACCGGAAAAATCCCGGTATTCCATCCGGAGCGTGTAGATGCCCGCCTCCAGCAATGTGAAATGCGTCGCCAGCTCTTTTGCCTGACCCATCCGCTTCACCACATTTCCCGCCTGGTCACAAAGGGAAAGGTCCAGTTCTCCGCTGGTTATATTGGATGACATGGAGAATTGGAACTGCTCGCCCGCCTGCCCGGAAAACGTGACAATGGAGACGCCGCTCTCCGGCTGTGGGCAGGCGTGGCTCATATTCGCCAGGGGAGCAGGCCGGGTGAGCAGCCAGACCGCGGCGGCGGCAATGACAAGCCCCAGAAGCGCGAGTCCGTATTTTGCTTTCATGCGAACCATCCTCCGCTGTTACCAAAGATCCAGGTCGCCGCTGACCGTCTCCACCTTGATCTCACAGCCGCCGTTGGAGGCGGCCTGCCCGCCCTCCTTGAGGTCGAGGCCGTAGACGATCTTCCCGTCCTGGCGGACCATGTGGAAGCCGTTGTTGGTCAGCTCGCCGGATACGGTGGCATACTCCAGGGTGAAGCCCATCTCAAGAGGGACGCCCAGGGAAACATCCCCGCTGGTGGTGCTCACGCCGATGGACTGGGCCGCAGCGTTCTCTACAGTCAGCCAGACGTCGCCGCTGATCGTGGACGCATGCACCTTTTCCGCGTTCTCTTCGAGCGCCAGGGTGACGTCCCCGGAGGAAGTCTTCACCTTGACGTCTTCGCAGCCGGCGTCCCCGCTAATATAGCCGCTGGTGGTGGAGAGCTCCAGCTCCTCTCCGTAGATGCCGTCGATCTGCATCTCTCCGGAGACGGCCTCCAGGTCCGCCTGCTGGACATAGCACCCGGAGAGGAAAATGTCCCCGCTGGCGGAGGACACCTCCAGCTCCTGCTGCTCCAGGCCGCCCAGACAGACGCCGGCGGAGGTGGTCCTGACCTCCAGCTCCTCCAGGATGCCGTCGGGCACCAGGACTGTCAGCCACTTTTTGTCCTTTACGCTGCCCAGGCCGGTGCCCTCACGGTAGCGGATGGACAGGGTCCCGCCGTTCTGCTCCAGGCGCATGGCGGTCCGCTCGCTCAGCTCGGAGCGGGCGTACTCCTGGATCTGGATCTCGTCCCCGCTCCAGCTCTGCACCAGCACTGTCCCGGCTGCCCACTGGATGTTTATGCTGTTGATCGTGCTCCCGTCAACGGACATGATGCCGCCGGCGTATTCGTAGTCGTACCTGTAGGGCGCGTCCCAGCCGTCATATTCCTCATACCACTCGGCGTAGGGGGCGGCTTCCTCTGCTACCGCATAATCAAGGGTATCAACGGCCTCACGCTCAGGCTCAGCCATACTACCCGTATCATAATTCCTGACGCGCTGCATCCAGAACCACCGGCTGACGGCCCCCAGCGCAATCGCGACGGCCAACGTCCACAGGGCGATCTGGGCCGTCCGCCTCCAGTTCCACTTTCTGGGGACCTGATAGGCCCGGGTTCCGCCGCCTCCGCCCAGCCTTGAGGCGTCCGGATATTCGGGAGGCGTCATGGGAATCTCCTTCAGGGGACGGTAGGCGAGGCCCTCCTCCTCCAGGATACGGCGGGCGATGGTGTCCACATTCTCCATGCTGGCGACGGCCTGCTCCTCCGCCATGCCCTCCTCCATCCGGTCGGCCAGCATCTCGGCGTAATAGGTCAGATGCTGCTCCGCCTGCTCCCCCTTCATCCCGTTCCCCGCCAGAAGGCGGTACAAATCATTCAGAAACCGCGCACGTGTCATCTCCGGCACACTCCTTTATCAAATCATATACTTTCTGGATCTCTGGCCAGCTCGCCAGGAACTGGTCAATGACCATCACGCCCCGGTGCGTGAGGTGGTAGAACTTCCGCAGCCTACTGCCGTGCTCCACCGAATAGACAGTGAGGCATCCCCCGCTCTCCAGCCGCCGCAGGATGGGGTACAGGGTGGACTCGGAAATCTCAATGCAGCCGGACAGATCCTTGATAATCTGGTAGCCGTAGGAATCTCCTCGCCGCAGCAGGGACAGGACGCACACATCCAGCAGCCCCCGCTTGAGTTGCGGATCGATCATGGCCATGCCCCCTTTCGCATAATACTATACATCGCATAGCACTTCTTGTCAAGAGGTATTCCCGGAAGATTAAGGAATTCTTAAAGACATGCCCCGCGAAGGGTACCGCCCCGCCGCGGACGGCATAGAATGACGGTGTGGGGACAGAAGCCCGGCGAGGCGGTCATCCTCTTTTCACAGGGGGCCGTATAAAATCCGAGGCTATGTGGGAGAATGATAGTGGTCCGAGATCGTGGGCGGCTGTCTGGTACACAGTATGCCTAAAGACAGGGGGACTGTCATTGGCCTTCGGCCAGCGTCCGGTCCCGGTTATGGGCAGCTTCCCTGCCCATGACATCGGACACTTCTTCCGGCGGAGAGTGAACTTTGTGGATACAAGCGTAAAACGCGGCGACATCTATTATGCCGACCTCAGCCCGGTTGTGGGAAGCGAGCAGGGCGGTATGCGTCCCGTGCTGATCGTTCAGAACGATACAGGGAACCGATACAGCCCCACGGTCATCGTGGCGGCCATCACCAGCCAGACCGGCAAGGCGAAGCTGCCAACCCACATAGAATTGGCAGCGCAAAACTATGGACTTACCCGTGATTCTGTGGTATTATTGGAACAGATCCGCACCTTGGATAAGCGCCGTCTGCGGGAAAAGATGGGGCGCGTGGACAAGGAGCTGATGGATAAGATCGACGCGGCCATCGCGGTCAGCTTCGGCCTGCACAGCGAGCGTCTGGTATAGGCGGAGGTCTGCCGGACCGGCTGCGCGGCGAATCCGTCAGCAGAAGGAAATGCGGGAACCAGGCCCAACGGCGGCTTGACTGCGCCGCTGGGCCTGCAAAAAACTGCTACATATGAGGATATACCGTCATGAAGCAAAGCAACAAAGTACGCACCTTTCTATGCGGGGTCCTGGCGGTGGCGGTGCTGACCGCTTTCGCGGCCATGGCCGCCGGCGGCGCAGGCAGCCAGACGGACCCCCTGGTTACGCTCAGCTACCTGACCGGCTCCTTTACCGGTCAGATTATGGACAAGGTGGACGGCCTGCTGGCCGGGCGGAACGCCGCTCTGACCAAGGAGCTGACGGACAAGCTCACGCAGCTGCCCGGCGGGGCTGCCGGGGATTCCTACGCGGTGGTCACCCTGTCCGCCGGACAGACTCTCTCCGGGGAGGCTGGATGTGAGATCATCCTGCGCTCCGGCTCCGCCCGCTGCGCCGGGACAGGCTCCACCGGGCTGGTGGACGCCACCTCCGGCAGCGGCCTGGGCAATGAGGCCGCGCTGACGGCCAACCACCTCTACCTGATGCCGGAGAGCCGCAGCATCGTCACGGTGGAGGGAGCCACCCTGCTGGCGCGGGGCGCTTATACCGTAGCATAGAAACGGAAAGGGAGCGCCGGCTTATGATATCCGTCCGTGAGGCGGCAGAAAGCAAAGAGACTTGGAGAAGAGGTTTTCTTCCCCCGGTCTCTTTCTTTATGATCATGCAGATCATACCCATCAGCTTTGCAAACTTTCCGGACTGCCGGGCGGAGGACGCTTGGGAATACGTTCCTGATAACAGCAGCGCCGCAGGGATGGATTCCCCCTGCGGCGCTGCAATGCGCCGATTGTATTTTGTACTGTTTCCGTCTAATTATACAGATTCTGCGCCTCGCTGACGCCCTTCTCAATCACGCAGGCGGCGGCATCCACCGCCCGGCCCACGGCCTCGTCCACAGCCTTTTTCTCCTGGGCGGTAAAATGGCCGATGACCCAGTCGATCATCTCGTGCTCCGGATGAGCGGGCGCGCCCACCCCGACCCGGATGCGGGGAAACTGGTCCGTCCCCAGGTGGGAGATGATATTTTTCAGCCCGTTGTGTCCCCCCGCGCTGCCGCCCGCCCGGATGCGCAGCTTGCCCAGAGGCAGCGCCACGTCGTCGGAAATCACCAGCACATGGTCCGGCGGGATCTTGTAGAACCCGCCGGCCAGCTTCACCGCCTCCCCGCTGAGGTTCATATAGGTCTGCGGCTTCAGCGCCAGCACACGCTGGCCCCCCAGCCGCACCTCGCCGGTGAGGGCGCGGTAACGCAGCTTGTTGATCTTCACGTTCTCCCGGCGGGCCAGCTCGTCGGCGGCCATGAAGCCCACGTTGTGCCGGGTGGTCTCATATTCCTTGCCCGGGTTGCCCAGGCAGACCAGCAGCCATTGAAAAGTTGAGGTCATGACGTTCTATCCTCCTTGCAGTTCGTTTTCAGCTCTATGATTATATCCTTCCGGCGGGTTGTTGACAAGAGTCAATTAAGGAATTATACTGAACGTAGTGATTTCGACTGTTTTTTTACCGTGTAAACCGCCGGTTAGCAGAAAAATCCGCTCTGGTTGGTGGTGGAACCGCTTCAAACAGGCTATGCTGGAGGGGAAAGGAGGCGGCACATATGACCGTTGGACAGCGTATCGCGCAGAAACGGAAGGAACAGGGACTCAGCCAGGAGGCCCTCGGGGAGGCGCTGGGTGTCTCCCGGCAGTCCGTCTATAAATGGGAGAGCGGCAGCACTCTGCCGGAGATTGACAAGCTCATCGCCATGAGCAGGCTTTTTGGGGTGACCACCGGCTGGCTGCTGGGCGTGGAGGAGCTGGCCCAGGCCGAAGCCGGAGAGGCCGCCCCGCCGCCGGACTCCGGCGGGCCGGAGCTGACGGAAGCGCAGCTGAAAATGGTGGAGGAGATCGTGGACCGCTATCTCGCCGCCCGGCAGCCGCCCAAGCGGAGGCGGTGGCCCTGGGCGGTGAGCGCGGCGGCGGGGCTGGCGCTGCTGCTGTCATTGGCCAGCCTGCGCAGCGACATACAGAACATACGCAGCGCCTATTACAATCTGGATTATTCCATCAATGATATCAGCCGCAACGTCAGCAGCCAGATCGACAGCATTACCGGACAGGTGGAGCAGGCGCTGAAAAGTCAGAACAGCCTGACCGCCAGTTTCTCTGTGGAAATCGCCTCCGCCGACTACGCGGCCAATACGGTGACCTTCTCCGTCCGCGCCGTGCCGAAAACGTATACGGAGGGCATGACGGCGTTTTTCATGGCGGACAATGAAGACACGCCGGTGGAGGTCCCCGCCGAGGAAGGGCCCGGACAGGAATTTTTCGGGCAGGTCACCTGCGCTTTGACCGACAGCATTGCCATTTCAGCGGTGTTCGTCACCGGGGATGTACGGGAAACCCAGACGCTGGACGCGTTTTCGTTCCTTTACACCAATTCCCTGCCGGACGTCCCCTGGCCGGAGGGCGATATGGACCGGATCGTACTGAACGATGAGGGGGAGCTGTGGTGGCCGGGCTGGCACTGCATCGCGTACCTCCCCAATGTCGCGCGGGCAAATTCTGTATCCGCGTACATGGCGGGCATCGAGCAGGCGGAGGCGCGCTCTATTCAGGTGGGCCTGTTCCGGAACCGGAAGCTGCTGGGCTGGCTGGAGCCGTGCGAACAGCCGGAGTATTATCAGGGCGCCTGGAACGTGGAGTTCTACAGCTTCCCGGAGGTGTCCGTTGTGCCGAAGGAAGAGGATATCTTCTGTCTTGCGGCTGTTGTGGTGGATGAGTATGGCCGGGAGTTCGTTTATAGCGGCATCCCTTATGTACTCCAGCAGGATACGCTGGTCCAGGCGGATAAAAGCGGCTTCAATGCAGGCGAACCGCTCTCTCCGGAGAATTGGGAGTACTGACGTGACAAGGCGGGAGCCGCGCCCTCAGCCCAAAAGGGATGGGAGGGAGCCTGTCCGGCCCCCTCCCATCGGTTCATGGCTCAATTTTCCATATGCTTGCCCAGAAACGCGGCGATGGTCTGCGCCAGCTTGTACTCCGTCTCGCCAGGCGTCTGGCCCTCGCCGTCCTCTACAAACAGCACCAGACCCAGCACGTCGCCCTCCGAGATGATCGGGGCAGCCACTCCGGCTTTGTACTTGTCGCCGGACTCCGTGACGAACACACTGCGCTCGTCTCCCGTGTGCTGATAGATACGCCGGTCCTCCATGATCTGTTCCAGCTGGGGGCTGATGCGCTTGCCCAGCAGCTCCCGTTTGCCGCCTCCGGCCACGGCGATGACGGAGTCGCGGTCCGTCACGGCAGTGATGGCGTTGCAGCTTTTGGACAAGGTTTCACAGAATTGGGCGGCGAAGTCGTCCAGTCCGCCCATGAGGGAATATTTCTTGAAGATGACTTCCCCGTCCCGGCTGGTGTAAATCTCCAGCGGGTCGCCCTCGCGGATACGCATGGTGCGCCGGATTTCCTTGGGGATGACCACACGCCCCAGGTCGTCCCATTGTGTCAAGTAGGTGCAAACAATTTTTTTAATTCCCGCAAAGCCTTGATTTGCAATGGTTTGCGGGAATCCATCGTTGCTTTGTAACTTGAAAAACATGGGTGGGGATTATGTTATTTTAGGGGACAAACCATAAAATCAGGTCTTAAACCGGCTTGAAGCACTGCCCAACCGCCTGCTCTATGCGCTAGCCGAGGTATCTTGAAATTTCCAGACAATCTCAATCTCGCTGGGGCCATAGACAACGATACGCTCAATGGCATCGTAAAGATGCTCTCGAAGCTGTTTTTCTGTCAGCC
>JAAWQM010000024.1 GCA_022800525.1 Oscillospiraceae bacterium
GACCTCCAATTCCAGCAGGTCCCGGTATTTCAGCCCCATGGCGTCCAGGCGGGCGTGGAACTTCTTGGCCCGCTCGGTCACTTCCCGGATGGCGGCCTGCTCCTTGGCCGCGTCCTCCGCCGCAAACTCCATCAGCAGGGCCTCCGGGTCGATCTCCCCGGCGGCGATCTTCTGGCAGAACTCTTTGGCACCCTCCAGCGTGAAATGGCGGTGGCCGGCGGTGGTGAAACCCAGGCTTTCAATGTCCTTGTGCCGGACCACCACGGAATAGGTCCCTTTGTCCGGGGCCGTTTGGCTTATGTCCGAATAAAGGGCAAAGGTCAAATTCCCCTGCTGCCCCTCCAGGACGTTGCCGCGCTCCCGAAACTTGATTTTCTTTTGCTTTGCCATGGCGTCCTCCTATCTGCCGGCGGCCTCCGCCGCCTGGCTGCTGTCGGTGGGCTGTCCGGCCCGCTTGCCCCTCCGCTCCAGCGACGCCTGCACCCGGCGCTGGGCCACGTCCGCGCTGTACCGCAGACGCCGATCCGGCAGGCGGGTCCCGTCCTGGCCCCTGGTCAGTTCCTTGTAGACCACATGAACAGACACGCCCGTGGTTTCGGAAATTTCTTTCGGCGTCCGCCCGTCCTCCCACAGTTTTTCGATTTTCTGGCGGTCCTCCAGGGTTCTAAAAGCATAGTCAGCCATATTTTCACCCCTTTCCCTTTGCCAGTTCTTTCAGGTCCTCAACCTCTTTATAAAGTTCCTGGCGGCGTTTGTCCGTGATCATGCCCAGCTGTTGGGCCATATCCAACGCCCCGATATAGGACCAATACCACGCCAGCCTGCCGTCCTGCGTCTGGTTTTCGTTTTCGGACCGGATGGCGCGTTCCGCCTCCGCCCGCATGGCGGCGATCAGCTTTTCCACGTCCTTGTCCATGTCTTTCCAGGCTGCCCCACAGCTGGGGCAATACTCAAATGGCGGCGTGTACTTGCCGCACACGGGGCAGGTTTCCCCCTCCTCGATCTGATACAGGATCGCAACGTCGCCTTTCTGGCCCTCCTCCAGATACAGGCCGCCACCGTCCACGGTCGCCTCGCTGCAGTTCAGGATAATGGCATAGTGGCCACAATACCGCTGGCCGTCCTCATACCGCAGCAGGTCCTCGATTTCATCCAGTGTCAGCTTACTGCGTTTCTTTTTGATCTCCAGGCCCATACGGTTCATGTAGTCGTAGACCCACGACATTTCAATACCGCGTTTCATGCGTTCCCCCTTTCTTGCCCTCGTAACCTCCGGGGCGGGCTTTGGTTTATCTGTACTGTGCGCCCAGCAGGCCGCAGATGGAAGTGGGGAGGTCAAACGGGATCGCGTGGCCCTTATACACCTTGTCCAGCATGGCGTTGATCCCCGCGATCATCCAGTCCTCCACGTCCTCCTCCATGTTCACCAGAATGTCCACCGCCGCGATACAGTCAGTAATGCAGTTCATCATAACGCGGGCGTTGTTTTCGGCGGTCAGCACCATGCACTTGATTTCCCCGCCCTCCGTTGCCGCATCCTCCATCTCTTTCACGGCGGCGTCCTCGCGCTTTTTGTTGTCCAATTCACGGACATATTCCTTGGTGTAATAGTAGGTAAACCGCTGGATCCGCTTTGCCGTCTCGCGCCTCTCCTCTCTGGTGGCGCTCCCGGTGTCCTCGGTGTTCTCGGTGCTGTTGCTGGTGGCGGTGGCCTCCGCCGGGGACTGGATCCAGATGTCAACACTCTTGCCGTCCGGCAGGTTGACCTCCAGGCGGTTGCCCAGGTCGCTGATCCAGGCGTTCACACCGGCGGCGGTGCTGTAATAAATGGGGTAGCCTGCCCGCTCGCTGCGGCTGGCGTCATGCTCATAACGGGTGGGGAAAATCTTTTGCACCTCTGCCCAGGCGTCCCGAATACTTGTAACTGTCATTTTCATGCCCTCCTCGCACGTTTTGGCGGTCGTATGTATAAAAAAATTAGGTTACACTCGGTCGCTTGACCTTGTGTAACCTAATATTAACGCCTGCCTCATTTTCCCCTTGCAAACGGCGGGAGGATGTGGTATACTGGACATAACCAGTTACGGGCTCCAAAAAGCTCACCCCAGCAAAATGCCCCCCGGAGAGGCGCGACTCTCCGGGGGGCATTTCGCCAGGGATGGACTTACTGCCCTTCTCGGTTTTTGATGAGCCAATCAAGCCCTTTGCAGATGTAGCAGGCCACTGCACCCGCTGCGACTGACACCAGAAAACCAGCTGCAGCCTCCATCTGCGCCTCCCTTTCCGTGCCAATGCAGAGAGGGCAGCATCAAGAGTATACCACTTTTTGACAATTTCTGCATCCCCTTGAATTGAGGTAACGCCAATGAAAATACCCTTTGTAACAAAAACGCAGCTTGACGAGATCGTCAAATCCTACCCCACGCCTTTCCACCTTTACGACGAGGCCGGACTGCGGGCCAACGCCCGCCGGGTCAACGCCGCCTTCGCATGGAACCCAGGCTTCAAGGAGTACTTCGCCGTCAAGGCCACCCCCAATCCCTCCCTGCTGAAGATCCTCCGTGAGGAGGGCTGCGGGGCGGATTGCTCCAGCCTGACCGAACTGATGCTGGCGGAGAGGTGCGGCTTCCGGGGCAATGAGATCATGTTCTCCTCCAATAACACCCTGGCGGAGGAGTACCGGCTGGCGGACCGTCTGGGCGCCATTATCAATCTGGACGACCTGACCCATGTGGACTTCCTGGAGGAGTCCATCGGGCATATCCCGGAGACCATCTTCTGCCGGTACAACCCCGGCGGCGTGTTCACCCTGGGAGAGAGCAAGGAGGGCTTCCAGGTCATGGACACTCCCGGCGACGCCAAGTACGGCATGACCCGGCCCCAAATCGCTCAGGCATTCCAGGCCCTGCGGGCCAGGGGGGCCAGGTATTTCGGCATCCACTGCTTCCTGGCCTCCAACACCATCTCCAACGACTACTACCCCGAGCTGGCGGGCATTCTGTTCCGGCTGGCGGCGGAGCTGAAGGAGGAGACCGGGTGTGATATCCGCTATATCAATCTCTCCGGCGGCATCGGCATCCCCTACCGCCCAGAGGAGGAGGCCAACGACATCGCCCTCATCGGCCAGGGCGTGCGCAGGCAGTACGAGAGCATCCTGGTCCCCGCCGGGATGGGCGGCGTGAAGCTCTGCGGCGAGCTGGGGAGGTTCATGACAGGACCCTACGGCTGTCTGGTGACCAGAGTGCTCCACTTCAAGCACATCTACAAGGAGTATGTGGGCGTGGATGCCTGTGCGGCGGACCTGATGCGTCCCGCCGTCTACGGGGCCTACCACCATATCACCGCCGCAGGCAAGGAGGACGCACCCTGCACGCAGGTGGTGGACGTGACCGGATCCCTGTGCGAGAACTGCGACAAGTTCGCCGTGGACCGGCCCATGCCCGCGCTGGAGCGGGGCGACCTGCTGGTCATCCACGACGCCGGGGCACACGGCCACTCCATGGGGTATAATTACAATGGGAAGCTGCGCTCCGCCGAGCTGCTGCTCCAGGAGGACGGCTCCGTGCGGATGATCCGCCGGGCGGAGACGCCCGAGGACTATTTCGCTACGCTGATCTGGTGAATGTACGGAACAGAGGGGCTGAACGCTTTTGCCTGTGCAGCAAAGCGTCCAGCCCCTCCGTTTTGCCATGTGAGGGCCAGAGCCAATGGCATCGCGGGCGGCGTGAAGGGAGGCCCGGGGCGGAGTCATTTCAGAAATGATATCCGTCCATGCACGGTCCGCCGAAACCGGACATGGAGCCCCCAGGCCGGCTGTCATCCCCTCTGCAGCCCGTCCAGGGTCAGCCCGAACGCCTCTGCAAAATGCTCCAGGAACCAGGACACCTCCTCCATCTCCATGGCCCGCAGAGCCTCCAGGGTCTCGGAGGCGGCGTCGCCGAACTCATTGTTGCCCGCCTCCAGCTCCTCCAGGCACTTGATGTAGGCAGACAGCTTGTCCGCCGCCTTGACGATGCGCTTCACGCTGCCGTCCTCCTCCCGCAGTAGGGGGCTGTAGGCGGGCCGCAGCTCCTCCGGCAGCATGTTCAGCAGCTTTTCCGTGGCCTCCGTCTCCACCTGGCGGTAGGCGTCCAGGATAGCGGGGGTGTGGTACTTGATGGGGGTGGGCAGGTCGCCGGTGAAGATCTCGGAGGCGTCGTGGAACAGCGCCGCCTCCGCGCAGGCCGCGGGGTCGCAGGGCTGGCGGAAGACGTCCCGCCGGATTACGCCCAGGGCGTGGGCCAGCACCGCCACCATATGGCTGTGCTCCTGGACGTTCTCCGGTACGCTGCTGCGCATCAGCGACCAGCGGGTGATGTATTTCATTCTTGAGATGTAGGCGAAAAATTTGTGCATGGAAGGCAGTCCTTTCTCTGTGTATGGCATGATGTCGCTGTAAGGCACCATTCGTCTGGTTTGACGGATCCGGCGCAGGGGCGCACGATGCGCGCCCCTGCGGAGGTCCCTTGTATAAAGGCCCGCCAGAAGATGAAATCAATTATCTACGGCAAAACCCTTCCCCTTTTTGGCGGAATGTGCTATACTTACTCCATAAATGAGAGGGGGGTAGAGCCATGTCTTTTACAATCAGCTTCAAAGGTCTGAATGACTTGAAGGTGCTAGACAGCGACGCGTTTCACGCCTTGGATGACGGTGCTGATATCAGGGAGATCACTCAAAAACTGATAAATGACTTGAGCAATGAAGCTGCCGCGGTCTTTGGATATGGCAAGATCACCGTGCGGCAAAAATGGTTGCAAATCGAATGGGATTTGACGAGGCCGATTTCCATTTTCTATAACGCAGGGATGTACAGCTCAACCGGCAGGCTGGTGTATAATCCTGTGCTCCTTGCGCAGGTGGTGAATCGGTTTGGCAAGGATACGCTTCTGGGAATCCTGGGGCACGAGGTTGGACACCGCATGGTCCACCTCCTCTTTATACAGCGAGGTATCCGTATCAATAATTGGCAGAACGAATACTGTGCAGATTATATTGCCGGTCTGCTCCTCCGGCTGGGCCAATGCTCTCCGCAGGGCATGAATCGTTTTTACCGCGAGGCCTGTGCTGACGGAGGGCGGGACCATCCGCCCGGAGCCAGCCGTGCCGCCGTTTTTATGCAGGGATATCAGATGATCGACCACGATCGGAAGACGGTTTTTCTGCGCACCCCGGAGTTTTCAAGGGTGATCGATACCAGACAGATCCTGACAGATGACTTCATGCGGGACAAGCTTTTGAACGATGTGATCAAACGAACGCAGAGAGTATAGGGAGAAATTGATAATGGACTATTTTGATGATTTGTTAAATGTCTTCGGCTATCTGCGCAAAATGTCCAGAACTGCTGCCGAAAATCTGAATACTGCCATTCGCTGGGAAATAAAGGCTGGAGCGCAGTATGACGCGATCAGCGAGCAGCTTGATCACGTCACCCGGATGCTTCGTGAGACGGCCGAGGCCTGCGGCATCTCTGCTGACGTGGAGAGTCCTCCGGAGGCCGCCCCCGGCGCGGAAGCGGAAAATGTGCTCAAGAAAATTGTTCTTCCAGGCGACATGGATTACGAACGGGAATTCCAGGAACTGGTCCGCAAGGCGCGGGAGGCGGGCTTCACTGATGTACATCCTGAGGATTTGCTCACTGCGGAAGAAATGGCTTTTGCAGAAGAATACAGCCAGGAGCTGGACCTGCAGTTTGCTGCGGCGACGGGTCTCACGCCGCAGGATATGTCTGTTGCGGCAATTGGTATCTGCCTCCATATTCTGCGGATTTATCTGCCCAAGGCAAAGGGGCTCTCAGTGGTGGAGAGAATCCATGGTCAAGCGGTGGTTGATGGGCTCGATGGCGCTGCGGGCGGTGGCTTTAAAACGGCGCAGGACTTGCTCGGGGTTGTGAAGGAGCTTGACGGGATCATTCCGAACAAGAATTACATCCAGATCAAGACCCCCGCTCAAATACTTGAAGATCCCCCCTCTTTTCAATGCGTTTTCGATGAAAGATATCCGGAAAAGAGCTCCATACTCGGGTACGATCCTTTGTTGGGCTGGCTGTTCGGCGTATATAACATCTTAACAGATACGGTGACCTTCTCCGATATGCGCACGTTTCTCCCGGAACCCATGACGGAAAAGGACTACTTGACGCTGTCCAGGGACTATCTGCCTCTCCGGGACATCATGGTGCCCTTTGCCATGGAGGGGCTTTCCGGAAAGCGCGATGAGGTCATTGCCGGAGTCATTCGGGAAGCATACGCGCTTATCCCGGAGGAGATCGATTTTGCAAGCGTGGCGCAGCACTATGAGTACTGCAAAAATCTGACCTCCATGGCTTCTCAGGGGGTGGGAGTGATTGACACGGTCCGCCCGCTTGAGGGGATCGATCAGATATTCTCCCAAGCCGGCTGGGCCAGTGTGATCAACACGATCCTCATTGCCATACACGGATTGTTTCGCGGCAATGAGAGGGACATGAAGAAATATATGATCCGATCAATGAAGGTGGTTACCATGGCAAATTTTATTGGCAGCGCAGTTGGAAGCCTTCATGTGTTGGTTGACCACAATTATCTGAACGCCGACTGGGGCGGCCTTGCAGCGTCGCTGATTGAGACGGTTCACATGACGCGGTTCTGGGTTGATGTGAAGGCGGAGTTCCTGGTATCCGCATATCTGCCTGAATTGCAGAAGCGTTTGAATGAATTGGATCAGTATATTTGATATCCAATAAAAACCGGAGAAAAAGGAGAGGAGAATACATATGGGCAATGTGAATATCAAACAATTGGAAAAGGAGTCCGCAGAGCTCTTTGCGCTTATTGACTCAGCGAACCGCTCTTTGCAGCTCCCGGCATCTTCGGCAAAAGAAAGCTTTGAAGCCGGGCTTCAACAGTTTGTTTCCAAGGCTGGGCCCAAGCTTGCTGTGCAGTTCCAGAAAGCAATCAGTTCAGGGCGCATTGAATCGGCAATTTTGGGGGGTGTGATAGTCGGTACGGCGTATGGGGGCGCGGTTGCTTATGATGCGGTTAGAAATGCACTGGCTCATAACAAAGCGAAAAACGCCCTGTTGGGCTATTACCAGGAGCTGACAGTCAAACAAAACCTGATCATCAGCGAGCTTTATGAGAACACTAAGAAATACGCCGAACTTGCGGCCATACATTCCGCAGAAGCCAGTCGGCTTAAAAAGCGTTGTGATGAATTGGAGAGCCTTGCACAAAAAATTATTCAATTTCAGAAGAAGATCCAAGGTTAATGTAACTGGATATCATTTGTTTTCGGGCGGACCTATACGCGTCCGCCCGTCTTGCGGTTATAGCCCAATTTCTTAAGAAATCCCCGACGCAACCGCAAATTTACATCCAATCCACCCAAACGCAACCGCGTATCGCTGGATTCAACACTGCCGCGCGGGTAAGATAGCCCCATCTCAACAAGGAGGACACAACCATGTCTCTAGCCGAAAACCTTCAATATCTCCGCGCCCGGGAGGGCATCACTCAGGAGCAGCTGGCGGAACGCCTGGACGTAAGCCGCCAATCCGTCTCCAAATGGGAGTCCAGCGCGAGCTACCCGGAGATGGACACCATCTTAAAGCTCTGCGACATGTTCCATGTAGATATGGACAGCCTGCTCCGGGGCAGCGTGGAGCGGACCCTCAGCGAGGACACCGCAGGCTATGACCGCTTCATGACCAGCTATGCCCGCAGGACAGCGGGAGCGATCACCGCCATCATAGCGGGGGCCGGGGCCATGATACTGCTCTACATGTGGATTGGAGACCTCAGTGCGGCGGTGTTCCTGCTGGATGTGGCAATTTCCGCCATGGTGCTGATGGCCGGCAGCATGACGGAGGATAATTTCCGCAAGCAGTATCCTACGATCCCCGATTTCTATACCGAGAAGCAAAAAAGGGATTTCCGCCGCCGGTACATCTGGTACATCTCCGGAGGCGTGGGGGCGATTTTATTCGGGGTGGTTCTGCTGCTTCTGGCCTTCACGGTCCTGCCGGAGCAGGAGCCTTATGAATCGTTCATGGGCGCGCTGTTCGTGTTCATCGTAGCTGCCGCAACGTTTTTCCTGGTTTACGGCGGGATGCTGGAGGACAAGTACAACATACCGAAGTACAACTGGGAGAACAATCCCACCCCGGAGGAAAAGGCCAAGCGCCGCCTCACCGTCACCGCCTGCGCGGTCATTATGATCGTGGTCACTGCGGTCTATGTGGGGGTGGGGCTGGCGCTGGACAAGTGGGAGTGGGCCGTCTTCCTGTATCCCGTGGGCGGCATCCTGTGCGGCGCGGCGGCGGTGATCCTCATGCCCCGGTGGCAGGAGGACTGATCCGCGTTCACGGCAGGAAGGTGTCGTCGATCCGGTACTCACCGCCGGTCAGGATGTAGTCCGCTCATCCCTCATTGCACGGAAATCAGGTTTCAACGCAGGAACCGGCGAACAGGAGAATCTATGCAGGGGCGCACAATGTGCGCCCCTGCACTGGTGCGGTGGACCCTGGGGCCTATTCTTCTTGGGAACTGCCTTCCTCCTCCTTTAGATTCTCCAATGCAACCCTGGTCGCCTCCACAACAAATGCTGTAAAGGTACAGTCCTTTTCACGAATCGCCTCTTCAACCTCTTCGATAATATCATTGGGAAAACGGACGGATTTGGTTGTTGACCGTGGCGTTTTCGGAATTTCAAATTTTCGCATAGCGCACCTCGCCTTACATATTGTAGGACAAATTGTATTGCACTATACGCATTGTTGAATGCATTGCAAATTGCAATTATTTTATATTGCAATCCATACCAATACAGTGGTATGATAGATGAGAAAGAGAGGTGTACTTATGCCAGAATTATCAAGTATCCCCAAATATTACGCCGCGCTTGTGGGCTATGTGGACAAGGTAATCAAGGCATTGGAGCAATGTGACGATGTACGGGCAAAAACGCTGCTGATACAAGGATTGGGCGAAGCGGAGAATATCTACCTGGAAATGTGGGCGGACGAATGAGGAACGGGCGGGGCCGGATGGCCCCGCCCTTCGTGCGATTCCTTACAGATTTTTCAAAAGTCCGGTGGCCTCGTTGAACTCGTTGATCAGGTCGTCAAGCTCCTTGGCCTGGGCGTGGACGGCGTCCCAGGTGCCCTCGGTGTCGTACCAGAGGTCATTGAGGTCATGGACGTCTCTCGCCTGCTGCTCCACCCAGGTATAGTACTTGAGGTTGTGGACCCGCTTGCGCTCTACATACGTCAGCTCCAGCATGTTGTCGGTCTTGAGACCCAGAATGTGCAGGTGGTGGTCAATAGCAGCCTCGGTGGGATTGTACGCGCCGTGCATCTCGTCCAGTTCCGTGATACGGCTGCCGTACATGGCGGCGGAGTCGGTGAGGACAGTGCCCACCACATCACGCTCGGTCAGCTCGTAGTACTTGGCCATTTTGATGCAGCAGAGCACGTTGGCGATGCCGGAGATACCCAGCCAGCTCAGCTTTTCGATCAACTCATCGTCCAGACCCAGCTCGTTTTTGAGGTAGGCGTGGCCGTCGGGGGTGTTGAACAGGCGCAGGAGGCGCTGGCTGTCCTCGTCGTCGATGGCGATTGCCATATCGGTGTTTTTGACGTTGTGAATCCAGGGAATGTGCTTGTCGCCGATGCCCTCAATCCGGTGGCCGCCAAAGCCGTTGTTGACGATGGTGGGGCACTGAAGAGCCTCGCCGACGGCCAGCTTCAGGTGGGGATAGCGCTCCTTGAGCAGGTCGCCCGCGCTCATGGTCCCGGCGGAGCCGGAGGTGAAGCAGGCTCCTGCGAACCGGTCGCCGGGACGCTTCACAGCCTCGAACAGGTCGGCCAGGGCGTATCCGGTAACGTTGTAGTGCCACAGGGGGTTGCCCATTTCCTCGAACTGGTTGAAGATCATGTACTGGGGGTCCTGCTTGAGCTCCCAGGTCTTGTCAAAGATTTCCTTGACATTGGACTCGCAGCCCGGGGTGGCGATGACCTCGCCGGCGATGGATTTCAGCCAGTTGAACCGCTCCTGGCTCATCTCGGCGGGGAGGATGGCCACGGACTCGCAGGCCAGCAGCTTGGAGTTGAACGCGCCGCCGCGGCAATAGTTGCCGGTGGAGGGCCAGACGGCCTTGTGCCAGGTAGCGTCAAACTGTCCGGTCACCAGCCTGGGGGCCAGGCAGCCGAAGGACGCGCCCACCTTATGGCAGCCGGTGGGGAACCACTTGCCCGCCATAGCGATGATGCGGCAGGGTACGCCGGAGAGCCTGGAGGGGATTTCCACATAGTTGGGGACGGCCTGATAGAGTCCGCCGGTCTCCTTGGCTTCATTTTTCCAGGTGATACGGAACAGGTTCAGGGGGTTCACGTCCCACAGGCCCACGCTCTTCAGCTTTTCCTGGATGGCGGCGGGGATGGTCTCGGGGTTCTGCATCTGGGCGATGGTAGGGATGATGACGTTGTTTTCCCTGGCTTTCCGGACGTTCTTTTGCAGGATTTCCTTGTTGATAGTCAGATCAATTTTGCTCATGCCGTTTTTCCTCCTGTTTCAGGTCAATATAAGAATAAAGTGTGTACTTTGAGATTCCGAAGTATCTGGCGACCTTGTCGCCGGACTTGGTGATAAGAAACGCGCCGTGCTCGTTGAGGAACCGGATGGCCCGGACCTTGTCGTCCTTGTTCATCAGCGCCACCGGCTTGCCCACCAGCGCCACGCTCTGCTCAATGAGATCGTCCAGCATGTCGCTGACGTTCAGGACGGTGATGCGCTCCTCCTTTTCCTGACCGGTTCCGGCGGTGTGGAGCAGGCCGCTGAGGGCGTTCTCCACCATCAGCAGGGCGGAGATGTCGTAGTTAATGGACAGGATGGCGGTTACCCGCCCCCGTCCGTCCCGGATGTAAACGGTGGAGGATTTGAGTATTTTGCCGTCGGGAGTGCGGGTCAGGTAGCCAAGGTGGTCCTTGGGGTCCTCGTTGGCGTGGAGGAGCTGCTCCATGACCACCGTGGAGGGGCCGTCGCCCGCCCTGCGCCCGGTGACATGCCCGTTTTCAATGAAAACGATGGACCGCTCCGGGTCCCTGGCGGTCAAGTCGTGGATCACCACCTCGCAGTTCGGCCCGAACTGCGCCGCCAGCGCCGCCGCAATTTGCTTGAGCATTTCCAACCGTTTGCTGTCCAAGCCTCTATCACATCCTCGTTTGTTTCTATAGCTATCATAACAGCATCACAGACGGATTGCAAGGGGTTTTCAAAAATTTTTTTAGGTTTTCAAAAATTTTGTTTGACATCGGCGTTTTCTGTGCTATGATAGTGGTATAGGAAAAAGCAGCCACTGAAAATATATTTTTGATGGAGGAACAGGAGTATGGACTTCGAAGCGATCAAAAAGGCGGCCCAGGGCTATCAGGCCGACATGAGCAGGTTTCTGCGCGCCATGATTTCCCACCCCAGCGAGAGCTGCGAGGAGAAGGAGGTGGTCATGTGCATCAAGGCCGAGATGGAGAAGCTGGGCTATGACAAGGTGGAGATCGACGGCCTGGGCAACGTCATCGGCTGGATGGGCGACGGCGAGAAGATCATTGCCATCGACTCCCACATTGATACCGTGGGCGTGGGCAACATCAGCAACTGGGAGGCCGACCCCTACAAGGGCTACGAGACGGACGACATCATCTATGGCCGGGGCGGTTCCGACCAGGAGGGCGGCATGGCCTCCGCCGTGTATGGGGCGAAGATCATGAAGGACCTGGGGCTGATTCCCGCCGGGTATAAGATCATGGTGGTCGGCTCCGTCCAGGAAGAGGACTGCGACGGCATGTGCTGGCAGTACATCGTTAACAAGTATTTTCCCAGCAAGGAAGAGGCCCAAAAGCAGATCGAGTTTGTCATCTCCACTGAGCCCACCGACGGCGGCATTTATCGCGGGCACCGGGGCCGGATGGAGATCCGGGTGGATGTAAAGGGCATTTCCTGCCACGGTTCCGCTCCTGAGCGGGGCGACAATGCGATTTACAAGATGGCGGATATACTCCAGGACGTGCGGGCGCTGAACGAGAACGACGACGCTGATGAGACGGAAATCAAGGGCTTGGTCAAGCGGCTGAATCCCAAGTACAATCCGGAGCACTGGGAGGACGCCCGTTTCCTGGGCCGGGGCACGTGCACGGTTTCCCAGATTTTTTACACCTCACCCAGCCGCTGCGCTGTGGCGGACAGCTGCGCGGTTTCCATTGACCGCCGCATGACTGCTGGGGAGACCTGGGACAGCTGTTTGAAGGAGATCGAGGAGCTGCCCGCTGTAAAGAAGTACGGCGGGGATGTGAAGGTCAGCATGTATATGTATGACCGTCCGGCGTGGACTGGGACTGTGTATGAGACGGAGTGCTTCTTCCCGACATGGATTAACAAGGAGACTGCCGCGCATGTTCAGGCGCTGATAGACGCTCACCATGGGCTGTGGGGCGAGAATCGGATTGGTCACGCGGACGCTGATCCCAAGCTGGACGCCATGCATCTGCGGGAGCGGCCTTTGACGGACAAGTGGACCTTCTCGACCAACGGCGTGTCCATTCAGGGGCGGTATGGGATTCCGTGTGTTGGTTTTGGTCCTGGTGCGGAGAGTCAGGCCCATGCGCCCAATGAGATCACGTGGAAGCAGGATTTGGTGACCTGCGCCGCTGTATATGCGGCTGTACCCGGGCTGTATAAGGAGGAGAACAAGTCCGGTGATGTAACGCAGTTCCGGCAGAGTCTGACGGACAATGAGATTCAGTAAATTTCCACAGATGTCAGTATGGTTCTGCCCTTGCGATACAGGCAAATGATATCCGCCCCTGCAACAGCTCTATCAACTTAGAAAGGACCGGCGATAGAACGCCCCCCGTTGATGGCTCTGTCCCTTTCACAGGGCGTCAGCCGGAGTCGGAATATTACCAGTCTCCCAGACCAGATGCCCGTAGGGCCATTTGTTCACGGGGCAGCGCAGCTCTTCATTTGCAGGCGTGTCCGAAAATCCCCCGCCTAGGTCATGCCGCAGGCATCGCCGAGAAGGGAGTCCAGAACCGTAGGTTCTGGTGTGTTTTTGGTTACTTTTGTCACAGGACAAAAGTAACCGCCCGTCCGGGGCGCGGCGCCCCCCCCCAGTATATCGAATAAATCCAATAAAAAAGGAGAAAATACCGATGAGCAAAACAGAGAACCTTGCCCAGCACCTGGAGAAGCTGCATATCAACAATATGTATAAGAACGACTTCTACTGGACCTGGGACAAAACAGACGACGAGCTGGACGCCATCTTCACGGTAGCGGACGCCCTCCGGGACCTGCGGGAAAGAAACATCTCCACCAGGATTTTTGATTCCGGCCTGGGCATCTCCATTTTCCGTGACAACTCCACCAGGACAAGATTCTCCTTCGCCTCCGCCTGCAACCTGCTGGGTCTGGACATCAAGGACCTGGACGAGAAGACCAGCCAGATTGCCCACGGCGAGACCGTCCGCGAGACTGCCAACATGGTCTCCTTTATGGCTGATGTGGTGGGCATCCGGGACGACATGTTCATTGAGGAGGGCCATAAATACCAGAAGACCTTCATGGACGCCTTGGACGAGGGCTACGAGAAGGGCATCCTGGAGCAGCGGCCTACCCTGGTCAACCTCCAGTGCGACGTGGACCACCCCACCCAGTCCATGGCGGACCTGCTTCATGTCATCCATGAGATGGGCGGCGTGGAGAACCTCAAGGGCAAGAAGATTGCCATGACCTGGGCCTACTCCCCCAGCTACGGCAAGCCCCTGAGCGTGCCCCAGGGCATTATCGGCCTCTTTACCCGGTTCGGCATGGACGTGGTTCTGGCGCACCCCGAGGGATATGAGGTCATGCCCGAGGTGGAGGAGATTGCGAAGAAGAACGCGGAGGAGAGCGGCGGCTCCTTTACAAAGGTCAACTCCATGGAGGAGGCCTTCAAGGACGCCGACATCGTCTATCCCAAGTCCTGGGCCCCCTTCAAGGCCATGGAGAAGCGCACGGAGCTGTACCGCGCAGGCGACAAGGCCGGTATCGACGCCCTGGAGAAGGAGCTGCTGGCGCAGAACGCCGGACACAAGGACTGGTCCTGCACCGAGGACATGATGAAGCTGACCAAGGATGGTCAGGCCCTCTACATGCATTGCCTGCCTGCCGACATCTCCGGCCTGAGCTGCAAGGAGGGCGAGGTGGACAACAGCGTGTTTGACCGCTATATTGAGCCGCTGTATAAGGAAGCCTCCTTCAAGCCCTATATTATCGCCGCCATGATCTTCCTGAGCAAGGTCAAGGATCCTGTGGCCGCCCTGCGCGACCTGGAGAAGCGCGGCGGGAAGCGCAAGGAATTCTGATATCTCCACACATAGGAAAGGGAGTACCCCCGGTACTCCCTTTCTGAATCCAGCGAAAGTTTTATGAAGAGCGAGGAAACGAACCATGAGTAAACGCATCGTCATCGCCCTGGGCGGCAACGCCCTGGGAAGCACCCTGCCCGAGCAGGCGGAGGCGGTCAGGATCACCGCCCGCGCTATTGTGGACCTTATTGAGGACGGCAACCAGGTGGTCGTCGCCCATGGCAACGGCCCCCAGGTAGGCATCATCAACAACGCCATGTCCGCCCTCCAGCGGGAGGACCCCGCCCAGGGGTACACCCCCCTCTCTGTCTGCGGAGCCATGAGCCAGGCGTATATCGGCTACGATCTGCAGAACGCCTTCCGGGAGGAACTGCTGGACCGGGGCATCACCAACATGCCTGTGTGCTCCATCGTCACCCAGGTGGAGGTGGACCCGGCGGACCCCGCCTTTGACAATCCCACCAAGCCCATCGGAAAATTCATGACGGAGGCCGAGGCCCGCGCCTACCACGCCTCCACCGGCAATCCCGTCAAGGAGGACGCGGGCCGGGGCTGGCGGCGCTATGTGGCCTCACCTAAGCCGAAACATATCATTGAGGCAGGGGCCATCCGCGCCCTTACTGAGGACGGCCATCTGGTCATCTGCTGCGGCGGCGGAGGCATCCCCGTGTACCGCACGGAAAAAAACCATCTCAAGGGCGCGGCGGCGGTCATCGACAAGGACTTTGCCTCTGAGCTGCTGGCGGAGCAGCTGGACGCGGATATGCTCATTATCCTCACCGCCGTGGAGAAGGTGGCGGTCAACTTCCGCAAGGAAAATGAGCGCTGGCTGGATGTCTTGTCCCCGGAGGAAGCCAGGGACTATGCCGCTGAGGGGCAGTTCGCTCCCGGCTCCATGCTGCCCAAGGTGGAGGCGGCGGTGAAATTCGCTGAGTCCAAGCCGGGCCGGGAGGCACTGATTACCCTGCTGGAAAAGGCCAGGGATGGCATCGCTGGAAAGACAGGCACCGTCATCCGGCAATAATCACTTCCAAAGGCAAAAAGAGTATCCAGCTCCCGCTGGATACTCTTTTTCATCGAATGCCTTACTCGGTCACATAGGGCAGCAGAGCGATCTGACGGGCGCGTTTGATAGCCTCGGTCAGCTGGCGCTGATGCATGGCGCAGGTTCCGGTAGTCCTGCGGGGCAGGATCTTGGAGCGCTCGGAGATGAAGCGGCGCAGCTTGGCGGCGTCCTTATAATCAATGTGCTCGCACTTGTCTACACAAAACTGGCAGACCTTTTTCCGCTTCCGGGGAGCCCCGGTGCGGGCGGGCCGGTTTTCACGTTCCATAGGCATGGATAGTGGTCCTCCTTATCAAATTTTTTCCTCTCTCGTCCCCCGGCAGGAGGACGGGAGCTTTATTCCGCCCCACAGGGCGGGACGGGGGCGTACTTTTCCCCCAAAGGAAAAGCACCAAAAGCTTGCCCAAGGGGGCGGACCCCCTTGAGAATCCCCTGAATGCTGTTATTTATTTTCCCTCCGGCGATACTCTGGTTTATTCTTCCACGATGCCTTCGTTGGCGCGCCGGACTTCTGCGGCTGCCCACAGGTTCTGACGGGAGATTCCGCTGCGGCGCCGCTTCGCTTCCTACTGCGAACCATCGCCGCCAGCGCGAAGCGGTCTTTCGGCTTGCGGGCGCACAATGTGCGCCCCTACACAGCTGTTGCGGTCAGGAAGCATCCATCGTCAGAACGCCCCCCCGTTGATGACTCTGTCCCTTTCATAGGGCGTCAGCCGGAGTTGGAATCTTACCAGTCTCCCAGATCAGATGCCCGTAGGACCATTCGTTCACGGGGCAGAGCAGCTCTTCATTTGCAGGCGTGTCCGAAGATGCCCCGCTGAGGTCATGCCGCAGGCATCACCGAGAAGGGAGTCCAGAACCTACGGTTCTGGTGTGTTTTTGGTTACTTTTGTCACAAGACAAAAGTAACCGCAGGTCCGGGCCGCGCTGGCCCGGGGCAGCGAACAGAAAACGCTCCCCCGCGCCGGGACGGCGCGGAGAAATCCCATCAGAACGGCAGGTCCCCGCCGTCCTGATCGTCCATCTCAGCGAACCCGGAAGATTCCCCGCCGGGGGCCCCGTAGCCGCCGTATGCGGGGGCCTGGCTCCCGCCGTAGGAGGGAGCCGGGTTCCCATAGGGCGGAGGGCTGTAGCTGTCTCCGCCGCCGCTGTCCCGTTTGCCGTCGCCGAAATAAACGTTGTCAGCGACTACCTCCGCGCTGCGGCGGTTGTTGCCGTCCCGGTCCTTCCACTCGCGGATCTGCAAGCGGCCCTCAGCAATGGCCATACGGCCCTTGGAGAAATACTTGCAGACGAACTCAGCCGTCTGCCTCCATGCCACCACGTCGATGAAATCCGTGCTCTTCTCACCGGAATCCCGGCTCTTGAAGTCACGGTCCACCGCCAGCGTGAAACTGGTCACAGATACGCCGGACTGCGTCGTGCGCAGCTCCGGGTCCCGCACAAGGCGGCCCATTATGATGATGCGATTCAACATACGGCTCCCCCTTACTCGCCCTTACAGACGATCATGGAGCGCAGAATGCCGTCGGTAATGCCCAGCACACGGTCCAGCTCCTTGGGGAACTCTGGATCGCTGGTGAAGGACATCAGGACATAATAGCCCTCAGTCTTGTAGTCGATCGCATAGGCCAGCTTCCGCTTGCCCCACTCCTCTACCTCCACGACAGAGCTGTGCTTTTCCGCCAGCGCCTTAAACTTCTCAACGGCGGCGGCAATCGCTTCCTCGCCCTGGGCAGGGTCGATGATATACACGACCTCATAGTTATCATTGATCTTTGCCATGGTTGCACCTCCTTTTGGACAGATGGCCCCCGCTCGACGGCGGGAGCAAGGATAGCCCGCATTACGCAAGCCTCATTATTATAACGGATTGGCTGAAAAAGTCAAGCTGTTTTTCCAAAAATAAATAGCCTTTTTGCAATTTCCTGCCGCATTTGCCGCCTCCTGGGGAAATTTGCCGAATATTACATCTCTGTAACATTCAAATTCCCTCTTTACAGTTCGGCCAAAAACGAGTATACTAAAGACACATATCTTTAGGAAGGTGGTGCGGGAGTGGACGACTTTACCCGGAAATTTGACTTTGTCGTGGATCAGGACGCCGAGATCCATCGGATCATGTTGACGGTGTACCAAGCCCTGGAGGAAAAGGGATACAATCCGATCAATCAGATCGTGGGCTACATCCTCTCCGAGGACCCTACCTATATTACCAATCACAATCAGGCCCGGACCCTCATCCGTAAAGTGGACCGGGACGAGCTGATGCAGATCCTGGTCAGAAACTACTTGGCAAACTGAACGACAGCGCGGCGCATGGCCTCCTGAGCCATGCGCCGCTTCTTGAATGGCCGCCCGGCTGAACGTCGGACGGCCATTCTCCGGTTCATGGGCTGTCCAGCTCCACCAGCTCCACCTGGACCACGCCCTCCGCCACGGCTTCGCCGCCCTCCCGGGTGATTGAGCCGCAGCGGATCATCACGACGCCCCCCGGATAGAACTCCGGCAAGCCCCCCAGTCCCGCCGTGGGGACGCGGACCAGACCCAGGTCTGCCGGTGCGCTGTCAAAGGGCTCTACCAGCAGGCCGTCCTCCAGGACCTCCACCACCTGAGCGGAGAACCGAAGCCCCTCCGCCTGCGGAGGCGGAGCCGTATCGGGTGGCGGGGCCGTATTCATGTCGCCGTCGCCCGGTTCAGGGTTCCCTTCGCCGGAGGGCGCGTCCGTGCTGTTCCCCGGCGGCATCTCCTCCGGCGCACTGGCGGTATTGCCGTCAAAGCTCGGCGCGGCCCCGCCGCAGCCTCTTGGCAGCGCCGCCAGCATCCCAAGAGACACCACCAGAACCAAACAGGCCGCGAGGCTCCCGAATTTCCGCCAGCCGGCGCGCCTCCTGCGGAACACATAGTCCTGCGCCTCCTCCACCAGATCCTCCCGCAGGAGGGTGACGGCGTCAAAAAACGTCTCCGCCTTCCGGCTCATACGCTGACCCCCTCTCGCTCCAGGCTGCGCCGCAGGCTCTCCCGCAGGCGCAGCAGACGTTTGGTCAGAGCGTTGGGCCGCAGGCCCAGCTCCCCGGCCAGCTCCTTCACCGCCTCGCCGTTCCAGTAGCGTCGGACGAACAGCGCCCGGTCCTCCCGGTCCAGCGTGTCCAGCCAGCTTCCAATCAGCTCGCTCAGCTCTCCCGCCTCAACGGTCCGCTGGACATTCTCCGGCGCGGGCACGCAGTCCGCCAGCTCGCTGAGCAGCACCTCCGCCCCGCCGAACCGCTTCTGGGCGTGGTATGCCCGGTAGCGGCTGATGGACAGGTTGCGGATGACCGTTCCCAGATACGCCCGCAGGCTCCCGGGACGCTGGGGCGGCATGGTGTCCCAGCAGCGGCCATAGGCGTCGCTGACGCATTCCTCGCTGTCCTGGAAGCTGTGCAGGATATTCATTGCCATCCGGTGGCAGAAGCCGCCGTATTTTATGTCGGTCTCGCGGATGGCGGACTCGTCCCGCAGCCAGTACAGGTCTATGATCTGAACGTCCTCCATAGGTCACACCCCTCTCTTTGGAGATGAAATATTACTTCCGAACTGAAAGGTAGGAAGTAATATTTGCCATGTTTTGCGGTTGCCGCCTGTGGCGGCGAGCAAAACGGCTTGAATCAAAGATATTATTTCCGAATTTTTAATTCGGAAATAATATCAAAGCTTTGGACCGCCTGGGCAGGGCCCAACACCCTCTTATGACGCAGGATAACGGAAAATGTGCCTCCAGCGCGGCAAGATCATCCGAACGGTGCGTACTTGCAAATATGGACCGGGTCAGGCGCAGCCTGCGACCCGGTCCTCCTTGTCTTTCTTTTAGGCTATCGCAGGGAGTCACTGAACGCCTTCAGCTCCCTTTTCTTCTCTGTGGAAAGGCTGTGAAACTCCGTATTGCTGACCGCACCCTCCAGGGCATACAGATGCACCAGGCAAACCTGGGGATATGCCGCCTTCAAACTGGAAAACGCCTGCTTCGAGCCTGCGGCCATGAGCGCTTCCGCTGAGCTGATCCCTATGGACGCCAGCTTTCGTTCCAGCTCCCTGCCAATATTCATCATAGACGTCAGTTTCGCCATGCCGGCCTCCTTTACTTCCCAACGCAGAAACGCTCAAAAATGCGGGCAGTCAGGTCCTCCCGCAGCGTCCGGCCCGTCAGCTCTCCCAGGGCGTTCATGGCCCGCTCCACGTCCGACAGCGCGGCGTCAGGCGTCAGGCCGCCCTCCAGGGCTTCCCGCGCCCCCTGCAGGGCTGCTGCGGCACGGCCTGCCGCTTCCGTCTGGCGGACGTTGGTGAGAATCTGTCCCGGCGGCGTCTCCCCGGCGGGGCAGAGAGCCGCCACGGCTGCCTCCAGCGCGTCCAGGCCCGTCCCCTCCCTGGCGGAGACCGGCAGCGCGGCGTCCGCCTCCATCGCCTGGGGCAGATCGCACTTGTTCTGGACAACGATCACATGGGGCGCGTTCCGGGCCGCCTCCGCCGCCAGACGGTCCTCCTCCGTCAGCGGCTGGGATCCGTCCAGCACCAGCAGGACCAGCTCCGCCGCCTCCGCCGCCTTTCTGGCCCGCTCCACGCCCAGACGCTCCACAGCGTCCCCGGCCTCGCGAATTCCGGCGGTGTCGATCAGCCGCAGCAGAACCCCGCCCACCACCGCTTTTTCCTCCACCGTGTCGCGGGTGGTGCCCGCCACGCCGGTGACGATGGCCCGGTCGTAGCCCAGCAGGGCGTTGAGCAGGGAGCTCTTTCCCACGTTGGGACGGCCCAGGATAGCTGTAGGGACCCCCTGGCGCATGACTCTGCCCCGGTGGGCGGTGGCCAGCAGCGCCTGCAGCGTCTCCTCCGCACCTGCCAGCGTCCGCAGCATGTCCTCCCGGCGCAGGTCCTCGATATCCTCGTCCGGATAGTCCACCACGGCGTAAAACTGGCCGGCGAGGTCCAGGAGGGCGTCATATACCGGCTCAATCCTTTGGCGCAGAGCGCCGTTCAGCTGCCCAGCGGCGTTGTGGGCGGCCTGGACGGTCTCCGACTCGATGAGGTCAATCACTGCCTCCGCCTGGGTCAGGTCCATATGGCCGTTGAGGAAGGCCCGCTTGGTGAACTCGCCCCGCCCCGCCTGCCGCGCCCCGGCGGCGAAGAGCGCCTCCAACGCCTCCCGCAGGACTACCGGCGAGCCGTGGCAGTGGAGCTCCGCGCAGTCCTCGCCGGTGTAGCTGCCCGGGCCGGGGAAGCGGACGGCAAGGCAGGAGTCAATGGTCCGGCCCTCCCGGTCCAGCAGGCGGCCCAGGACCATCTCCCGGGGACGGACGGCGGAGAAGGGTTTTCCGTTCATAGGCTGAAAAACCTTCCCGCACAGCGCAAAGCACCCCGCCCCGGACACCCGGACGATGCCGATGGCGGAGAGTGCGCTGGCGGTAGAAATGGCGGCGATGACGTCCATAGGGTCACTCCTTTCCAAGCGGCAAGATGTAGCTGTGCCCCTTCTCGGTCTTCAACTCCGTCTGGAAGCCCAGGGAGGAGAAAAGCCGTTGGGACCCGGCGTTGAAATCGTAGACGCCGCCCACACGGACCCGCTCCCAGCCCAGGGCGCGGGCCCGTTCGATGAGGGCGGAGACTACCGCCCGGCCCACGCCTTTGGCGCGGTAAGCCTTTTCGCCGATGACGATGGCGAAATCGTCCAGGGAGAGGCACACGTCCCCGATGGGCCTCCAGCTGGACTCCTCCAGGGCTTCGATGAAGTACAGCTCCCCGTAGGCGTCCTGGTGGGCGTACATTTTGTCCAGCAGCTCCGGCGTGTAGGGGACCCGGTCGCCGTCCACCAGCCACACCGTCTCCGGGTCCAGGTACCAGGAGAGGGCGAAGGCGTGGCCGCCGCCGTATTTTCTCAGCCGGAGGACGTCCGTTACGGGCAGCAGCTCCGGCTGCGCAATGTTTTTAATGGGCATGGAATTTCTCCTTTGCGTATTCATAGGATTCCCAAAGCAGGGGCTTGAGCTGTTCGAAGGTCTCCGCCGAGGGGTTCAGCACGCAGGCCCAGCTCATCCAGCCATAGACGGGGTGGGGCATGAGCCGGTCCGGCGCGGTGAAGTCATGGCCCGTTTCCACCACGCCGCCTTTGGGCGGACGCTTGGGCTGGGGGCCGAACAGGGCGCGGTAGGTCTCCTTCCGCAGGCCCAGGTTTACCCGCCAGACTCCCGGGCGGTCCAGGCGGGAGGCTCTGTCATTGCCGCCGTCCTTCTCCTTGACTGTGAGGACATAGACGCCCCGCTTGCGGACGCGGCCGGGGTTGTAGAAAATGCCCCGCTCCCCCCAGCTTTCGGCCAGGACGGTGTCCGCCAGGTTCTCCAGGCAGTATTGCAGGATCTCTTCCGGACGCATCGGTTTTCCTCCTGTAGCATTCATCAAGATTGCGGCCCGTCTCCCATTTGTCATCAATTCCCCAAGTGGGGCCGCAGCAGCCGTCCCGTATCCGTTCCGCAGCCCGTCCAGCAGAAAGCTCCGGACCAGCAGCTCCTCCACCGCCGGCGCAGACGCGGCGACCCTGAAAAAGGCGGCTGCCGGAGAGCGCAGAAGCGCCTGCACCGTCTCCTGACAGGCGCTCTCACCGGAGGGAAACCGCCGGGTCAGAAGAGGGTCCAGGCCGTGGTCCAGCAGAACCCAGAAGCTCAGAATACAACCCGCCGCCAGGCCGTGATGTTCACAGCGACGCAGCCCAGCATGACGGCAAAATAGCCCATGCGCCAAAGCAGAGCCGATGAAATTTTCAGCGCGAAATTGTTCATATCATGTTTCTCAGACACGGGTCACTCCTCCGCTTCTTTCTCCTTCTTCAGCTCAGGCGCGTACCGCACGAATATTTTTTCAAAAAAGAAGGAGATCAAAAGGACTGTGACCGCAGGCATGAACAGTACCGGCCACCATTTGTTCAGGCAGAACACCGCCGCCTCGGCTGTGAGCAGCACGACTACAAACGTGGTGGGCAGATGCCGCACCGCCAGCTGGAGGGCGGTGACGAACAGCCCCTTCAGTCCGAACTCAAACCGCCCCAGCAGCGGGAACAGCCAGACCAGTACGCCCGCCGGCAAAATCAGCGCCGCGTAATAGGCCGCGAACATCACGCCGCCTATGGAGCCGTCCGCGTTGGCCCGCATTACCCCGTACCCGAAGGCCAGCGCAGCCGCCGCCAGCGCGCACAGCAGCGACGCCGGACATCCCTCCCTGAGATTCCTCCGGAAGGAGCGGAAATAGTCGCCGAAGGCCCCCGGCTCCCGGGGCCGGACGCAGACTGCCACCGCGTGGTACAGCGCCGCCGTGGCCGGACCGGCGGTCACCACCGGCAGGCAGAGCAGGATCCACACAATCGACAGGCCGCATATGTCCACCAACGTGCTCAGCCACGCCCATATGCCCTTTTCCGGATTGAAAAAATTTTCCATAGGATTACAGCACCTTCTGCGCCAGCGCCTTGCCCACAGACTGGCGGCATTTCTCCGACTGCGCCGGCTCCCGGCGCTTGAACTCGCTGAGCAGCACCTCCACCACGTACAGCTGGGCAATCAGCGCCGCCGTGGACCCGAAGCGCATGGGCTGCTCGTTGGGGCCGCACAGCAGCACCGTGTCCGCGTAGGCGCTGGCGGGGGAGTTGAGGTACCGGGTCACCAGAATCAGCTTCGCGCCCCGCTCCCGGATGACCTCCGCCGCCTCCATCACCTCGTGGGTGGCCCCGGTGTAGGTGAAGTACAGCACCGCATCCTCCGGCATCAGGGTGGAGAGGATGACTGTTTGCAGGTGGGAGTCCTGGATGGTCTTGAACTTGCCGGAGTTGGTGGAAAACTGGGCCCAGGCCGCCAGGGAGACGATGGAGTGGTTCCCCTGCCCCAGGCAGACGACCTGCCGCGCCTCCACCAGCAGCGACACCGCCCGGTCTACCGCAGACTCCGCCAGCATATGGTAGGCCCGGCCCGCCGCGTCCTGGACTGTGTGGAGCACCTTGCCCATGACGGCGGGCAGGGAGTCCCCGGACTGGATCTCACCAGCCTCCGCATCCTCCTGGCGCTGGGAGTCGTTCAGGAGGGCCGCCCGCGCCAGCTCCAGCTTGAAGTCGTTGAACCCGCCCAGCTTCAGCTTCCGGCAAAAGACGGAAATGGTGGATACCGCCACCTCACAGACCGCGCTCAGGTCCGTGATGCTGATGTACTGCGTCTCCGCCGGGTGTTCCAGGACGTAGTCCACGATCTTCCGCTCCGATTTTGTAAACTGCTCATACTCCTGCAGCATCAGCGCCATGATGTTCTTACCCACTGCCATGCTCCTTTTCTATCGTTTGCCGCCTCCCGCTCCGGGGAGGCGCAATATACCTGCCGTCTTTCTGTTGGCGCCCGTTCCGCATGAAAACAAAATCGACTGTAAACCTGCCGTTACAGTCGATCAGCGGCGGCGAACCGCCAGTCTCACCTTATACCGCGAACCGCTGCCTTATGATACTGTATTCAGTATATCCCAGCAAGCTGAGCCTGTCAAGTGGATGCACCGCTGTCATCCGGGAAATCAATTATTCGTTTTGTAGATCTCAGGACGAAAGAACAATCCCTGCAGGGACGGATATCATCCGCCCCTGCAAAATTGATTTCCGTGCGAGGACCGCGCTTCCACTTGACAATTTCCCTTTGGGTGGATACAATAGAGGTTCAGCAGACGGTTTAAATGTAAAATAGATTTCATCAGTTCATATTAGGAGACATACGTTATGGCAAAGGATCAGAGACAGGTGGACGCCATCACCGCCCGCGACGTGGACTTCACCCAGTGGTTCACTGATGTGTGCAAAAAGGCGGAGCTTATTGATTACTCCAGCATCAAGGGCATGTTCATCTACCGCCCCTATGGCTACGCGATCTGGGAGAACATGCAGAAGGAGCTGGACCGGCAGTTCAAGGCCACGGGCCATGAGAATGTGGCGATGCCTATGCTCATCCCGGAGAGCCTGCTGCAAAAGGAGAAGGACCATGTGGAGGGCTTCGCTCCGGAGTGCGCGTGGGTCACTTACGGCGGCAGCGAGAAGTTGGAGGAGCGCTACTGCATCCGTCCCACCAGCGAGACGCTGTTCTGCGAGCACTACAAGAATATCATCCACTCCCACCGGGACCTGCCCAAGCTGTATAACCAGTGGTGCAGCGTGCTGCGCTGGGAAAAGACCAGCCGTCCCTTCCTGCGCCACCGGGAGTTCCTGTGGCAGGAGGGGCACACCATGCACGCCACCGCCCAGGAAGCCGTTGACGAGACGGTGCAGATGCTGAATATTTACGCGGATTTCTGCGAGAACGTTCTCGCAATGCCCGTCACCCGGGGCCGCAAGACCGACAAGGAGAAATTCTCCGGCGCGGAGGACACCTACTGCGTGGAGTGCATGATGCATGACCGCAAGGCGCTTCAGGCGGGCACCAGCCACTATTTCGGCGACGGCTTCGCCAGGGCCTTCGACATCACCTTCACCGGCGCGGACAACCAGCCCCATTACCCCCATCAGACCAGCTGGGGCGTCAGCACCCGGCTCATTGGCGGCATCATCATGACCCACGGCGACGACAATGGCCTGGTGCTGCCTCCCAGGGTGGCGCCGGTCCAGGTGGTGGTTCTGCCCATCGCCATGCACAAGGGCGGCGTGCTGGAGGCCGCGCAGGGGCTGAGAGAGCGTCTGGAGAAGGCTGGGGTCCGGGTGAAGCTGGATGACAGCGACAAGGCTCCCGGCTGGAAGTTCGCGGAGTATGAGATGCGGGGCGTGCCTCTGCGGGTGGAGATCGGGCCAAAGGACCTGGAGAAGGAGCAGTGCTGTGTCGCCCGCCGGGACACTGGCGAGAAGGCGTTTGTGCCGCTGGCGGAGCTGGAGAGCGCGGTGCGGAAGCTGCTGGACGAGATTCATGACAACATGTTCGCTATGGCGAAGAAGAATCTGGAGGAGAACACCTTCGCTGCGGAGACCTGGGAAGAGGTCAAGGCGCTTGTTGAGAAGAACAGCGGCGGGTTTGTCCACACCAAATGGTGCGGGGAGCGGGAGTGCGAGCTGGCGATGAAGGAGAAGGCCGGCGTGACCAGCCGGTGTATGCCGCTGGCGCAGTCCGGGACCACCGGGAAGTGTGTCGTCTGCGGGAAGGAATGCGAGACGGACATTATCTGGGGTATTGCGTATTAAGCGCAGGTCTTCCGATGTTGCAGGACACTCAGGATTGATTTGCCTCTATGGATCAGCTGAATTGAGATGAAACGAGGTTCGGCGCCGCGCAAAACGTTAGGAGCAGGCGCCCAGGCGCGGCAGCGAAATGCAGCGAAAGAGCGTCGTGGGTAGACGCAAGGCGCCGGCGGGTTCTGATCTGAGCCAACTGGAGCGTGGAGAACTGAGTTGTGCAAATAAAACAAAAAAATAGAGTGTCGCGCTCCGCGCGACACTAAGGGAGTCCAGAACCGTAGGTTTTGGCGTGTTTTTGCCTACTTTTTGCACGAGCAAAAAGTAGGCGCGGGGCCGGGCCGCGGAGGCCCGGGCTATCAAGGAGAAATCATTTGCCTGCGCCCGCAGGGCGCAAGAAAGGAAGGATATCATGACGTATACTTACAAGACCCACGGCACCTGCTCCTCCCAGATCGACCTGGAGCTGGAGGACGGCATCATCCAGTCCGTCGCGTTCACCGGCGGCTGCAACGGCAATCTGAAGGGCATCTCCTCCCTGGTGAAGGGCATGCCCGCCAAGGAGGCCATTGAGCGCCTCCAAGGCACGACTTGCGGCAGCAAGCCCACCAGCTGCCCCGACCAGCTGTCCAAGGCCCTCACCGAGGCTTTGGCCCAGGGCGAGTAAACCGCATATCCGCCTCCGGGGACGCCCCCGGAGGCTCTTTTCACACTTGCATCATTTTGGCATCATCCCCTTAAATTTTTCCATCATGGTTGTGCTTTTTCAAAGGGTATGCTATAATATGTATTTAACGTGGCTTAACCCGCGAAAGCGATAGAATAAAAGAAACTCTGAAGGAGCGAATCACCATGGATGAGAAAAAAACAATGCTCTCCGGCATCAAGCCCAGCGGCGATCTGACACTGGGCTCCTATCTGGGACCCCTGCACCACTGGCCGAAGATGATCGAGGAGTATGACTGCTACTATTTCATGGCCGACCTGCACGCCATTACCGTGCGCCAGAACCCCGCCGACCTGCGCCGCCGTACCCTGGAGCAGCTGGCCCAGTATATTGCCTGCGGTCTTGACCCGGAGAAATGCACCCTCTTTATCCAGTCCCATGTCCACCAGCACGCCGAGCTGGGCTGGGTGCTCAACTGCTACGCCATGTTCGGCGAACTCAGCCGCATGACCCAGTTCAAGGACAAGTCCGCCAGGAACGCCGACAACATCAACGGCGGCCTCTTCACCTACCCATGCCTTATGGCGGCGGATATCCTGCTCTATCAGCCGGATTTCATCCCCGTGGGCGACGACCAGCGCCAGCACGTAGAGCTGGCCCGGAATATCGTCCAGCGGTTCAACGGCGTGTACGGCGATGTGTTCAAAATGCCCGAGCCGTACATTCCCAAGGTGGGGGCCAGGATCATGAGCCTGACGAACCCCGCCGCCAAGATGAGCAAAAGCGACAATGGCGACACCGGGCGCGTTACCCTCATGGACGACCCCAACGTCATCATGAAGCAGTTCAAGCGGGCCATCACCGACAGCGACACCGAGCGCTGCGTCCGCTACGACCCGGAGAACAAGCCCGGCGTAGCCAACCTTATGACCATCTATTCCTCCGCCACCGGCAGGAGCTTCGCGGAAATTGAGCGGGAGTTTGACGGCTTGGGCTACGGGAAGTTCAAGCCCGCCGTGGGCGAGGCTGTGGTGGAGATGCTGCGCCCCATCCAGGAGGAGGCCCGCCGGATCATGGCGGACAAAGCGTATCTGGAGGGCGTCTATCGCGCGGGCGCGGAGAAGGCGTCCCGTACGGCGGAGAAGACCTTGCGCAAGGTCTATAAAAAAGTCGGCTTCGTGGCCAGATAAGCGGAGGCAGACGGACAAATGAATGAATTCTTTGACCGGCAGAGCGTCCTCCCCGTGATCCTCGCTCTGGCCGTGTCTCTGCTCGTCAGCTTCGCCCTCACCCCCGCCGTGAAGTGGCTGGCGGTGAAGATCGGCGCGGTAGACGTACCCAAGGACAAGCGCAGGATGCACGACCACCCCATCCCCCGTCTGGGCGGGCTGGCAATCTTTATCGGCTTTGTGGCCTCCGTGCTGCTGTTCGCGGAGGTGGACCGGGCCCTGCGGGGCGTCCTGCTGGGGGCCTGCATCATCGTGGCCGTGGGCGTAGTGGACGACTCCCACCCCCTGGGGCCGGGAATCAAGTTTATTTTGCAGATTGTGGCGGCTCTGATCGCCGTATGGCACGGCGTGGTGATCCAGGCCATAGCCAACCCCCTGCCCTGGGGGGAGCCCTATTGGGCATTCGGCATCATGGCGGTGCCCATCACCGTTATCTGGATCGTGGCCGTCACCAACTCCGTCAACCTAATCGACGGCCTGGACGGGCTGGCGGACGGCGTCAGCACCATCGCTGCCCTGACCATGCTCATCATCGCGCTGCTCATGGGCAACATGGGGATGGCGACGCTGTGCGCCGCCCTGGTGGGCGGATGCGTGGGGTTCATCCCCTACAACCGCAACCCCGCGAAAATCTTCATGGGCGACACCGGGGCCACGTTCCTGGGCTATATCCTGGCCACCGTCTCGGTGATGGGGCTGTTCAAGCTCTACGCTATCATCTCTTTTATCGTGCCCTTCATCATCCTGGGCTTCCCCATCTTCGACACCACCTCCGCCTTCCTGCGCCGCATCCTCAAGGGCCAGAACCCCATGAAGCCGGACCGCAGCCACACCCACCACAAGCTCATCGACATGGGCATGAACCAGAAGCAGGCGGTGGCGACGCTGTATATGGTGGCGGGGGTGCTGGGGCTGTGCGCGGTGATGATCGTCACCAGCGGGTATGTGAAGGTGATCCTGTCCGTCATCGCCCTGGCGGGCGTGGCCTATACGGTGGCCCGCATCGCCAGCTACCCGCATGAGCACCAGAGGTCCGCCGCGGACGCCCCGGAGGGCGCAGGTTCCAACAAGGAGGAAGAACATGAGTAAGCTGCGCATTATGAGTGTGTTCGGCACCCGGCCGGAGGCCATCAAGATGGCCCCCCTGGTGAAGGAGCTGGCGGGGCGGGAGGATATCGAGTCCATCTGCTGCGTCACCGCCCAGCACCGGGAGATGCTGGACAGCGTGCTGGAGGTTTTCGGCCTGAAGCCGGACTGGGACCTGGACATCATGACCCCCAGGCAGACCCTCAGCGGCATCACCAGCAGGTGCCTGCTGGGTATGGACGAGGCTATTGACAGCCTGAAGCCGGACATGATCCTGGTCCACGGGGACACCTCCACCACCTTCGCCGGGGCGCTGTCGGCGTTCTACCATCAGGTGAAGGTGGGACATGTGGAGGCCGGGCTGCGGACCTATGACAAGTATTCCCCCTATCCGGAGGAGATGAACCGGAAGCTGGTCACGGCTATTGCGGACCTGTATTTCTGCCCCACGGAGAACAATCGGGAGAACCTTCGCCGGGAGGGCATCAGCGAGGGTGTGTTCGTCACCGGCAACACCGTCATCGACGCGCTGAAGACCACTGTGCGGAAGGATTATGTCTTTGCCGCCGGAGAATTGAACCGGCTGCCCTATGACAGCAGGAAGATCATCCTGGTCACCTGCCACCGCAGGGAGAACTACGGCCAGCCCATGGAGGACATCATGTCCGCCCTGGCCCATATCGCCCGGACCCATGAGGATGTGGAGCTGGTCTATCCGGTTCACCTCAGCCCCGTGGTCCAGGAGTGCGCGAGACGCCATCTGGCGGACATTCCCAACGTCCGCCTGATCCCGCCGCTGGCGGCGGACGAGATGCACAATCTCATGGCCCGGTGCTATCTGGTGCTGACGGACTCCGGCGGGCTCCAGGAGGAGGCCCCCGCTTTGGGCAAACCGGTGCTGGTGATGCGCCGGGAGACCGAGCGCCCCGAGGCCGTGGCCGCAGGCACGGTGAAGCTGGCGGGGGTGAAGCATGACAGTATCGCGGGCATGGCCCATGAGCTGATTACAGACCCCGCCGCCTACGCCGCCATGGCCCGCGCGGTGAATCCCTACGGCGACGGGCTGGCCTGCCGCCGGATTGCCGACGCCATCCTGTGGTACTTCGGCAGGGGGAAGAGGCCGGAGGATTTCCGGGCGTGAATGGGGAGCCCCGCAGAGGACGTCGGGTGCGGCGGCCCGCATGGGAGCGCGGCGGTCAACGTCAGAGCGGGCCGATGAGGGCGCCTGCCTCTGCGGGGGCGGAGCAAAGAAAGGGAGGTTCCCTGGTGGACAAGAAGCGTTCCATCTATCTGGCGCTGGGCTTTGGCGCGCTGCTGGCGGTGGTGATCCTGCTGCTGGTCTGGAGCGGGCGCAGGCAGTCTCAGGGCATCGTCCTGCCGGAGAGCCAGGGCGACAGCGCCAGCGTAGGCGAGGAGAGCGGCGAGAGCCGCCTGAACACCCTTGCCATCACCCCGGAGACCGTGCGCCCCGCCATCAGCATCCTCTCCCGCCCGGTGACCTATAGCCGGAGCCAGACGGTGGAGACCTTCTGGAGCGGCGGCAGCGGCCAATCCCTGTCCCAGGTCTACGTCAGCGGCGGCCGGACCCGGCTGGATACCCAGCTGGCGGACGGCGGCGTGCGGCATATGCTGGTGGAGGCGGACCCGGACGGCGGGAGCGTGGCCGGCGTGTGGTATGACGACGGGACGGACTGGAGGCTGTTGCGCTCCCCGGACCTGACCGCCGATATGGCGGGACGGATGCTGAGCTATGAAACCGTTCAGGAGCTGCCGGTGGAGACCATCGCCATGGCGGACTACCGGAAGCGGGACGGGGTCAGCTGCGTCTATGTGGAGACCGTTGAGGACGGCGAGGGCTATGTGGACCGGTACTGGGTCAGCGTGGACAGCGGCCTGCTGCACATGGCGGAGCGGCTGTGGAACGGGAATCTGATCTACCGCTTCACCGCCGGCGCGCCCGAAATCGCCGCCCAGGACGAGAGCCTGTTCCTACTGCCGGACGGCAGGGCGCTGGAGGATGCGGGCGGATGATATCCGCCCCTGCAAGGATTGATCGTCACAAAAATGAATCAGTGTGTTTTAGGCCCACCCCGGGTATTGGGGTGGGCTTTTTTGCGCCTTAATAGGTCAATTTCACCCTAGCAAAGATAGGTCAAATTGCCATACTAGTGATGGTGATTTTATGACCAGATTGAAAGAATTGCGCAAGAAGCGTGGATATACTCAGATCAAAATGCAAATACTGACAGGAATCGATCAGAGCGATTATTCCAAGCTGGAGACGGGAAAACGGTATTACACGTATGACCAGCTGCGCCGCATAGCCCTGGCGCTGGACACCAGTATGGACTATCTGGCAGGTTTGACAGATGAGCCAAAGCCGTATCCACGGGCGCAGGGGCGGTCCTGATTCGCTGGTGTAGGGGCGGGTATTGCCCGCCCGCTTCTCAAGAGCTGCTGTGTGTGCCGGCAGAGCGGGCGGATGATATCCGCCCCTACACAGATGAATCAGATCTCATAACACTATCAACAAACGAAGGAATGACCCATGACCATCATTCTCGATCTCCTGTTTCCGCCCCGCTGCGCCTTCTGCGGCAGGCTGCTGGACGCCTCCGGGGATGTCTGCGGGGAATGTGAAGAAGCCCTCCCGCTCCGCGCTGAGGGAAAAATCCTCCGCACAGTGGGGGAAAATCAATATCCCTGCGCGGTGGCGGCATACTATGACCATCCTGTCTCCACCGGGATAAAAGCCCTGAAATTCGGCAAAAAGTCATGGCGGACAAAGGTGTTCGCCCGTTACGTCGCCCGGGCGGCGGAGGACACGCTCTCCGGCCGGTTTGACGCTGTGACCTTCGTTCCCGTCAGCTGGAGGCGGAATTTCTCCAGAGGCTTCGACCAGGCCCGCCTGCTGGCGGCGGAGACGGCGAAGCTCTGGGGCGTGAAGGCCGAGCCCACCCTGCGGAAGGTACGCCATAACCGGGCCCAGTCCTCCATCATCAGCTCCGCCCAGCGGGCGTCCAATGTGAAGGACGCTTACGCCGTCCCCCACCCGGACCGGGTGCGGGGGCGGAGGTTCCTGCTCATCGACGACGTATGCACCACCGGCAGCACCATTTCCGCCGCCGCTGACGCACTGATGGCCGCCGGAGCGGCCGGCGTGGTCTGCGCCGTACTGGCCGGAGGCCACCGGAGAAGACATTCCACAGAAAAACCGCCGGAATCCCGGAAAATTTGTGAAAGAAAGTGTCGGGAATAGCTTGCAAAATTTGGCTGGGCAAAGTATAATGATTATTTAGAGTACAAGCAAGATTTTTGCTTACAATAGAATGGACAACTTACGAGGTGGAAATTATGAGCGCTTTCGCTAAAGATATAGGCATCGATCTGGGTACCGCGTCCGTACTGGTGTATGTGAAGAACAAGGGCATCATCCTCAACGAGCCCTCCGTGGTGGCCATGGACAAGAACACCGGCAAGCTGCTGAAGGTGGGCGAGGAGGCCCGCCAGATGCTGGGCCGCACCCCCGGCAACATCGTCGCCATCCGTCCCCTGCGGGAGGGCGTCATCTCCGACTACGACATGACCGAGCGGATGCTTCGCGAGTTCATCCGCAAGGTGGCGGGCTTCATGGTCTTCAAGCCCCGGGTCATCATCTGCGTCCCCTCCGGCATCACCGAGGTTGAAGAACGCGCGGTGGTGGACGCGGGCATCCAGTCCGGCTGCCGCCGGGTGTACCTCATTGAGGAGCCCATCGCCGCCGCCATCGGCGCGGGCATCGACATCATGAAGCCCGACGGCCATATGGTCGTTGACATCGGCGGCGGCACCGCCGACATCGCCGTCATCTCCCTGGGCGGCGTGGTGGAGTCCGCCTCCATCAAGGTGGCCGGGGACCAGTTCAACGAGGCCGTGGTCAAGTATATGCGCCGCAAGCACAACATCCTGGTGGGCGACAGCACCGCCGAGAAGATGAAGATTGCCATTGGCTGCGTCTATCCCCGGGAGGATGAGGCGTTTATGGACGTAAAGGGCCGCTGCCTGCTGACGGGCCTGCCCAAGACCATCACCGTGTCCTCCAAGGAGATGATGGAGGCTTTCGAGGAGCCCACCGAGCGCATCCTGGAGAGCATCCACGCCGTGCTGGAGCGCACGCCGCCGGAGCTGGTGGCGGACGTGTCCACCAACGGCATCACCATGACCGGCGGCGGCAGTCTGGTGTATGGCTTCGACAAGCTCATCACCTCCCGCACCGGCATCGCCACCAGCGTGGCGGAGAATGCCATCGCCTGCGTGGCCGAGGGCACGGGCCGCAGTCTGGACATGATTACCGACATGCAGGAGGGTACCATCAACCTCTCCCGCCGCCGTCAGGTCAACTGACCGGGCCGGTTTCCCCCTCTTTCAAGAAGATTTTACAAAAATTCTTTTTTCTCTTGCAAATCCCGGGAGAATCTGATAGAATAATTCAGCGTCACGCCGCTGCGGCAAAAATTCCCCCCATTTGAGGGTCTACTATACCGTTGGAGGTTTCGATACATGGCTTCTACGAAAAAATCAATCAGTCAGAAAAAGGCGGACAAGGAAAAGCAGGACAATCTGGTCCTCAGCCGCGTCTATTATGTGTTCCTGGTGGGTCTGGTGGCTGAATGCTACCTGTTTCTGGTCTATCGCGGCTATGCTGTGGGCTCGGTGGACTCCATGCTGGCATGGAACACCGTGCTGAAGGTTCTGATGTGGGTTGGACTGGCGGCGCTGGTCATCGGCGCGGTTGTCTGGTATATGAAGCGCGAGGACAAGAAGCTGCGGAGGATCATGCCCTGGGTGGCTGGCGCAGGGGCGTTCTTCGCCCTGTCCGGCTGGGTCATGACCCACTTCTTCAGCAACGGCATGGGCGTTACCACCATGTGCGTGCTGGTGCCGATTGTGGCCGTTTTCGTTCTGGTGTACCTGCTGTACCAGCATGAGTGCGCTCTGAGCACCGTGGCCCTGGGCGGCGCCATGTTCACCGTGTGGGTCCGGAGCGCCTCCGCCAGCTCCAATCACTGGAAGATTCCTGTGATCGTGGGCTGTATCGCAGCGCTGGCTCTGCTGGCTGCTGCGGCGTATCTGGCGAACAAGGCCCAGAAGGACGAGGGCAAGCTGAAGAAGATCCAGGTGCTCTCCCCGGAGTGCGATTACCGCATCCTCTACGCCGCCTTGGCGGTGGCTGCTGTGGGCGTGCTGCTGGCCGTGCTGCTGCCCGCGATTTCCGTTTACCTCATGTGGCTGCTGGGCGTCGCGCTGTTCGCGGAGCTGGTGTATTTCACCACGAAGCTGATGTGAAAATTAATTTGTGGGGCGGGCCTGCGGGCCCGCCCCGCTTTTACTGTCCGGCGGCTGGTATGCGCAGCGGTCCGCCCCTGGGAGGATTGTGCCAGCAAGTTTGAACTCGATCAGAAATTGATCTCCCTGTTTTTTGGAATGCAGTTGCGTAAAGCTGGGGAGATGTGGTAAACTGAAGGGGAGAAAGGAGGCGGGGGAGATGCATGTTCCCGGCTGCCTGACAACTGAGATGGAGCTTCTGCGCTTCGAGCAGGCTTTGGAGGAGGCGCTGGCCCCCTCTGCGGACTATGATGTAAACCGCTGGCTGTATGTACCCAATACCTACCAGGAGTACCGGTATCTGCTGGGCACACGGGGGGAGAGGCCCCTGCTGTGTATCGGCGTCAATCCCTCCACCGCAAAGCCCGGCGAGCTGGACAATACCCTCAGGAGCGTGGAGCGGGTGGCTCTGCGCAACGGCTTCGACAGCTTCATCATGTGCAACGTCTACGCCCAGCGGGCCACCCGCCCGGAGGACATGGAGCGGGAGCCCAACCCGGACCTCCACCGGGAGAATCTGTCGGCCTTCGCCTACGCCCTGTCCCTGTCGCGGGAGCCGGCGGTCTGGGCCGCCTGGGGGGCGGTGATCGAACGGCGGCCTTACCTGCCGCAGTGCGTTTACGATATGATCGAGGTGGGGCGGCAGTACAATGCCCGGTGGTACACCGCCGGGGCGCGGTCCAAGAGGGGCCACCCCCATCACCCGCTCTACCTCCGCAAGGACAGCGCGCTGGACCCGTTCGACGCGGCGGAATACTGTGAGATGTTGGGCGTACATACCCAGGGTCTGGTTTAGGGCTGGCTGTATTCACAGGCGTTGAACGCTTCGAAAATCCCCCGGCCATCCGACATTCTCTGCCTGTGAATGCAGCTTCTTCCTTCCAGGCTTCAGGCTCGGAAATAATACTTTTGGTTCAAGCTGTTTTGCGGCGGCAACCGCAAAACATGGCAGATATTACTTCCGGCCCTTCAGTTCGGAAGTAATAAATAAGGAGAGGATATCATGGAGCAAATTTATGTGACCGGACACAGGAACCCCGACACCGATTCGGTGGTCTCCGCCATGGCCTACGCGGCTTTGCAGAACGCCCTGGGGGAGCGGCAGTACGTGGCCGCCCGGCTGGGGCATATCAGCGACGAGACCCGGCTGATTCTGGACCGGTTCGGCTTTGAGCCGCCGCTGCTCATCAAGAGTATGCGCACCCAGGTGCTGGACCTGGATTACGACGTGCCGCCCATCCTCCACGAAGCCGTCACCGTCAGCCGTGCGTGGTCCGCCATGGAGGAGGACACCCAGATTTCCGCCATCCCCGTCACCGATGACGAGGGCCATCTCCGGGGGATGCTCACCGCCGGGGATATCGCGGGCTTCGACATGAAGACCATCGAGGCCCCGGACCTGCGGGCGGTGCCGCTGTTCAACATCCTCAGCGTCCTGGAGGGCCAGCTGCTGGGGGAGACGGAGGACGTCATCAACACAATTTCCGGCGAGGTCATTCTGGCCCTGCCCCAGATGGGGGACCTGCCGCCCTTCCGGCAGAGGGAGACCATCCTCATCTGCGGCAACCAGCCGGACATGCTCCGGCTGGCAGTGGAGTTCGGCGTGGCCTGCGTCGTCCTCTGTCAGACTGAGCTGCCCGACGACATCCGCGCGCAGGTGAAAAATACCTGCGTCATCTCCACGCCCTATGACAGCCTGCGGGCTGTGCGGCGCATCTTCCAGGCTATCCCTGTGGGCCGTCTGGCCCAGCACGAGGAGGTCCTCGCCTTCCACCTGAACGACTATATCGACGACGTGCGGGAGGAGGTGCTGCAAAGCCGCTACCGCAGCTATCCCATCCTGGACCATGAGGAGAAGGTGGTGGGCACCCTGTCCCGGTACCACCTCATCAAGCCCAGGCGCAAGCGGGTGGTCCTGGTGGACCACAACGAGGCCGCCCAGTCCGTCCCCGGGCTGGAACAGACGGACATCCTGGCGATCATCGACCACCACCGTCTGGCGGACATCCAGACCAAGAACCCCATCTATGTCCGCAATGAGCCGGTGGGCAGCACCTGCACCATCGTGTCTGGGATGTACCAGGAGCGGGGCATGATGCCCTCCCCCAAGCTGGCGGGGCTGATGGCGGCGGCCATCGTGTCGGACACGGTCATGTTCAAGTCTCCCACCAGCACCGCCAGGGACCGGAAAATGGCGGAGCGCATGGCCCATATCGCCAACATCTCCCTGGACGAGCTGGGCCGCGCCATCTTCTCCGCTTCCACCCCGGAGGACAAGCCGGTGGAGCAGATGTTCTTCGGCGACTTCAAGGAGTTCCACATCGCCGGACACGACTTCGGCGTCAGCCAGATTACCTGCGTGGACTCCGACCGCCAGCTGACGCGGAAGGCGGCGTTCATTGAGCTGATGGAGAAGACACGGGAGGAGCGGCAGTACAGCATGATCCTGCTCATGCTGACGGACGTGCTGATGGAGGGCAGCAAGGTGCTGTGCGTCGGCGGGGAGGACATCTTCCAGCAGGCGTTCAACACCGAACTGAAGGACGGCGAGGCGTTCCTGCCGCGGGTCATGTCCCGTAAGAAACAGATCATCCCCATGCTGTCGGCATTGTGGGGCTGAGTACTTTGCTCTTGAAACAGCCTCCGCTCCTGCATCCCTGCGCAGGGACGGGAGACGGCGGGCCGGCCGGGAGCGGATATCAACAAAAGGAGTCATCCATGGAAGTCGTCAACAACAAGGAGGGCAAACCTCTGGAGTTTTACCTGGAGCGGTTCCAGGCCGGGGACCCGGCGGAGATGGCGGCGCGGTGCGGCCTTCCCTACGACGGGGAGCGCCGCGCGGTGGACATCACCCTGCTGGGGGAGACCTTCTCAGTCTCCCACCCGGATTTCACGATCACAGGCCCGTCGCCTCTGACCAACGCGGAGCGCATCCTGGCGCTGCGCTATCTGACCGACGGACGCTGCGCCATGCCCGGCGGGACCTACCTGCCCTACCGGGAGTTTCCCTGGGGGGAGGTCTACCTCCAGCAGTTCACCGGACGGTGCATCAAGCGCTTCGCGTTTTCCTACAGCGGCAGGCCGGAGCTGCTGAACCGCGTGATGGAGCGCCTGCCCGCAAAGAAGCTCTCCCGCAGCGACGCGGGCTGGGAGGTGGAGCTGATGCCGGGGCTGACGGTGCAGTTCCTGCTGTGGCTGGCGGACGAGGAGTTTCCGCCCAACGCCCAGATTCTATTTTCCGATAATTTCCGTTACGCGTTTACCGCTGAGGATATGGCGAATATCGGGGACATTATTCTCAACAGGATGAAACGGATTGGGCTGGAGCTGGCATAAGCGGCCTTAAGGCGGCGCGGCAGGAGGAGCGGTTCGCAGGGCCGTTGTGAACAAATGATCTGATTTTTGAAGGGGCGCACAGTGTGCGCCCCTTCACTGTCTGGCGCGATTGGGGAGATGGTCCTTCTGAAAATCGATTTCCGTGGCCGGCGGGATAAAAACAAGCGGCAGTTGTTTTTATCCAAATCCGCGTGCCTTGTATACAAGCATTCTTTGGGCTATAATCCAATTAACACTTAAGACAGGGAGGCCATGCAATGAACAGCAGCTTACTTGGCGAGCAAATCGCCAGATTCCGGAAAGCGGTGGACATGACCCAGGAGGAGTTGGGCAGAGCCGTGGGCATCAGCGCCCAGGCGGTGAGCCGCTGGGAGTGCGGCGGCGCGCCGGACGTGACGCTGCTGCCCGCTGTGGCGGACACGCTGAGGGTCACGGTGGACGCCCTCTTCGGGAGAGAGGGTGGGGAAAGAATCCGTATAGAGGACGCTGTGCGCCGTTGGATGCTCACCGTCCCCCAGGACCAGCGGGCAGACCGGCTGTGCCGTCTGGTCTGGGCTGCGGCGGGACCGGTCATGAGCGGCAAGCCGGAGGACAAGCTGGACATCAGCGGGTATGAAGCCTGCTGCGAGACGGTGACGCCGGAGGACGGCAAAACCATCCGCTGGCTGCGGCGGACCCAGGTCATCATGGAGGACGGGTGCATCCTTGGAGTCCGGGCCGATGACATGTCCTTTGCCGCCGTCTTCCCGGAGCCGGAGGCGGGGTGGGAAGCGTTTATGGAGGACAACGGTCTTTACCGCCGTCTGTTTGAGGTTCTGGCGCGGCCTCATTGCCTGGAGCTGCTGGAGTATCTGTGCAGTAAGCCGCCCTTCCCCAGCCGCCGCTATACGCCAGGGGCCATCGCCAAGCCCATGGGCCTGACAACGGCGGAGGCGGACAGCCTGATGGAGGCGCTGGCGGAGGTGAACCTGCTGGGCAGGGCGGAGCTGGAGACGGAGGACGGACTCATCCACGCCTATTTGCTGGGCGATGAAAGCGGACTGGTCCCCTTCCTTTACTTTGCCCGCTGGCTGACCACAGGCGGCAGCGGGTTCCTGAACGGCACATACCGGAAATCTCCCGTACTGCGGGGCGGGAAGTGGAAAGAGAAGGGGGAAAACTGACATGAACTATTATTTTAGGAAGAATTGGAAAAGGATTGCTCTGGCTTGTTCTCTGGGCCTGACCTGCGAGGGCGTCTACGTGCTCCTTCAGCTTATCATGATGCAGTCCTTTGACGCGGCCATCGGCCTGGATTTCCGGCGCTTCCTGCTATGGACGGCGGCGGAGATAGGCGGCTATATACTCTACCTCACCCTGGCCGCGCTGGAGGGCGTCCTGGAGGCCCGGGCCATCCGGGCCATGAACAACCAGGTCCGCCATGACCTGTATATTTCCCTGCTGGACAAGACCCACACAGCCTACCACAGCCGGGATACCGGCGAGTACATCTCCTGGCTGACCACCAACGTCAAGCAGATGGAGAACCTGGCCTGGACGCCCTTTTTCAGCTGCGTCAATCAGGCGGGCCTGATTGTGTGGTGCATTCTGGCCCTGATTTCCCTGCACTGGCTCATGCTGGCAGCGGGACTGGTCTCGGCGGCGGTGATGCTGGTGGTCCCCAAGCTGTTCCAGAAGCGGATGGAGCGTCTGGGCGAAGCCTGCGCCGCCGCCGAGGCGGAGGGCGTCAGCAAGCTGAAGGACCTGCTCTCCGGCTTCGATGTGCTGCGGTCCTTCGGCCACGCGGACCGCTTTCTGGACCAGGGGGACTCCGTCAGCGGCCGGATCGAGACCCCCAACTGCCGCCGGAGCAGCGCCCAGAACGGCATCTCCTGCTTCATGGGATTTTTCAGCGTCTCCCTGCAAATCCTCCAGCAGGTGGTAACAGTGGCCCTGGCCTTTCAGGGGAAGATCATCCTGGGCGCGATGGTCAGCGCCAGCAACCTCACAGCCGGTATCGTCAATGGCCTGCGGACCATCGCCAACCACCGCATGTCCCTGGCCTCCGCCAAGCCCTATTTCAAGAATATCACCGTTCACGCCGGGGAGGCGCGTGAGAGTACCGGGGCTGTCATGGCCCCGGTACAGGACGCCATCACCATCGAAAACCTGAGTTTCCATTACGGCAGTAAGTCCATCCTTGAAGATTTGTCCCTCCAGTTCAAAAAGGGCGGCAAGTACGCCATCACCGGCCCCTCCGGCTGCGGGAAGTCCACCTTGCTCAAGCTCCTGTTGGGCTGGCTGCCGGACTACGGCGGGACAATCCGCTTCGACGGCAGGGACGCCAGGGACTTCACCCCGGAGCAGCTCCAGCAGCAGATGAGCTGTATTGAGCAGAACGTCTTCCTGTTCAACGCCACCATCCGGGAAAATATCACCCTGGGCGGGAGCTTCAGCGAGGAGCGGCTGGGAAAGGCCCTGCGGGACAGCGCATTGGCTGGGGATCTAGCGTCCATGCCCGACGGCCTGGACACCGCCGTGGGCGAGGAGGGCGGAAATCTCTCCGGCGGGCAGCGGCAGCGGGTCGCCATCGCCCGCGCCTTGATCCATGGCCGGTCGGTTCTCCTGGTGGACGAGGGCACCAGCGCCCTGGACCAGGAAAACGCGGATATTGTGGAGAAAAGCCTGCTGGCGAATCCAGACCTGACCCTCATCCTGGTCAGCCACCACCTCACGCCGGAACGGAAGGCGCAGTTTACGCAGGTGTTTGACTTGCAGGGGGCAGCGGCAGGCGTGTAATATTCTTTTCTCCTGAAATCTGCAAAACGCAAAGTCTCTTCTCCGATTTCTCTTGCAATTCAGTTTATATTTTAGTATGATGCTGTATGAAAAGCGGCGGCTTTTTCCACGCCAAACAAAGAGAGGAGAAACAACCATGCAGACCATCCGCAACGACGCCATGACCGTTACCATCGACGAGCTGGGGGCGCAGCTTATGTCCATCACCTCCGCCGGAGGCGTTGAGTACCTGTGGTACGGCGATCCCGCCTACTGGAGGGGCCGGGCCATCAACCTGTTCCCCTATGTGGGCCGCCTTACCAACGACCGCTATACCTACGGCGGGAAGGAGTATGAAATGGTGCGCCACGGCTTCGCCAAGCTCACCCGATTCACGCCTGTGGACGTCCAGCCGGACCGCGTGACCCTGCGCATCACCGACAGCGAGGAGACCAGGAAATCCTACCCCTTCGCGTTCGCCTACGAGGTGACCTGCGCCCTGGAGGGCAGCACGCTGTCCGTCACCTACGCCGCAGAGAACCGGGGCGGTCAGACCATGTACTTCGGCATGGGGGGGCACCCTGGCTTCCGGCTGCCTCTGGAGGAGAGGAAGACGTTCACCGACTACCGTCTGACCTTCGCCCACCCCGCCCAGCCCTGGCAGGTGCTCATGAGCGACAGCTATATGATCAGCGGCCACGAGGCCCCGTATCCTCTGGAGGACGGCGTGACCCTGCCTCTGCGCCATGAGCTGTTTGACCATGACGCCATCATTCTGAAGAATTTTGACCGCACGGTTACCCTCTCCGCTGGAGAGGGCACCAGGGGGCTGACCATGACCTGTCCGAAAATGCGGTATCTGGGCATCTGGCACGCGCCGAAGACGGACGCCCCCTATGTATGTCTGGAGCCCTGGCTGAGCCTGCCCTCCCGGCAGGACATCGTGGAGGACCTGAGCCAGCAGAACGACCTTCAGTCCCTGGAGCCCGGCGAGCGGTACGAGAACGGCTGGGCGGTCACCATCTTCTGAGGAACTGGGCATGTGCCGGATGACAATTCAGAGTCCCATAGGGCCGCTGACACTGACCGCCGCGGAAAACGCTTTGACGGGCATCACCTTTGGGGACGCCCGTGAGGGTGCGGACACGCCGTCGCCGGCGCTGGAGCTGGCCGCCAGGGAGCTGGCGGAATATTTTGCGGGGGAGCGGCGGGAGTTCACCGTGCCGCTGGCCCCGGAGGGGACTGCGTTCCAGAGGAGCGTCTGGGATGAGCTGCGAAGGATTCCCTACGGGGAGACTGCCAGCTATAAGGACGTCTCCACGCGCCTTGGAAAGCCCGGCGCGGCCATCGCCGTCGGGCAGGCCAACAGCAAGAATCCGATTCCGATTATCATTCCCTGCCACCGGGTCATCGGGGCCAACGGGAGGATGGTTGGATATACGGGAGGAATGCATATCAAAAAGGCGCTGCTGGCAATTGAAGGAATCACCTGTAAAGATTGACCGGAGGGAGGGCCCCAGGCCCTCCCTTTTGGTCCGGACGCCCGGCGGAGGCGCCAGGAGAACATTCCCCATTTTCCCGCAAAAACTTCGCAAATCAAATTGACGTAGCCGGAAGGCTGTGCTAAAATAGAGATGTACGCCCATAAGGCGCAAAAGAAAAACAACCAGCTACCGAATCTAAGTGGAAAGAGGACACACTATGTATCGGATCGTAAAGAAGCGGGTTCTGAACCCCACCGTGACCCTCATGGAGGTCGAGGCCCCCGCCGTGGCCCGGAAGTGCGAGCCCGGCCAGTTCATCATCCTCCGGGTGGATGAAAACGGCGAGCGCATCCCCCTGACCATCGCTGCATATGACCGGGTGAAGGGGACCGTCACCATTATCTTCCAGCTTGTGGGCGCTACCACAGAGAAGCTGAATCACAAGGAGGAGGGCGAGTACCTCCAGGACTTCGTCGGCCCCCTGGGTAAGGCCACCGAGACCGAGGGCCTCAAGCGCGTGGCCGTCATCGGCGGCGGCGTGGGCACCGCCATCGCCTACCCCGTGGCGAAAAAGCTCCACGACGTGGGCTGCCACGTGGATTTGATCGTGGGCTTCCGCAACAAGGACCTCATTATCCTCAAGGAGGAGTTCGAGGCCGCCAGCACCAACCTCATCATCGGCACCGACGACGGCTCCTACGGCAAGAAGGCCCTGGTCACCGACCTGCTCAAG
>JAAWQM010000093.1 GCA_022800525.1 Oscillospiraceae bacterium
TGCGGAAGAAAATCATGGCGAGCCAAAGCTACCAGCCCGCGAGAAAAGCCCGCAATACCTGGATGGCGGGGAAAATCAAATGCGGGAATTGCGGTTACGTTCTGATGTCGGCCCACTCCTGCGGGTATCTCTATCTGCGCTGTATGAAACACGCTGAAGACAAATCCTGCCCCGGTTGCGGCACGATTAAAATGCGGGAGTTGGAGGCGTTAGTTTACCAGCAGATGGTGAAGAAGCTAGAGGACTACAAGACGCTGACGGGCCGCAAAAAGAAAAGAGCCGCCAGCCCAAAGCTGATGGCGAAGCAGACGGAGTTAGCCCAGGTGGAGAGCGAGATTGAAAAGCTGCTGGACACGCTGACAGGCGCGATCCCGGTGCTGATCTCCTACGCCAACGCCAAGATTGAGGAATTAGACAGCCGCCGTTAGGCCCTTGCCAGCGAGATAGCCAAGCTGACCGCCGAAACGGTGTCCCCGGAGCAGATTGACACGATTTCCAATTACCTGGATGATTGGGAAAACGTTAGCTTTGAGGACAAGCAGCAGGTGGTGGATTTGATGATTACCGTCATTCGTGCCACCAGCGAGAAGCTACAAAATGAGTGGAAAATTTGACGGTGGGCATACTGCACAGCGTTCAGAATCCGAAGCATAAATTTTATCGGGGCTGGTTCGAGGAGGAAACCCGTCAACGGTGGCTGGAGCATATCCGGTCCGTTCAGCAGACCTTAAACGAACACATATAGGGGAGAGGGCGCGGCATGGCCAATTTACGGATGGCACTTTCGGAGGCGGTCAAGCTGAACCGGAGTATTGCACAGTTTCTCAAATTCTCTACCTTCACGGACTATGGCGATTTGAGTGGCCTGGACATTGATTTTTCCAATGGCGAACAGCTTCTTCTTTGGGAGGAACTGCGGCGCATCACGGACAAACTGGCGGATGTGCAGGAGTACATTTTCTACCTGACCCGGCCCATTACGGAGGTCAGCATCCTGCGGAAAGGGACCGCCGGGAATATCCAAGCATTCGCAGCAATGTGAGAGATAAGCTGAGGCAGAAGGGAGCAAATGGTAAGGCAGAGACGAACCACAACCTTAGCTAAGGCTGGATTTGATTTCGGATACCTCTATGATCTGTCCCTTTTCCGCTTTCTATCGATACGGCCCCAGAAGGGATGCCTCTTCCTACACGCTCATGTTACGGCGGTTTCCGCCGTAATGGTTCCCGGATATGGCTTCTATTCCCCCTGCCCGGTACTTTGCGGTGAGTTGGGTTATATAGGCTCTATGGACCCCTGTTGCTGCCGGCACTTCCTCCGCACTCTTTCCCGCTGCTCTCAGCTCCGGTGCATACAGTCGTTTTTCCGCTCGCTTTTTTCCCTTTTTCGCGCTGCTGCTATGATCTGCCTCTCTGCTTCACTGTATCGGTACATTTTTTTCACTCTGCTTCAGTATACCTTTTCTTGCCTTCCTTTTGCGGTTTCTATCAGCCGCTTTGTTTTGAGGCCGTCCATCACGATGGGCACCGCATCAAAGCCATATGGAGCGCGGCCCTTCATTTCCGTTGACACGGAAAATTCTTTGTCTGAAATATATTTTCGGGAACGGAAGTTTTTCACCCCCCGATGAGCTTCTGATACCTGATTTCCTATGCCCCTCCGCCGCATATTCCCGTTGGTGGAATTACAGCGACAGGTCACAGCTCCTGGTAATGGTAAAACTTCGCGAAGTTGTTGAACAGGATGTCCTCCAGCAACTCCGGCTCCAGCCCCAGCGCCAAGGCCTTGTCCAGCTCCAGCTTCGGCGACCAGATGGGATAGTCGGAGCCAAAAAATATGTAGCTGGGGTCGTACTCCCGCAGGATGAGGTACAGCGGGGCTTTGTCCTCCACATAGCTGAAGGAGGAGCTGATGTCTGTATACACGTTGGGCAGCTTCGTCAGGGGGCGGATCTTCTCAATGTCCCAATCCCCCCAGTTGCCCAGATGGGCGGCGATGCAGCGCAGCTTCGGGAAGGTCTCCGCTATGGGAATCATCCGGGCGGGACCGGAGACGTTCACCCGCGGGTCACCCATGTGGGCGATAAGGAACATGTCCGTGCGCTCCATCTCCTCAAACATGGGGAACAGCCGCTCGTCGTTCAGCACAAAGTGCTGAAACTCCGGGTGAATTTTTACGCCGTGCATCCCGTGCTCCCGCATCCAGCGCAGCTCCTCCTTGTAGCCCTCATATCCCGCATGGAGGGTGCCGCAGGGGATGAACTGGGGATGGGCCTCCGTCTCCGAGAGGATATAGCGGTTGATATGCTCCACCTGATGCTCGGTGGTGGCGGCGGAGAAAACCATGGCGCGGCCGATGCCTGCCGACTGAAGGACGCCCAGCAGCTCTCCGGCGCTGCCGTAATGGTGGGGCGGCTCGGGCAGATTGAAGTAATCTGCGGTGGCGATGGTGGCCTTGGCTGCGATCTTCTCCGGGAAAATGTGGGTGTGCATGTCGATGATCTTCATAACTTTGCTCCTATGTAAGGGCGGAGCTTATCCGCCCGTTTCTGTCGGTCATGTGCGGGCGGATGATATCCGCCCCTGCGGGATGTCTCTATTATACCACACCCAAAACCACCTATAATATAGCGGATACCGCCAAAAATGCAACCGTGAGCAAGAAGAAAATCAGTATCAATTTCCACACGAACCGCACCCACCGGTCATAGGGGACGTCGCCCAGGGCCAGGCCGCCCATGACCACCGCCGCTGTGGGGGTGATGATGTTCACCAGTCCGGAGGCGGACTGGAAGGCGGTGACGATCAGCTCTCCGCCAACCCCCGCAAACTGTCCCAAAGGGGCCAGGATGGGGACGGACAGCGTCGCCAGCCCGGAGGATGAGGGGATCAGGATGGACAGCGGGATATAGATTAGGTACACCAGCAGCAGGAACACCACAGACCCCGTCCCCTCCAGGGCGCGCTCGCCCCAGTACAGCACGGTGTCGGTGATCTGGCCCCCGTCCATCAGCACGGTGATGCCCCGGCTGATGCCGATGATAAGCCCTACGCCCACCAAGTCCGCCGCCCCGGCCACAAAGGCGTCCGCCGTGTCCGCCTCGCCCAGGCCGTAGGCGATACCGATGACGATGCCGCCCACAAGGAACAATCCGCTGAGCTCCGGGAACCACCAGCCAAGGGTGGGGATGGGGACGCCGATTTCGTCGAAGGGGATGACGGCGTAGACCATCACCAGGAACACCGCCGCGAAGATGCCCAGCGCCACCTTCCGCCGGGAGGTCAGGGTGGGGACGTCGCCGCCCTTTCTGGCATCAAATTTCCGGCTGAAGCCGGAGACCAGGGATTTTTCCGGGGCGCCGCGCACCTTTCTGGCGTAGGCCATGACATACCAGATCGCCACTGCGTCGAAGAGGACCAGCATCACCAGCCGGGTTATCAGGCCATCCCCCAGGCTGACCCCCGCGAAGCCGGAGGCGATGCCGGTTGCGAAGGGGTTGACCGTACTGGCCAGCACGCCCGCGCCGCTGCCCAGCAGGACCACCGCGATGCCCACCAGGGGGTCATAGCCCGCAGAGACAAACACCGGGATCAGCAGGGGGTAGAAGGCCATGGTCTCCTCCCACATGCCGAAGGAGGTGCCCCCCAGGCTGAACAGGATCATCAGTACCGGAATCAGCAGGATCTCTTTTCCGCCCAGGAGGCGGATCACATTTCCGACGCCCGCGTCGATGGCCCCGGTCTTCATCACCACGCCCAGGAAGCCGCCCACCATCAGGATGAACAGCGCCACGTCCGCCGCGTCGTAGAAGCCCTGGAAGGAGGCCAGGATCACGTCCCCGGCGCCCTGGGGCTGCGGGTCCACCGTCTGATAGGTGCCCGCCACCGGGGTTTCCTCCTCTCCGGCCCGCTGGTAGGCGCCGGCGGGGATGACCCAGGTGGATGCCGCCACCAGAATCAGCAGCAGAAACAAAATCGTATATGCCGTCGGCATTCGGAATTTCTTCATGTCGTTTCCCTCCGTTCCCTGGTAGTCTGTGAAAAATCCGGCGGGTTATACCCGCGCCCGGGGATGCCAAGAAAACTTTGCAAAACCTGTTGACAAGTTAACTTGGCGGTGGTATGATGGAGATGTCAAGAAAACTTGGCGGACAAAAGGAGGAATACGCTATGAACAAGGACGATATCCTGGCAAAGAGCAGGGCGGAAAACAAAGCGGCGTTTATGGATGAACGGGAGCGCGAGCTGCGCCTGCGGGAGGACTCCTTCGCTTTCGGCTTCATGCTGCTGCTGGCTTTTGTCCTGCTGATCATCAAGTTCAGCCGGGGACAGCCCGCCGCAGATATTCTGACTATGATAACAGGCATGAGCGCGGCGGGGTTCGCCTACAGGACAGCGAAAAACAGGAAGAAATCCGACATTGTTTTCACGGCGCTCTGCACGGCGTTGACGGCGCTCTATTTCGTCAAGTTCCTGTCAGGAGGAGTGTGATGGATGACAAGCTGATCCTGAAAAACCGCCTCAAGGAAGCCCGGATGGCAAAAGGGTACTCCCAGGCGGAGTTGGCGGCCCTGGTGGGCGTCAGCCGCAACACCATCAGTTCCATTGAGACCGGACAGTTCAACCCCACCGCCAAGCTGGCCCTGGTGCTGTGCATCGCGCTGGACAGGAAGTTTGAGGAGCTGTTCTATTTCTGAGCGCAACGCATGCGATAAAAATAATAAGGGCTTGTCGATTGAAACAGCGGTGCGGCGGGCCTTTGCGGGCCGAAGCCGCCGGGCGGGTATAAATAGAGGGATAATTAAAATATATTTTAATTATCCCTCTATTTATACTTTCAGATTTTCGTTTCTTATCGCCACTTGTATGGTATTTTGTGATTTGAACACCAAACACCTATAGCATTTTTGTTGAACTCATATCCTAATTTCCAATACTCGTCAGACAAGATTTCATCCATAGAGGATATTCCCTCTTTGCCGAGTTTCTCAAGCAAAGCCTGGTATGCCTGTTTCGCCAGTTCTTTTGTTATCTGTTCTTTCTGGTTTTCAGAAAATAAATTCCAATACTCGTTTGCTCTTATTTCATCCATTGAGGTTATCTCCTTGTTTGCAATTTGACTGCATAAAGTATCACAATTTTGCTTTATTAAGGCTGCTTTTTGATTTTGCAAAGCAATTTCTATATATTCTTGGTGACACATGTATGCCAATTTCCATTCATCAATTGCTGTGATTTCGTCCGGAACGGTTATTTCTCCATTTACAATTTTATCATGCAGTCTCCAATAGTCTTGCTCTGCCACCTCCCTTACACATTGGTCTCTTTGTTTCAACTGCCTCATATACTTAGGTTCAAATAGCAGTCTGCGGTATTCTGTGCCCGCTAATTCATTATAGAACAGTTCGCCGGATTCCATTTTATAGCAATCTTCAAAAAAGCTAACAATAAGAGGAAGCGGCAAACCAATGCAGGCAATCCAGCTGTGAAACAGAATCAAGTGCCATACGAACCGCGT
>JAAWQM010000094.1 GCA_022800525.1 Oscillospiraceae bacterium
CCACGATTATCCGGCGCGCAGAAGTTGGGCAAAATCAGCGAAACACCAGTGTTTTCAAGGCTTTCCGACTTTGTACCCAATAATAACATAATCGTCGATACGGCGCACGATACCGGTTGCTTTCATTCTCGATTCCTCCCATATTTGCCAGGGTATCCCCCGGCAAGAATATTGTAATCCCTTGGAAAACATGGTTAGTATCCGCATTTCTTGGGAAGGTATGCAGACGCTGGACTGGATTTGTTTGCCTGCCTCAGCCGTCAGAAAACGAAACATCCCTGCAGAGGCAGATATCATCCGCCCGCTCCCCCGGTACGCACAGCGGTCCTTGGGATGCGGGCGGGTAATACCCGCCCCTGCAGGGATTGTGCGATACAGCCCCGCTGCGAGCAGCGCGCCGGGCTGCCGCGCCCTGCGGGGACATTCCTTACAACCCTTGAGCAATCATCGCTTCCGAAATCTTCTTGAACGCGGCGATATCATTTCCCGCAATCAGGTCGTACCCCAGGCCGTACTCCTCCGCGGCGGCCTGGGATGCGTCATAGATGCTGCTCATGATGATCCGCAGCTTCTCATCCACCTCTTTCCGGGACCAGCTGTAGCGCACAGCGTTCTGCGCCATTTCCAGCGCGGACACCGCCACGCCGCCGGAACCGGACGCCTTGGCTCCCGCCGTCAGGATTTTGGGGCTCAGACGCAGCAGCTTCAGCGCGTCCGTTGTGGCGGGCATATTGGCCCCCTCCACATAATAGCGCACGTTGCTGGCAATCAGCATGACCGCGTCCTCTACGTTCAGCTCGTTCTGGGTGGCGCAGGGGATGGCCGCGTCGCCGGGGACCTCCCAGGGCTTCTTCCCGGGAAAGAACTCCACGCCGAACCGGTCCGCGTAGGCTTCCACCTTGTCCTCGCCGCTGTAGCGCATTTTGACCATGAAGTCGTACTTCTCCTGGGTGGCTACGCCGTCGGGGTCATAGACATACCCGTCGGGGCCGGAGAGGGTGACCACCTTGCCGCCCAGCTCGGCGGCCTTGCGGCAAACGCCCCAGGACATGTTGCCGAAGCCGGAGACGATCAGCCGTTTGCCCTCCAGGGTCTCGCCCTGGTGCTCCAGCATCCGGGCCAGGAAATATACCGTCCCGAAGCCCGCCGCCTCCTGGCGGATACGGCTGCCGCCGTAGGTCAGGCCCTTGCCGGTCAGCGCGCTGGACTCCGCGCGGCCTGTGACCTTCTTGTAGGCGCCGTACAGCCAGCCCACTTCCCGGGACCCCACGCCGATATCACCGGCGGGCACGTCGGTGTCCGCGCCGATATAGCGGTACAGGGCGTACATGAAGCTCTGGCAGAAGCGCATGATCTCCCGGTTGGACCTGCCGCGGGGATCGAAGTCCGCGCCTCCGGCCGCGCCGCCGATGGGCAGGCCCGTCAGGGCGTTCTTGTACGTCTGCTCGAAGCCCAGGAATTTCACCACGGAGGGATTTACGGAGGGATGGAACCGCAGCCCGCCTTTATAGGGGCCGATGGCGCTGGAGAACTGCACCCGGTAGCCGTGGTTGGTGTGGGAACAGCCATTGTCGTCCACCCAAGGGATCAGGAAGGTGAACATCCGCTCCGGCTCCGCCATGCGGGTGATGAGATCCAGCTTCTCATAGCGGGGGTCCCCCGCCGCCGGGTCGATCATCTCCAGCCAGGAGCTGACGCACTGGAGATATTCCGGCTCGTTGGGGTATTGTTTCTGGAGGTTCTCCAATACGCGGGCAATATATTCATTCATGCGCCCGCCCCCTTACACAATGCCGTAGGCCAGCATGGACTCGCCCACCTTCAAAAATCCGGCGATATTCGCGCCCGCCACCAGATTGCCGGGGTGGCCGTACTGGGCGGCGGCCCTGCTGGCGTTGTGGTACAGGTCTACCATGATCTTCTTCAGATGGTCGTCCACCTCCTCGAAGGTCCAGTAGAAGCGCATGGAGTTCTGGCTCATCTCCAGGGCTGAGGTTGCCACGCCGCCGGCGTTGGCCGCCTTGGCGGGGCCGAAGAGCAGTCCGGAGGACTGGAAGGCGTGGATGGCCTCCGGCGTGCTGGGCATGTTCGCGCCCTCGGCCACACAGAAGCAGCCGTTGGCGATCAGGGCCTTTGCGCTCTTCTCATCCAGCTCGTTCTGGGTGGCGCAGGGCAGGGCGATGTCGCAGGGAATGTTCCAGACATCCCGGCATCCGGCGTGGTACTCAGCGCCGGGATGGGTTTCGGTATAGGCGGAAATGCGCCTGCGCTCCACCTCCTTGAGCTGCTTGACACAGGCAAGGTCGATGCCGTCCTTGTCGTAGATATAACCGCCGGAGTCGGACATGGCAACCACCCTGGCCCCCAGCTGGGACGCCTTCTCGCAGGCGTAGATGGCCACGTTGCCGGACCCGGAGATGACCACGGTGGCCCCCTCGAAGCTCCTGCCCGCGTCCTTGAGCATACAGTCGGTGAAATAGCACAGGCCGTAGCCGGTGGCCTCCGTCCGGGCCAGGGAGCCGCCGTAGGTCAGGCCTTTGCCGGTGAGTACGCCGGTGAACTCATTGCGCAGCCGCTTGTACTGTCCGAACAGGTAGCCGATCTCCCGGCTGCCCACGCCGATGTCTCCGGCGGGCACGTCGGTATCCGGCCCGATATACTTGAACAGCTCCGTCATGAAGCTCTGGCAGAAGCGCATGACCTCCAGGTCGGTCCTGCCCTTGGGATCGAAGTCGCTGCCGCCCTTGCCGCCGCCGATGGGCAGGCCGGTGAGGCTGTTCTTGAAGATCTGCTCAAACCCCAGGAATTTGACGATGCCCTCATACACGCTGGGATGGAACCGCAATCCGCCCTTGTAGGGGCCGATGGCGGAGTTGAACTGCACGCGGAAGCCCCGGTTGACATGGATATTGCCCTTTTCGTCCTCCCAGGGGACCCGGAATTTGATGATGCGCTCCGGCTCCACCAGACAGTCCATGACGCCTTCCCGGATGAACTCCGGGCGGGCCTCCACTACGGGAACCAGGCTCTCCAGGACCTCCCGCACCGCCTGGTGGAACTCCGGCTCCGCCGGGTTCCGGGCGATGACCCGCTCCATCAGGCCGTTTAAATACGCGTTCTGAATGCTCATACATATACCTCCAAAGGAAAAGCTGAACAGAGGCGGAAACCGCTTGTTAATGCTTTAATTGGGTAAACTTTAGCACAATTTTTTCCATCACGTCAATGCTTTTTTGGCGGTTGAAAAAAGTTTTGTCTGCATAGACAAAACATTTGTCTTTGCGCCGCGTTCTTTGGTGCATCTTTATACCAGTTTTCCCGTTATGCGCGGGCATCATACCGCAGAGTCCCGTTTCAGCGCCGGGGGAATCTGGGGAGTCCGCCCGGCGCCGAAGGCGGCGCTCCGCGGCAAAATGCCCCAGGAACCGCGGCATGGCGGCCCGTCCGCCGGGAGCGTTTTCCCGCCCTCCAGGCGGCCTCGAAAATTTTTCATCAAATATTCACACTTACGCCTTGCAAATGGCGCAAAATTGCGGTATAGTGTATCTAGTTAAAAATGTGTCAATATGAACAGGAGGCAATACGATGGATCATTTTGACCACGAGCACACCCATGACCACGTTCACGAGCATACCCACACCGACGAGCACGGTCACACCTGCACCCACAGCCACGAACACACCCACGAGGACGGACATCACCACCCCCATGGCGGGGAGCAGACCCTGGCGGTGCTGAAGTATATGCTGGAGCACAACATTCACCACGCCGCCGAGCTCAGCGACATGGCCCGCCAGTTCGACGGCGAGGCCCAGCACCAGCTCCTCCACGCGGTGGAGTCCTTCGATCAGGCCAACGGATACCTTTCTGCCGCCCTGGAGCTGCTGAAGGAAAAACAGGACTGATGGAGTCCGGCAAAGGAGGAAACAACCGTGTGCCTTTCTACTGTTTATAACCATGAAAAGCAGGAGGACAACATCCTCTGCAAGTATGTCGCCAACATTACCGTTGATGGGAACAACCTGATTTTCGAGGATGTGATGGGCGAGAAAATGACCATTACCGGACGGCTGGTCAGCGCGGACCTGACGGCGGGCAGCGTCATTGTGGCGGCGGAGTGAGCGGATGAGAGAATACGAGCTCTGCTGCGAAATTTTCAACCAGTGCAGCAACAACCAGATGCGGGACGTGGATTTTCAGGAGGTGTCCGTGGAGGACACGGACGCCTATATCCGCGCCCTGGAGCCCCGGGCCGAAATCCAGCGGGAGGACCTCAGCGACGGTACGGTGGTGTACCATACCAATACCGCCGGACTGCTGAAACGGTACAGCTTTACGCCGGTTTGAGAAAGAAGCGCTGTTTTTCATGGAAATATAGGCTGCCCTGGGCAAGCGGTACTATATATTTTTTATATGGGCAATAAGGAGGCAATGTAAAAAATGAAAAAGTTTATGGTATCCTTCCTGTCGCTGGTCCTGGCGTTGAACATACTCACTGTATCTGCTGGTGCAGAGGAAGGTATAACCAAAGGAGATTCTGGTATTGCCCCGCAATCCTATGAGTGCCCAGACTGCGGAGATAATGTGGCCGTGAGTTACGCTTGGAGTCCAGTGATTCGTGGTCAGGATGAGCGGAAATGCATCCACAGGGCACACGGGACAGACTTGTGGAGAGTGCAGCGTGGTACATGCTTTGAAGAGTGCGTTAACTGTAATTATTATGTGTCCTTCGATGTATCCCGTGATTACCTTAGCCACTGCGGTGGATATAATGGCTAATAAAGCCACAAGCAACATCATTCATTCATTAAAAATTTCAAAAAGCAAACTGTTTGAGGGCGGGCGGCCCACCCGCCCTTCCTTGGATCAATCATTCAGCCCGGCGCGTTATCCGCCTCCCGAGGCAGTAAACCAGTACCCCACGGCGGCGGAGCCGCTGAAAATATACAAAAAAATTGACGTATGGAGGACTATTCATCATGAGCGTAGCCGACATTTTTGAAGAGAGAGCAGCATTTTCCTTTGAAGTGTTCCCCCCCAAGACCGACGCCGGCATGGAGAAGCTGTGCGGCGCGGGCGGCGTGCTGGAGCAGCTGTATACCCTGAACCCTGACTATATCTCCTGCACCTACGGCGCAGGCGGCACCAACGTGGGCAAGAACCTGGAGGTTCTGGACAAGATCCAGAAGGACGGCAAGTGTACTCCCGTCACCCACTTCACCTGCATCGGCAACACCCGGGAGGGCATCAAGGAGCAGCTCCAGAACTACCTGGACCACGGCATCAACCACATGCTTGCCCTGCGGGGCGACCTGCCCTTCGGCTGGACCGGCACCGGCGGCGACCTGCACTACGCCACCGAGCTGGTGAAGTTCGTGCGCAAGGAGTTCGGCGACAAGTTC
>JAAWQM010000095.1 GCA_022800525.1 Oscillospiraceae bacterium
TGCTTCTCGCAATCCGTTTTTTTGAGCCGCTATTCGGGGCTCTTATTGTTGTGCCCTTTTTCGGACTGCCTCCCTGGCTACTTCGTTTCAAACTTGACCATTCAAGCAATAAACAACGACGGACTGATTGTTGCGCACAAGAATATAGACCCCGAAACCCCTGTACATTCGCTGTCTGACAAGTGCGTCTTCCAGAATATCAACCTGGATAGTGGGTATTCTGTGGAATTCCAGGCTTATGTCACCCGGAAGGGAAAGGCTCTTTCCGCTACAAGAGTGCTGAGCAGCATTTCCTCCGAAGAAATTTTTGCCCAGCGCGCCATCATCGACGCTCCAAAGAAAAGGAGCGACAAGCCGGATACGGTGCCGGATAGTCGTTACATTCGGGCCTTTTACGACCGTTTCCCCTTCCGTAAGAGCGAAGCGGATGTTGACTACATATACGAAAACGCCTATGACCATCGCAGCGGAAGAGTCAGCGTGAATTTGGAGGCCTACGGAAAGATTGCACTCAGCAGAGATATCACGGTAGGCAGTTTTGAAGGCGGGGGTGATATTGCGATTATGGATTTTGGCTGCGGCGCCGTCAAATATACCTCCGAGGGGGCATCCCTGAGCATTCGGGATAAGACCTTTACCTGGCTGTTTAAACCGGAGTGGAACGCCTCCATTCCATGCAAATACTATTTTGCGGAAACGGTTGTTCATCTGTCCTACATTCTGGGCTTCTACCCTCGCGGCGAATCCAGTAAGCACGTTCTGTACCTCACCTCCTTCCTGGATGCGGATATGGGAAACTCCTGCCGGAAGCTCCGACAGCTTAAGATTCAGATTGGCTGCGTGGCAGAGGGCACAAGGGTTCTAATGGGCGACGGTACGCAGAAAGAAATTCAGAACGTGAAGATTGGAGATCAGATTCTGGGGGCGGAGGGCGAGCAACCCGGAACTATCATAAATGTGTGGCGGGGCAAGGAAAGCAAAATGTACTGCATCACCACCGAGGACGGCAGCCGTCTGTTCCTGACGGGAAGTCACTATATTCTGACGGATGCCGGGATGGTTATGGCGTCCCATATGCACCTGGGAATGCAGGTTCGCATGGGAAGCGGTGCGCTGCAGAAAATCCGTGAGCTGTATACAATCGACGAAGAAACCAACGTCTATAATCTAAGTGTCCAAAAGGCAGACGGGCAGCATGGATACATGATCTGCGAAAACATGGTACTGGCGGACAACGATTACAGCGAGCCGGTGAAACGGAAACTGTCGAGATCCACCCTAGAAGAAGACGAATTTCTTAGGGAATTGGACGCATTGATGAAGGAGCGCTGATACCTTCCTTTTGGCAGCACCGGCAAGCGCTGCCGGTACAGAAAAATCCCCATGTTCACATAAAAGAGGTCAGGGGAGGATCCACGCTCCCAATGGGACATCGTTTGTAGATGGCCGCTTCTCGCCGGAGAAAGCCTGCTGCAACAACCGCTTGACCGTCAGCTATCGCCCCGACGCGCCGCCACCTGAGAAGTGGCGGCGCATTTTATTGCGGCAGATTATACACAGTACAAAGACTATTGGATTGCGTACAGCATGAACGAGATCACAAAGCATGTTGCCAACGACAGGGAATATTACAGCTTTGCTCTGGCAAATGCGCAAAATAACCTGCAAACAATTTACAAGGGGGACACTACTTACCACATCTACCCGGAATTGCTGATGGCTATGTTTGAAGTATATGACCGGGCTGTGGAATGCGGAATCACTATGAAAAACTTCAATCTGCAAATGTTCCTGAATACGATTTTCGCTCGTGCGGACCGGCAGTTGAACAGGTACTTTTATCCTGAGTATGCCATGTATATGGCAAATCCCAAACGGATGATGCTGCGGTACAAAATTGATTTCCCAGTCGAGTTGCCTGCTCGCGGTTGACAACCTGACTTTCCGGTGTTATACTGGCGGTGGATTGCAGGAAATTCTGTGATTTGAATTGTGCTGAAAATTGAATAGAGCAGCCGGTGCCGTCCTTCTCTCCGGGGTGGGATGGATAATAGGGAAACAGGTGAAATGCCTGTACGATCTCGTCACTGTATGTATTGAGCGCGCCGTTCTGGTCAGAAATGACCGCCACTGATGCAAATCGGGAAGGCCATGGCGCACGTTGATTTACAAGTCAGGAAACCTGCCGGCTGGCTGGTACGGGAATGCCATGGTATTCCAGATCACGAGGACTTGATTGTGCCGTTTGCCGTGGACGCTTTGCGTCCCAGCGCCTTCTGGCTGCCGTGGTCATCCGCTCCGATGTCCGCGGCTTTTCTTATGGTTCCCGTACCTGATTTAGCTGGTGTAAAAATTTGACATACATCAGAGAATTGGGATGAAAGGATCAATCGTGAACATGAAGGAAAAGGGTACGAACAAAAAAATCTGGATTGCCGCCGCTGTTCTGGCGGTGGTAATCGCCGCGCTGTTTTTTGTATGGCGCGCGGCGGCTCCCCAGGGGTCTGCCGGAGGAAAACAGCTCACCGTACAGGTTGTCCACGGAGACGGAAGCAGCAAGGATTTCCAGTTGAATACGGAAGAAGAGTTCTTAGGGCCTGTCCTGGTGGCGGAGGGCGTGGTGGAGGACAATCAGAGCGCCTACGGCCTCTATATTCTCACTGCGGACGGCGAGACCGCTGACGAAGCGAACCAGGAGTGGTGGCAGATCACCAAAAACGGCGAAAGCCTCAACACCGGCGCGGACTCCACCCCGATCGCAGACGGCGAGCATTATGAGCTGACTCTGACCGTTGGCTATGACGAATAAACGGGTACTGGCGGAAACAAAGGAACTCACTCGACTGGCCCTGTTGTCGGCGCTTCTGTATGGGGCGAAAATCGCCATGGCTCCCCTGCCGAACATCGAGCCGGTGTCGCTTCTGGTGATCGTCTATGTCTCCGTGCTGGGGCTGAAGGCGCTGATTCCTGTGTATATCTATGTGCTGCTGGAGATCTCCACCTGGGGCCTTGGGTACTGGTCGCTCTGCTACCTGTATGTGTGGGCGGTCCTGGCCCTGGCGGCCTGGCGTCTCAAGGACATGGATTCCTCCCTGGGATGGGCGGTCCTGTCCGGGGCCTTCGGGCTGTGCTTTGGGGGGCTGTGCGCCCTGTCCTATTGGGCGGCGGGGGGCTGGAACTTCGCGCTGAGCTGGTGGGTGTCGGGCATTCCCTTCGACATTCTTCACTGCATGGGGAATTTTGCCATGGCGCTGGCCCTGTTCCGTCCATGCAGACGGATTCTGCTCCTCCTGGTGAACCGCGGCGCTTCATACGCCTAGCGCGGCGGCTGTCAGAATATGCGGCACTCCAGACGGGGGCGCACAGTGTGCGCCCCCGTCTGGCAAAAGGCTGCTGGCCTTGTCATTTTCCTGCTGCCAGACTCTGGAAAAAGGTTCGGTTATGCAGGACTGGGGCTGCGTCCGGCTTGAACGACGCGGCCAATTCGTTCATCTGCGCCGCCCGCTCCAGGTCGCCCATGCGGCTGTAGCACACGCATAGCTGGATGCAGGGCAGATAGCCATAGCAGTCGGGAGAGACAAATCCGCCCCGGGCGTCGTTCCTGGGACAGGTCAGAGCCAGCGAGTACCAGTAGGCGGCCAGCGGCATATTCTCCCGCTGAAAAAACCAGCGTCCCAGCTCGCAGCACACCTCCGCTCTGGGGCGGTCGTAGGCAAAGCTGCGCAGGAGCGAGTCCAGCGCCTTTTCCGGCCGATCCATGCGCTCGTAGCAGCAGGCGCAGTGGCAGCAGGCGTCGATCCTGTTTTCCAGCCAGCCCCGGCCCTCGTCCAGGAACCGCTCGAAGACCCGGACGGCGTCCTCATACCGCTTGTGGTAATACAGCTCCCGGCCGTAGTAGAACTGCTGCCGGGGGTCTAATTTTATCCCCTGCTCCAACTGCTTTTTGTAGATGCGCAGGTTTCTATCCGGGTCGGATGGATGCAGCTTGCGGTGTGTAACAGCAAAATCGCTGTATATGACCTGCCCAACGGGGGAGATGGCCTCGTGTACCGCCCCTTCCCACCGCATACCGGAATGATTTTTAATCAGCCTCTCGCGGAAATAGGAAAACGTCACATTCCCATTTTCGTCGAAGCCTGTGTTATATTTCGCCATGACCACACAGACGGCGGGGTCCAGCGTCTCCTTCAGCTCCCGAAAGATGGCCCGGTCTCCCTCCGTCATCACGTCGTCCGCGTCCAGCCACATGCAGTAATCCTTCTCCGCCAGGGAAAATGCGTAGTTCCGCGCCGCCGCGAAATCGTCCGTCCAATCGAAATGACAGACCCGGTCCGTGAACCGCTCCGCGATTTCACGCGTCCGGTCGGTGGAGCCCGTGTCCACAATGATGATCTCCTCCACCAGGTCCGCCGCGCTCTCCAGGCAGCGGGCCAGCACATCCTCTTCATTTTTCACGATCATGCACAAGCTGACTGTAACCATGAAGCATCCTCCTATACGATTCAAAGCTGCGGGAGCGGCGTCCTTTCGGGAACGCCGCCCCCAAAATGGAGCCGAAGGGCTCAGCTCAGCCGGACAATCATCAGGGACGCGCCCGCGCCGCCGCTGATCAGCACCGCGACCCCGGCCAGCAGAAGGGGATAGAGCTGGAGGGAGATGGTGGAGTTGGCGGTCAGGTCAACCTCGATCTCATTTTCGTAGTTGGAAACGGACAGCGCCGGCGCGATGGTGGACGCCGCGTTGCTCACGCCGTTGATGACCAGACGGCTGCCCATCAGCAGCGCCGCCGTGGTGTTCACATGGTAGGAGATGCGGTAGCGTCCCGCAGTAGCTACCGTGAACACGGTGTTTCCGGCGTTGGCGGCGATATCCGCTGAGAATACCTGGGCGTTGGGCAGCGGGATGGGGGTGCCGCCCAGAGCGATGGACAGGTTGGTGCCCGCCGTTGCCGTGGGGTTCGGTCCAGTGGAACCTGTGGGACCCGTGGGGCCCGTGGCCCCGGTGGGGCCGCCCGCACCTGCCGCACCGTCAGGGCCAGTCGCGCCAGCCGCCCCGGTGGGGCCGTCAGGGCCTGCCGCGCCGGCGGCGCCCGCGGCTCCTGCGGCTCCTGCTGCGCCCTCTGCGCCGGTGGGTCCGGCGGGACCTGCCGCGCCGTCCGCGCCGGTGAGACCAACAGCCCCCTCGGGGCCGGGCAGTCCGTCCGCGCCGGCGGGTCCAGCAGGCCCGGCTGCGCCGGTGGGACCAACCGGGCCAACCGCGCCGGTGGCGGGACCAGTGGGGCCGGTAGCGCCGTCAATATATGCACAACATAGGAAACCCCGCAATTATGCGGATTGTTCATATCTTAAAGACAATTAAACAGCCCTTATAATTACACCAAAA
>JAAWQM010000096.1 GCA_022800525.1 Oscillospiraceae bacterium
GAAGGAGGTCCAGTAGCCGCAGTAGCCGCTGAGGATGCTGGTGAGCTGGACGGCGAAGCCATAATAGGCGATCCATTCCGTCAGGCTCAGCGCGCCGGAGGCATAGTAGCCCCTGCCCACCAAGATGATAACAATCGTTTGCAGCACCCCGGCGATTGCCTGGATAGGCACCGCCAACCCGGTGATCCAGATGTTCATCCCGGCGGCGCGGTAGCTGGCCTTCATCCGCTCCTCCCCGGTACCGGCTTCTTTTGATTCGGTGCCCATGGATTTGATGAGCATCAGGTTATTGGTCCGCTCCGCCACGGAGGCGGTCAGCTCGGCATTGCGGCGGTTGATGAGATCCTGTACGCCGAATTGCAGCCGGCCCAGGATAAAACTGATGAGGATATTCACCGGCAGCGCCGCCACCAGGGACCACATCAAAGCCCCGTCATAGCTGGAGACCTTCCGGAGGATGATGAAGCTGGCATAGGCGGTGGTGAATATGGGGAGGAACACCTTCATAACCAGGTTGCTGATGCTGGAAATGTCGGTGGTGATACGGCTGAGCAGCTCTTTGGGGTTATTGTTCTCATAGAACCGCAGGGGCAGGCTCACCGTCTTGCGCCAGACCATCCGGCGCAGGTTCCGGTCCATGCGGGCCTCGCACAGGTTATTGATGAGTCCGGAAACAGAACCCAGGACCAGGGAAAGGATCTGATAGAAAAGGTAAGGCAGCACCACAGCGGTCAGGCCCACGTTCCCGGCGAAGAGGGCGGCGCTGTACTCAGTAGTGCTGACGCCCACGTTGGCAATGACGGCGCTGGCCGCCAGATAAGCGATGATCCACAGGTAAGGCAAATCCGCCTTGCCCAACATGGAGAAGAAGCGGCGGAAGCTGCCGTAATTTTTCCGGAAAATTGCGTTTGTTTCCATTGGTTTCTCCTTCCTCGTATGTGTTTTTCAGAGAAACGCCCCCGCCCTATCCCGCAAAGGATAGGGTAGGGGCGTCCATATGTCCTTACTTCCCGGAAAGCGCCTTGAAATCCGCTGTGACGGCATCCTTCTGGGCGTACCCATCCGCAAAGGCGATGGCGAAGCTGCCGTTATAGGCAGCAGTTTCCAGGACGGCCGCGCCGCCCATATAGACGATTGTGCCGCCGTTCATGGCAAGGTTCTGGAAGCAGTTGGTATACGCTTCGGAGGACGCGGCGGCATCCCACCACATCAGCCAAAGCCCGTCATAATCCTGGGCCTTGTCGGCGAAGGGGGCGAAGGGGATCTCTCCGCCGGTATTGTCCGTGAGGTAGCCCTCGGTGGTGAGCATGTCCACCGGGGCGGCATCCTTGGAAATATAGCCCTGAGCAGTCAGGTATTCCACCATTTCATCATATGTACAGGTTGCCGGGTCAACGGCCTTTGCGCCGCCGCAGGCGGCAAGACCGCACACAAAAACCAGCGCCAACAGGGCGCAGAGGGTGCGTTTTGCGGTGTATTTCATGGAATAATTCCTCCCTTTTATAAGTGGATGTATCATATCACATCCGCGGCCCCTGGAAAAGGGTGCGTGTCGATCCTGTCCGAAAAAGCGATCGATCTGTCCGTATTACGCATACATATACTGGGCAATTACATCCTTCACCGCCTGGGGCTGCATCACACCCACATGGCTGTCAACCAGCTTGCCGTCCTTATAGAAGTGGATGGTAGGGACGGCGGTAATGCCGTACTCCTCCGCGATTTCCGGGTTTTCAGTGGCATTGAGTTTGACGATGTTCAGGAAAGGGATTTCCGCTTCAATGTCCTCCAGGATCTTGGAGAACAGCTTGCAGGGGACGCAGGTAGTGCCATAGAAATCGGCAATCACGAAATCCTCCCCGATCAGCTCCTTGAAATTGGTCTTGTCAGCGTTTTGAATGGCCATGATAAAAATCCTCCCTCAATAAAATTTCCTGGTATATTCCCGCAGCACCGTATAGGCATGTCCGGCGTACTCATTAAAGAGAAAGCTGTCATAGGGGTTTGCTTCCCGGGCATTTTCCTCAGAGACATGCCAGGATCTGACATAGTCCGCGATAAATTCCCCATACTCCGCTTCCCCCGCCTGGAAGCCGTCGCTTTCGGCGTACAAGCATCCCAGCAGATAGCTGCAAAGCTTGTCCCAGCCGTCATATTGCAGCATAGCGACCAGCTCATGGTAGCTCTTCACCGGGATACGTCCCTGGAACTGCTCCGGGGACATTTCCTCCAGGACCAGGCCCTCCTGGCGGCACAGCGTCCGGCAGCGGTCCAGCTCCCGGTTGATAGTTTCCGCCCAGTCCTCCCGGTCCAGCACAAACTCCGAGCCGCTGATAACCTCCCGCAGGAGATATTTCACCGCTTCACAGGAATCCTCACGGAACGCGGCTGTCTTCTGCTGCTCCAGCAGGTACGCCCGGTATTCTTCCACAGTATGCACGCCATCCAGCCCCAGCTTCTCCACCATTTCATCCCCGGGTTCCGGCGCCACGCGGTTCATCACACCCATCAGCGTGAGGGCCACTCTGCCCTCCGGCAGAACAATCTCCCGTGTCCCGTCCACCGACATTCCTACGGACAGGTTTTCCAGCTCCTTATGGAACATACCGCTCCCGGCAACGAACCGGACCTTCTCTTTCTGGAACCGGGGGCAGTCCGACACCAGACGGCACACCACCTGGTCCCCGGCAGAAACCGTCTCCCCGGCCTCCCAGCGGATATACGGGTTAACAAGCCGTCGCAGCTCCGCTTCCAGCGCAGCCTCATCCGGCGCGAAGGGCGTCAGCAGAGGCTTCACATCTACCTCCCGGTAATCCTTCGCCCGCAGCACTTTTGATTTCATACTACACCTCCAGTTTTTTCAGATATTCCACCGCGCTGTGCAGGGCCACATTTCCCTCGCCCACCGCTTTCGCGTACTGATAGGGCCGTCCCGTGCAGTCCCCGGCGGCGAAGCATCCCAGCAGATTAGTCCGCTGCTGCCGGTCCACCTGGATATGTCCGTCCTCCGCCTTCAGCCCCGGCAGCAACGCCGCCGGGGCCACGCAGGGCCGCAGGCAAAAGATCCCGTCCGCCTCCACCGTTTCCCCGCCGCAGACCATCCCGGAAGCCCGGTTCTCCCCCAGAATTTCGGCAGGATAGCCAACGACATGCCGCACATTGTCCCGGCGGACGCCGCAGTCCTTATAACTGGTGCAGAGGAACACCTCCGCAGCAAGGCCCGCCAGAAACTCGATTTCCTCCTCCAGGCCCGGATCCGTGCAGACCACGGCGATCCGCTTGCCCCTGTACAGCTCCCCGTCGCAAGTAGCGCAATAGCTGACGCCCTTTCCCAGCAGGCGGCTCTCACCGGGAATTTCCCGGCTGCCGGACACGCCGGCAGCAAGGATGACGGTTCTGCCGTCATACATTTTGTCGTTGACCACGGCGGTATAGTAGCCGCCCATGTCATAAATCGAATTGACCCGTTCTTCCCGGAGCTCGATCCCCAGTCCGTCGATCTGGCGCAGGAAGGCATCGCGCATTTCCGGCCCGGTTACTGCCGGAAGCCCCGGATAATTTATGACGCGCTCGGCTTTCGTGATCTTGGAGCTTAGCCCCCTGGGGCCAAACCAGAGGAAGTCCAGGTCCCGTGCTTTTGCACTCAGTGCGGCGGAAATACCGGCAGGCCCGCTGCCGATAATAAGCAGATCGTACATATGACACACCCCTCCCAGAATTTTTCTGAATGCAACCATATCATTTTTTCCGTGAAAATCAATACCAATTGCTTATTCCGCCCCGGAAACGGTTTATTCTGTACGGATGCGGATACTTTGTCTTTTTTGCCGGAACCGGCATGAAAAGGATGGAACTTTAGCGAATAGGACAGAATCGCCGGAGAAATGGACAGAATGGACCAGCCGCCTTGCGGCGGCTGGAAAAACATTTATATTAGTGGCACCCAAACAGAAAAAGGAAGCTTTCACTATGAGGAGGCCATTATGGGAAAGACGGGTCATTCAACGAGATATTTCAAAAAAGCGGCAGAAGTTTGCTCCGCGATCCTGGCTGGAAATATGCTGTTGGGATTCGCCGTGGCGGCGTTCATCCTGCCCAGCGGCGTGATCATGGGCGGCGCTACCGGTGTTGGGATCGTTCTTGGCAAGGTGATCCCGTTGGACACCGCAGGAATTGTTTTGGGTGTGAATCTGATGGCGTTGGCGTTAGGCTGGGCGGTGCTGGGGTGGCGGTTTGTTCTAGCCACCGTTGCCAGCTCGCTACTCTACCCCCTTTTTCTGGGCGCGGCGCAGCGGATACTGGGCATCGGCCAGCTGACAGCCGACCCGCTGCTGGCGGCCCTGCTGGGCGGCGGGCTGGTAGGGATCGCCGTAGGGCTGGTCATGCGGGTAGGGTCCTCCACGGGCGGAACGGACGTGGTCAATCTTGTGCTGCATAAATGGACCCATATCCCGGTCTCCGTGGCGGTCTACCTGACGGACATCGTCATCATGGGCGCTCAGGCCCTGTTTTCCGAACCGGAGCAGATCTTATATGGCATTGTCCTGCTGGTAGTGGAAACGATTGCGCTGGACCGGGTGATGCTCCTGGGGCAGTCCCAGATACAGATTTTTGTAGTTTCCGGCAAATACGAGGAGATCCGGCAGAAATGCCTGACGGATTTGCAGGCCGGAATCACCATGATCCAAATCGAGACTGGCCGGACAAGGACGCCCCAATACGGCGTACTGTGCGTGATCCCGCCCCGGAAGCTGTATGCCGCGCAGTCGCTGGTCCAAACCATTGACCCCAATGCGTTTCTGACCATCACGCAGATCAAGGAGGTCCGGGGGCAGGGCTTTTCCAGGGAGCGGATCTATGTAGAATCCACCGGCCGGCACAATCAACCATAACAGGAAGAAAAGAGGAAGATGATGATCCCTTTAGACGTGTTCTTGCTCCGGTCCACGTTGGGGTTTTCCCACTCGTAGATGGTGTCATCGCTGGTGGGCTGGCCGAAGAGGTAGTCCTCCGGGGCGTCGAAGTCATATTCCAAGGCGCTGGCCTGGGTGACGCAGAGGGCGCACAGCATCATGGCCAGCAGAAAACTGCGGATTTTCAATCGATCATCTCCTCTCACGGAATTTTTTGTAAGCGAACATACCGCCAACACCCAG
>JAAWQM010000097.1 GCA_022800525.1 Oscillospiraceae bacterium
ACGTGGATAATCTTCTCGCTATGGTTATGCTCTCCTGCTCCAATCTTCATCCCACTCTCCCTAACCGCTGACCCGACCACTCTTTCTACCGAAGCCTCTGAAAAGGAAACCTTTTGATCCGCCTCTCCGCTGACCTGATGAGTTTCCACCACATCACTCCCCCAGCTATCAATACCTCCCACGCCGCGCATGGTGCTGCAAACAGTGATCACCGTGCGTGCAGTCTGGGGCAGCTCCTCACGGTGAGCAGCCTGCTCCAGCTGCTGGGGTGTGTAGGGGATAGCGGAAAACGTGAAGGGAGAATCCGTCTTTTCTATCGTCAGCGCCGTACCGCCCATTATCTCCAGTAAGGCTCGATGCGTATCCACATGGCAGCCGCACTCCTGTGGGACCAGATAAGCCGGAACATGGGGCGCTTCCTGGTGCCACCCAAAAGCTCCGCCCTTCTTCCGATCCGGGTACGTCTCTCTGGACAACCCCAGCCAGCGCACCATCTCTACCGGAACTGGCGTAGAAAACCGCAAGCCGAACAGGGGCAGCTGGGGCCGCCCTGGCTGCCCGTGATAATGCGCTTCCACCCTCATACTGCCGGAGCCGTTTACCGTATAGGTGACCTCCGTCCGCAGCCCGGGCATGGCAGGAGCTGTGTAGGCATACCGGATGCCGGCTTCTGTCTCGCTCTCCTGCAGAACTTGGACCTCCTCACACTTCTGCCAGGCATCCGCAGCGGACCAAATGGAGCTGCCTGCGGCAAAGCCGTTCCCCAGATCATTTTCCGTTGGCGCACGCCAATAAGCCGGCCGCGGCGCTCTCCACAGCCACTCCCTGCCGCCGGAAACCAGAGACACCGGGCCGCCCTCGGGATAGGAAAACAGCACCTCAAAATCCCTGCCCCGAACCCCCAGCGCACCATCGCTGTGGGTAACGCGCAGCGCCGCCGCCTTCTTTACCGGCAGCGGCGCAGCCGCAGCCTCTGCCCGGCGGTTGGCCGCGTCGTGAGCGGCACGCTCCTCTGCGGAGGAATACCAATATCGCACCTCCTGCATGGCGGGTTTCTCCGTGCCATCGGCGAAGACGATGCCGTTGCCGCTGAAGGCATAGTCGCTCTGCCGCTCTCCAAAGTCCCCGCCATAGCCCAATACCCGCCGTCCGTTATGATCCGTGCGCCATAGGGCCTGATCCATATAATCCCAGATAAACCCGCCCTGATACTGGGAAAACTCCTCCTCCAGCCGGATATAGCTTTCCATTCCGCCCAGGGAGTTTCCCATGTTGTGCATATACTCGCAAAGGATATAAGGTTTTTGGGGATTGTCCTCCAAGTACGCCCGCACCGCCTCCGGCGGGGCGTACATCCGGCTCTCCACATCGGAAATACTGTCAAATTCCCGGCAGTGGAATACGCCCTCATAGTGGACCAGCCGGCTGGAATCGTTCTCCCGGAAGAAGTCCGCCACAGCCTGGATGCAGGTCCCTGCATAGGATTCGTTCCCGCAGGACCAGAGCAGGATGGACACGTGGTTCTTATCCCGCTCGAACATACTCCGGGCCCGGTCCACCACGCACTCCCGCCATTCCGGCAGGCTGCCCGGTACGTTCCAGCTGGGCTCCACCTTTCCCAGCTTCTGCCAGGAACCATGGCTCTCCAGGTTAGCCTCATCGATCATATAGATGCCGTTCCGGTCACAGAGGCGGTACCACGCCGTCTGGTTGGGGTAATGGCTGGTGCGGACGGCGTTGATATTGTTCCGACGGAATGTCTCCATGGCAGCCGTCATGTCCGCCATACCGATGGCCCGGCCTGTCTCCGGGTTCCACTCATGGCGGTTGACGCCATGGAATATGATCCGCTCCCCGTTGAGGAGCATCAAACCACCCTTCATCTCAAACCGCCGGAAGCCGGCGTCATAGGGCACGATCTCTACGACCTCCCCGTCTGCCGCCGCGAGGGTCAGCGTCACCTGATACAACTCCGGTATTTCATGTCTCCAGGGGCAGACATTCTCAAATCGGAGGAGCTGGCTGCGAAGATACTTTCCCTCCGGTGTCAGCTCCAGCGCACTATCGAAGAGGACACCCCGGGCCGGATGTACGACCCGGCAGGAAACAGAGGCCCCTTCCCCCTCCAGCAGAAGCCGGACAGACAGCGTTCCGGTGGAATTGTCCTCCTCCAGTCCCGCCTGGAGCCACAGATCCTCCAGATGTACCTGCGGCTTGGCATAGAGAAACACGGACCGGAAGATACCGCTGAAGCGGAAGAAGTCCTGATCCTCGATCCACGCTGCGCTGCTGCGCTTGTAGACCTCCACGCCTAGCCGGTTGCCTGTCTCCCGGATATACGGGGTCAAGTCAAACTCCGATGGCGTAAAACTGTCCTCGGCATACCCCACAAACTGTCCGTTGAGCCACACATAGTACGCCTGCTCCACGCCCTGGAAGCTGACGCACACGCGCTTGCCCCGCAATCCAGGGCCCAGGTCAAACTCCCGCACATAGCTGCCCACCGAATTGTCATCCCAGTCGATCTCCGGCGGACGCAGCTCCGTGTGGCCGTCCCAAGGGTAAAGCGTGTTGATATATTGGATCTGTCCGTGCCCTTGTAATTCCATATGCCCCGGCACCTGAATGGTTCCAAAGGCGGAATCGTCATATCCCTCCCGCCAGAAATCCGTGGGACGGGCGGCGGGACATTTGCTCCACGCAAAACGCCATACTCCATCCAAAGACTGGCGCAGGGAGGTTTCCCCCTGTGCCAGTTCCTGCATGGAGGCGTAGCAAACATGGTCGGAATGAGCGTCCAGCCGGTTCACCCGGAACACAGCTGGGTCGGTCAGCCATTGAAGCTCTGCCTGCATGTTGATCTCTCCTTATTCTTTTACCGCCCCGACGGCAACGCCCGCCAGGATGTACCGCTGGAAGAACATGTAGATGAGCACCGTGGGCAGCATGATGACGATGATACCCGCCGCCAGGGTCTGCCAGGAGCCCTGCTGGGCGTTGGCGTAGTCCATGAGGAAAGTGGTCAGCGTCCGCTGCCTGTTGCCGGGCATATACAGATAAGGAATGTACATGTCGTTGATAATGGTGATGGATTTGATGATGGCCACCGTGGCCGTAGCCGGGGCCAGCAGGGGGAAGATGATCTTGGTGAACAGCTGGAAATAGCTGCATCCGTCCAGCAGGGCGCTCTCGTCCAGAGAGACGGAGATCGTGGACAAAAACTGCCGGTAGATATAGAGCTGCATCAGATCTGACGCGACATAGATCAGTATCGGCGCGCCAATGCTGCCGTACAGGCCGATGCCGCTGATGATCTTGAACCGAGCGATCTCGGTGACGAAGGTAGGCACCAGCATCCCCACGAAGAACAGGCCCACCACGCCTTTTTTGAAGGGGAAATCGAACCGCTCAATGATGAACGCGGTGATGGTGCCCAACAGGATATTGAAAAAGAGGCTGATCACCAGGATGAGGGCAGTATTCCTGAAACCCACCCACAGATACTTGTCGCCCAGCACCTCTTTGAAATTCTCCCAGGTTACATTTTCCGGCAGAGCCAGGGGAGAAGTATTCACCATGTCGCCCCTGGTTTTCAGCGCGGCAAACAGGGTCAGCAGGATGGGCAGGATGACAATGACGGCCATGCCGATGCAGATAAGCTGCTTGACAATCTGGAGCAGAACGCCCCGGGGACTGGGCTTTTGCAGGGTACGCATATCACTTGCCCTCCTTCAGAAAGAATCCGTGGATGATCTTGTTCTGGACGATGTAAATGAGAATAATAATAACCATCAATGCCACCGCCATGGTGGAAGCCAGACCGAAGTTGGAGAACTTGAAGGCCGTGTTGATGGTATACAGTGTGAAGGTGCTGGAGGCGTACCCCGGCCCGCCGGAGGTCATGACAAAGGGAATGTCGAAGACCTGCATGGCGCCCCGGATGTTGTCAAAGAGGACGAAATCCACCATCAGTGCGATGGAGGGGGTCTGGATATACCGGAACATCTGCCAGGAGTTGGCCCCGTCGATGGTGGCGGCCTCCATGATGTCCTGGTTCACGGACTGGAGCGCCGCCATGAACAGCACGATGTGGTAGCCGGAGAACCGCCACAGGGAGACGAAGGTCAGCGTGAAATTAACGATCTTTTCATCGCTGAGCCAGCTGTGCTTGAGCATCTCCAGCCGCAGCATCTCCAGGATGTTGTCGAAGGCGCCGTTGACCGGGGAGAAGAAGTAGGAGAAGGCGTAGGCGATGGCCACGCCGTTGATGATGTAGGGCAGGAAGACCATGGTCTTATAGAACTTCGCCGCCCGCAGCCTGCTGGTCAGCAGCACCGCGAAGGCCAACTCCACCGGGATCATACATATGCTTGCTCTGAAAGCGTTCCCCTTAATTTTACAACGGGAGAAACAAAGTTTACTATCATTTCATATCCATTCCACATTCCCGTGTTACACTATTTCCAAAGGAGGCGAGTTAATGGCAACATTACTGATTGTTGAGGACGACCGCAAGACCAACGATGCGATTTGTGAATACCTAAAGCCCGCAGGTCACAAGGTTATCCCGGCCTATGACGGCGGGGAGGCGTTACAGCTTTTCCGTGAGAACAGCATCGACCTTGTTGTGCTGGACATTATGCTGCCCCATGTCAGCGGCCTGTCCATTCTGCATGAGATACGGCGGACAAGCGCAACGCCCATTCTGATGCTTACGGCTCTTGAGGACGAATATACCCAAGTCAGAAGTTTTGACGAGCAGGCCGACGACTACATGACAAAGCCCTTTTCTATGGTATTGCTGGGGAGGCGGATTACCGCCCTCCTGCGGCGGAGCGGTCAGGCTCCATTGCCCCAAACGATAACCTTTGGCGACGTGACGGTTGATTTCTCCGGCTACACCGCCAGCGACAGCGCTGGAAAAATCGACATCATGCCCAAGGAACTTGATCTGCTCCGGCTGTTGGTGGAGCATAGGGGGCTGGTGCTGACCCGCTCGCAGATTTTGGACGAACTGTGGGGCGCTGACTATCCGATCATCGACCGAACTGTGGACACCTACATCAAAAATCTGCGGAAGAAGCTGCGGCTTGACTGTATCGTGACAGTCAAGGGCATCGGCTACAAATACGAGGTACAGCCATGAAAC
>JAAWQM010000025.1 GCA_022800525.1 Oscillospiraceae bacterium
TTTCTGGATGTTCGATTTTGTCACAAAGGATTAGTTTTTTGGTGACTGCTCGTAAATATTGTCGTTTTATAAATGGTTCTTTACGAGTGTAAATCCAATGGATTGCGCCATCCGCACTTTTCTTTTTCCGGAAAATGTGGTATGGTAGAAGCAGAAAGCCGTACCCGACCCGGATCAATTTTAAGGAGGACGCATCATGGAACAATACATCATGGCATTTGACGCCGGGACTACCAGCAACCGCTGCATCCTGTTTGACCGCCAGGGACAGATCCGGAGCTCCGCGCAGAAGGAGTTCACCCAAATCTTCCCCAAGCCCGGATGGGTGGAGCACGACGCCCGGGAAATCTGGGCCACCCAGCTGGGGGTTGCCGTGGAAGCCATGGGGAAGCTGGGAGCTGCCGCTGCGGACGTGGCCGCCATCGGCATCACCAATCAGCGGGAGACTGCCATTGTCTGGGACAAGGCCACCGGCGAACCCATACATAACGCCATCGTCTGGCAATGCCGCCGTACCTCGGAGTTTTGCGACAGCCTGAAGGCCCAGGGCCTCACGGAAACCATCCGGGCCAAGACCGGGCTTATCATCGACGCCTATTTCTCCGCCACCAAGCTCAAATGGCTGCTGGACAACGTGCCTGGAGCGCGTGAGCGGGCGGAGAGAGGGGAGCTGCTGTTCGGCACGGTGGAGACCTGGCTGATCTGGAACCTCACCGGCAGAAAAGTCCATGTAACGGACTACTCAAACGCCTCCCGCACGATGCTCTTCAACATCAATACGCTGGACTGGGACGAGGACATCCTGCGCCTGCTGGACATCCCCCGGCGTATGCTGCCGGCGGTGAAGCCCAGTAGCTGTATCTATGGCTGCAGCGACCCGGCCTTTTTCGGCGCGCCCATTCCCATCGCCGGGGCGGCGGGGGATCAGCAGGCCGCACTTTTCGGGCAGACCTGCTTCCAGCCCGGGCAGGCCAAGAACACCTACGGCACCGGCTGCTTCCTGCTGATGAACACCGGAACAAAGCCTGTTTTCTCTGAGAACGGGCTGGTCACTACCATCGCCTGGGGCCTGGGGGACCGGGTGGAGTATGCCCTGGAGGGCTCGATCTTTGTCGCCGGAGCCGCTATCCAGTGGCTGCGGGATGAAATGCGCCTCATTGAGTCTGCCGCCGACAGCGAGTACCATGCCGGCAAGGTGCGGGACACCGCCGGCTGCTATGTGGTCCCCGCCTTCACCGGCCTGGGTGCACCCTACTGGGACCAGTACGCCCGGGGAGCCATCGTGGGACTGACCCGCGGCGTGAACAAAAATCACATCATCCGCGCCACCCTGGAATCCATCGCCTATCAGGTCAGCGACGTGCTGGACGCCATGCGCTCCGACTCCGGGATTGCTCTGACCGCCTTGAAGGTGGACGGCGGGGCCAGCGCCAACAACGTGCTCATGCAGCTTCAGGCGGACATTTTGCAGACCACCGTCCACCGCCCTGTCTGCGTGGAGACGACCGCTCTGGGAGCGGCCTGTCTGGCGGGGCTGGCGGCGGGCTTTTGGGCCAGCCTGGATGAAATCAAGGGGAACTGGGCCGTGGACTGCACGTTCACGCCCTCTATCCTGGAAGTGGAGCGGGACGAGAAGCTGCGGGGCTGGCGGCGGGCCGTGGAGCGGGCCTTCGCTTGGGCGAAGGGGTGAGCCTCCGCCCAAGCCTGTGCGGACACGGGATGGAAAACGCGCTGCGGCAGTTTCCGTGCCGCAGCGCGTTTGTTATCATCTCAGTGTCTTCTGATAAATCATGCTGTCAAACCGCACATTCATGCGGTACTTATTGAAGCTGCTCTCCCGGACTGCCGTAAAGCCGCACTTTTCCAGCAGAGCGCAGGACGCCCGGTTCTCCTTGGCGGCCTCGCCGGTAACGGCGGTTCCGCCCTGCCGCCGGACCCAATCCGTCAGCAGCTCCACCAGCTCTGTGCCATAGCCCCGCTTCCAGTATTCCCGGCGGATGCAGTACCCAATGTCGTACGCCCCGTCTTGCGGAAAGGCGCAGCAGGTCCCGACCCGTTCCCCGGACTCTCGCAGCTCCACAATGAAATAATATCCGTCCGGGCTGTCCGGCATACCCTCCAGTGCTCTTTGGTACCGTTCGTCCACATGCTCCCGGTCTGGGTCGCTGAGATACCGCCCATTCTCCGGGTCGAACCACATACCCGTGCAGAAGTCCAGGTCCTCCGGCGCATAATTCCGAATGGCAATCCGCTTCCCCTGGAGAGGCTCTTCGATTTTCATGTCCTATGTTCCTCCAAAGAATACCGCAGCAGCCCCATCAGCTCCTCACTGCCGTCCCCGCGCTCCGCGGAGAATGGGACAAGGCGGTCCTCCTCCCGCAGCGCCAGGGTGTCGCGGATGGCCTGCATGTTCGGCCCGATCTCCGATTTTTTCAGCTTGTCCAGCTTATTTGCAGCTACGACCACCGGACAGCCGGTGTCAAAGAACCAGTTCGCCATCGTCACATCGTCGGCAGTGGGCTTGTGCCGCGCATCCACAATCATGATGCCCAGGGTAATGAGTCCGGAGGCGAAGTAGCTCTCCATCAGCCGCCCCCACCGGTCCCGCTCGGCCTTGGACACCTTGGCGTAGCCGTACCCCGGCAGGTCCACCAGATAGGCCCTGCCGTCCAGTCGGAAGTAGTTGATCTGGCTGGTCTTCCCCGGCGACGCGCCCACACGGGCGAAATTTTTCCGGTTCACCAGACGGTTGATGACCGAGCTCTTCCCCACGTTGGACCGTCCCGCGAAGGCCATCTGGGGCAGACCGTCCCAGAGAAAATCCTCCCGCCTGACGGCGGAGCGGATGAACTCAACCTTGTTGAAATTCAGCGGCATAGTCTGTCTCCTTACTGTCTCAGCGGCGCTTCCTGCTTTTCCACGGGGACGAACGCAGTGATAATCGGCTCCTGGGGCGCTGCGGCGGGCAACTCCGCGATTGCCTCAGCGGGGCACAGCGCCTCGCCCAGCACCGTATCCACAGTCTCCGCCGCTACAAACCGCAGGCTCTCCCGCACCACTGGGTCGATCTCCGCCAGATCACGCAGGTTATCCTGGGGAATCAGCACGGTCCTGATGCCGTTGCGTTTGGCGGCCATGGTCTTCTCCTTCAGGCCCCCGATGGCCAGCACCCGGCCCCGCAGCGTCACCTCGCCAGTCATGGCCACGTCGGAGCGGACCCGCCGCCCCGTCAGGGCCGACGTCACGGCGGTGGTGATGGCGACCCCGGCGGAGGGTCCGTCCTTGGGCACGGCCCCTTCGGGGAAATGGATGTGGATGTCCTTGTTTTTGTAGAACTCCGGATCAATGCCCAGCTGCCCCGCCCGGCTGCGGATGCAGCTGACGGCGGCGTGTGCGGACTCCTTCATCACGTCCCCCAGGTTGCCGGTCAGCTCCAGCTTTCCAGCGCCATCCATCACGTTGACCTCCACCTCCAGCAGCTCTCCGCCCGCCTCCGTCCAGGCCAGACCGTTGACCACGCCCACCGGGTCCCGGTCCACCACCGGCGGCGTATAGCGGCGCACGCCCAGGAAGTCCTCCAGGTCCTCCGGCGTGACAGTCACCCGCCTGGCCTCCTTGGACACCAGGCGCATGGCGGTCTTCCGGCACAGCTTGCCCATCAGCCGCTCTAGGGATCGGACGCCGGACTCCCTCGTATACCCGGTGATGACCGCCCGGATGGCCTCGTCGCTGACCCGCAGGGCAGGCTTTGCCAGCCCATGCTCCTTCATCTGCTTGGGCAGCAGGTACCGCCGGGCAATCTGGAGCTTCTCCTCGTCGGTGTAGCTGGTCAGCTCAATGACCTCCATCCGGTCCAGCAGAGGCCGGGGGATGGTGGAGGTGGTATTGGCGGTGGTGATGAACAGCACCCTGCTCAGATCCAGGGGGATCTCCAGGAAATGGTCCCGGAAGGCGTAATTCTGCTCGCTGTCCAGCACCTCCAGCAGGGCGGCGGAGGGGTCGCCCCGGTAGTCGCTGCCCATCTTATCAATCTCATCCAGCAGCAGCAGCGGATTCATGCTGCCGCTCTGGGAGATGGCGTTGACGATCCGCCCCGGCATGGCCCCTATGTAGGTCTTCCGGTGGCCACGGATGTCCGCCTCGTCCCGGACGCCGCCCAGACTCAGCCGCGCCAGCTTCCGGTTCAGCGCCTTCGCTACGGAGATGGCGATGGACGTCTTGCCCACGCCCGGAGGTCCCACCAGACAGATGATCTGTCCCTTGGCGTCCGGGTTGATCTGCCGCACGGCGATGAACTCCAGGATGCGCTCCTTCACCTTCTCCAGGCCGAAATGGTCCTTGTCCAGCAGCTTCCTGGCGGCAGACACGCTGGCCCGCTCCTTTGTCTCCTCGCCCCAGGGCATCTCCAGGCACACGTCCAGGTAGTTCCGGATCACCGACGCCTCCGCGCTGGAGTAGGGCTGCTTCGCCAGCCGGTCCACCTCCTTCAGCAGCTTTTCCCGGACCTCGTCCGTCAGCGTCTGCTCCTCAATTCTGATCCGGTATTCCGTCAGCTCGTTGTCCTCGCTCTCGCCCAGCTCCTGCTGCAAAAGGCGGATCTGCTCCCGGATGATGTGCTCCCGCTGGACCTCCCCCATTTCCCTGCGGATCTGGCCCTCCAGCTCGTGCTCGCACAGCAGCACCTCCGCTTCATGGGCCAGCAGCTCGTTGACCTTCCGCAGGCGGGGAACGGGCCGGGCCTCCTCAAGAATCATCTGTTTGTCCTGGTGCCGCAGCATGATGTTCTGGGCGATGAAATCCGCCAGATGGCCCGGGTCCCGGTCGTCCAGGACGGCGGCGGCGATCTCCTCCCCCAGCCGGGGAGCAAGGGCTGCGTACTGGGAGAAGTAGCTGTAGGTCTGCCGCAGCAGGGCCTCCAATTGAAGCTCGGAGACGCGGGGCCTGGGTTCCCGCATAGGCTCCACGTTGCCCTGGAGGTAAGGCTCGGTCTGCCACAGCCGGCGCAGCCGCGCCCGGTTCTTGCCCTCCATGATGACCCGCACAGAGCTGTCTCCGATGCGGAGAATCTGTCGGATCAGGGACATGGTGCCCACCTCGTAGAGGTCCTCCGCACCGGGCTGAGCCGTGCCGGTCTCCCGCTGGGCCACCAGAAAGACGTACTGGTCCCGCTCCATGGCCCGCTCCAGTGCGCGGATGGAGATGTCCCGCTCCACGTCAAAGCTGAGGACGCAGCCCGGGAAGATGGTCAGTCCCCGCAGGGCCAGCACCGGCATATTCAGGTTTTCCATAATATCCATCGTTCAGGTCTCCTTTCCCCGGCAGGCCGGCCGGGAAGAGAAAAGGGGGGCAGTGACCCGCCCCCCTGTTGTTATTTTGATACGGTAACGCCAACTCCCTGCAGCGCCCAGCATATGCCCCCTGTAAGGGCGGATAATGCCCGCCCCTGCATATCGGTCATAATGGACCCCTTGCAGGACAGATGAATCAGGATGCCGGGTTCGTCACGGCTGCGCCGCCCTCATGGACCAGCGTCGGCCCGCACTCGCCCTGCACACACCCAGAGGTGATGACCACCTTTCGCACAGTGGGGTCGGAAGGGATGTCGTACATAATCTCCGTCAGGATGTTCTCCATAACGGCCCGCAGGCCCCTCGCGCCGATGTTCCGCTCAATGGCCTTGTCAGCTACCGCCTCCAGGGCGCCGTCCTCGAAGCACAGTTCCACCTTGTCGTACTCAAACAGCTTGGTGTACTGCTTGAGCAGGGCGTTCTTCGGCTCGGTCAAAATACGCACCAGATCCTCCCGTTTCAAGGAATCCAGCGGCGCAATGATCGGCAGACGGCCCACCAGCTCCGGAATGATGCCGAATTTCAGCAGGTCGTGGGGCTGGACCTCCTTCAGAATCAGGCCCACGTCCCGGTCCTTCTTGCTCTGGATGGGAGCGTCGAAGCCCAATCCCCGCTTATCCGTGCGCCGCTCAATGATCTTCTCCAGACCGTCGAATGCGCCGCCGCAGATAAAGAGGATGTTTTTGGTATCGATCTGAATGAACTCCTGGTGGGGATGCTTGCGGCCGCCCTGGGGCGGGACGTTGGCCACAGTGCCCTCCAGAATCTTCAGCAACGCCTGCTGCACGCCCTCGCCGGACACGTCCCGGGTGATGGAGACGTTCTCGCTCTTGCGGGCAATCTTGTCGATCTCGTCCACATAGACGATCCCGTGCTCCGCCAGATCCACGTCATAATCCGCCGCCTGCAAAAGGCGCAGCAGGATGTTCTCCACGTCGTCGCCCACATAGCCGGCCTCCGTGAGGGTGGTCGCGTCGGCGATGGCGAAGGGCACCTGCAAAATGCGGGCCAGGGTCTGGGCAAAGTGGGTCTTGCCGCTGCCGGTGGGGCCGATCATAAGGATATTGCTCTTTTGCAGCTCCACATCCCCGCCGTCGCCGAACTGAATGCGCTTGTAGTGGTTGTATACCGCCACGGACAGGGCAACCTTGGCGCTCTCCTGGCCGATGACATACTGGTCCAGGATCTGGCGGATCTCTCTGGGGATGGGCAGCCGCTCCGGAAGGTTCTCCGGCACATAGCCGTTCTTTCCCCCCAGCTCATCCTCCAGCACGCTCATGCACAGCTGGACGCACTGGTCGCAGATGCGGGCCCCGGGGCCCTGGATCATCCGCCGCACTTCCTCCTCACGCTTGCCGCAAAAGGAGCAGCGCAGAGACTTCTTTGTCTCGTCACTCATGGACACAAAATCCCTTCTTACGATTTACTGCCCGGTGTTTACCGGTTATAGATGACCTTGTCAATGAGGCCGTACTCCTTGGCCTCCTCGGCGGTCATGAAGTTGTCCCGCTCGCAGTCGGCGGTGACGGTCTCCACGTCCTTGCCGGTGTTCTCCGCCATGATGTGGTTCAGCCGCTTCTTGATGATCTCCAGCCGCCGCAGGTGGATGGCCATGTCAGTGACCTGCCCCTTGGTCCCGGCGCTGGGCTGGTGGATCATGATTTCCGCATTGGGCAGAGCCAGACGCCTGCCCTTGGTCCCGGCGGAGAGCAGGAACGCGCCCATACTGGCGGCCATGCCCACGCAGATGGTGGACACATCGCACTTGACATACTGCATGGTGTCATAGATCGCCATGCCGTCGGTGACGGAGCCGCCGGGGCTGTTGATATACAGCTGGATCTCCTTATCGGGGTCCTGGGCCTCCAGATACAGCAGCTGGGCTACCACCAGACTGGCGGTAGTGGCGTTGACCTCTTCGCCCAGGAAGATGATGCGGTCGTTGAGCAAACGGGAGAAAATGTCATAGGAGCGCTCCCCCCGGTTGGTCTGCTCTACTACATAAGGGACTAAACTCATTGGATGATACCTCCTGAAAGGATGTGTGCCCTCCCACAGACACGCACTAGCATACCCGGAAACGGGAAATTTTAGTACAGCTTACGCCTCGCCGCCCTCAGCGGGGGTCTCCTCAACAGGCGCGGGCTTGACGGCCACGGCGCTGGACACCACCAGATCGACGGCCTTGCCCCGGACCACCTGCTCCTTGACCGCCTCGACGTCCATGTACTGCTTCAGGTTCTCCAGAGGCATCCCGTACTGCTCGGCCAGCTTGGCGAACTCGGCCTCGGTCTCCTCCTCGGTAGCCTCCAGGTTCTCCGCCTTCACGATGGCGGTCACAGCCAGATCCATGCGCACCTGATTGAGGGCGGGACCTCTGGCGTCCTCCAGCAGCTTCTCGCCGTCCATACCGGTCATCTTCATGTACTGGTCCACGGGTATGCCCTGGGCCTGGATCTGACGGCGGAAGTTCTCCACCATCTGACGGGCCTGCTCCTCGACCATGCTGTCAGGAATGTCGGCCTGGATGCCCTCGGCCACCTTGCCGATCACGATATCCTCAAAGGCCCGCTTGGCGGCCTCCTCGCGCTCAGCCGTCAGCTTGGACTTCACGTCCTCCTTCAGCTCGGCCAGGGTGTCGAACTCGGACACGTCCTTGGCGAACTCGTCGTCCAGCTCGGGGGTCTCCTTGACCTTAATGGAGTTGACCTTCACATGGAACACAACGGCCTTTCCGGCCAGATCGGCGTGATAATTCTCCGGGAAGGTGATGTCGATGTCCTTCTCCTCGCCGATGGCCATACCGGCCACCTGATCCTCAAAGCCGGGGACGAACTGGCCGGAGCCGATCTGCAGATCAAAATTGTCGCTCTTGCCGCCGTCGAAGGGCACCCCCTCCAGGAAACCCTCGAAGTCGATGTTGGCCACGTCGCCCTGGGCTACGGCCCGGTCTTCCACGGACACCATGCGGCTGTTGCGGTCGGCCATCTCCTTGATGCGGGCCTCCACATCCTCCTCCGTCACGTTCACCTCGGCCCTGGGGGCCTCAATGCCCTTGTACTGGCCCAGCGTGACCTCGGGGTACACAGCAACGGTGGCCTTGAAGGAGAAGCCCTCCTTGCTGACCTCCAGCAGCTCCACCTCGGGGTAGCCCACCACCTTCAGATCCTGCTCCTTGACAGCGGCGGAATAGGCGTCGGGCAGGGCGACGTTGACAGCCTCCTCATAGAAGACGGCGGCGCCGTATATATTTTCAATCATCCTGCGGGGAGCCTTGCCAGGCCGGAAGCCGGGCACACGGATGCTTCCCCGCTGCTTCCTGTAGGCCTTCTCAACAGCAGCCTCGAAATCGTCCGTGCCCACTTCCACGGTCAGCGCGACCATGCTTTTTTCCAATTTTTCACAGCTTTTGACACTCATTTTACATTTCCTCCGTTTACTGTTGGCCTTTCACAGTCAGCCAGTATTTTATTGTAGCACATATAGTTTTAAATTTCCAGTGTTTTTTTGCCTAATCTAAGATTTTTTTCGGAACAAATCCTAAATAGTCTGCCGAAACCAGGCTGTAGGCCACCGTTCCCACCGTCCCCTCGAGGGCTCTTTTGTGGGTGGGACCGTGGAGATGTCCGTAGAAGCAGCGCTCCACCCGGTACTCCTCCAGCTTCCTGATGATCTCCGGGCACCGGTAGCCGGCGTAAAGTGGAGGATAGTGGAGAAACGCCAGGATAGGGCGGTCTTCCGCCGCCTTGAGGGACGCCTCCAGCCGTCCCACCTCCCGGTTGAGGACTTTCTCGTTGTGACCGGACTGCTCCTCCTCGTAGAACCACCCTCTGGTCCCGCAGAGGGCGTAAGCTTTATAAGTATAGCAGTTATTGTGGAGAATGTCGATAGTGGTAAGCCCATTTTCCGCAAAAAACTTTTTCATTTTCGCGGCGGTGTTCCACCAGTAGTCGTGATTGCCCTTCAGGAGCAGCTTCCTGCCCGGCAGCCGGTCGATGAACCGGAAGTCCTCCAGGCTCTCCTGGAAATCAATGCCCCAGGAAATGTCCCCGCAGAGGACGGTCAGGTCCTCCTCTCCCAGCTGGGAGAAGGCGGCCTCCAGCCGCGCAGCGTGGTTCGCCCACCCAGGGCCGAAGATGTCCATCGGCTTGTTTACTTTTAACGACAGGTGGAGATCACCGATGGCGTAGAGGCTCATGGATTTTTCCCTTTCTTTGCGCCGTTCCGGCGCAGGGGTGATTGTTTCTGTTCGATGGCCCGGGCGCTCCCCGCCCCGGACCCCGGGGTTACTTTTGTCTTGTGACAAAAGTAACCAAAAACACCCTTAAACCTACGGTTTAAGAATCCCTTCTCGGTGTTGCCTGCGGCATCACCTCGGCGAGGGGATTATCGAACACGCCTGCAAATGAAGAGTTACGGTGCCCCGTGAACCAGAAAATCCTACGGGCATCTGATCTAGGGGTCTGGCGATCAACCAACTCCGGCTGACGCCCTGTTAAAGGGGTAGAGTCTGCTATGAGGGCCTTCGATTGCCAGATTTTTCTGACTGGTTGCATTCTGCGTGACAACTTCCCCCATTTTCCCAAACTCAATCGAGGGAAGACAAACCTCCAAGTTAGCCAGGCACTAAAGCAAGTCGAACCCCGGCTAGGTACCAGCCAGCACACTGGGCTGAACAAAAAGCGTGCAAAACGCACCTTGACAACAAAAAATTTCTTCAATCCAAGGATTCCGCCGGATACCACTCCAGCAAATCCCCCGGCTGACAATGGAGCAAGTCGCAAATTGTATTTACCATCTCAATTGAAAGAGATGTATCACCATCACGAATCTTTTGTACTGTTCCCGCAGAAATCAATTTCTCTTTTTGTAACCGATATGTTGTATAGCCTTCTTCTTTCAAGGCTTGCAAAATATTTATTTTATACCGAATCATTGGATTTCCCTCTTGGCATAATTATAAAAATGATTATAATTATTATATCGACTAGAAGGGAGTATACCACAATGGACAAACTAATGGAAGCATTATTCGATTACATCACAGACGAGTTGCTGGAAAAATACTGTACCCAGACCGCCTATGCGGAGCGCGCCGAAGCGCGGGACGCAGTTGGCCGGAGGCTCTGGGAGCAGCTGGAGAGGGAACAGCGCAAATTATTGGAGCAGCTCCAGCGGGCCTACGATTACGCGCAGGCAGCGGAACTGGAGGCGATGTTCCTGGCATCATTTGATGTACTCAACTCCATGTCCCGCCGCCATATCGCGTAAGTTACTTCAAAAACTCCAGCACCACGTCTTCCATCTTCTCCCGCTCCGTGACCTGACTGAACCGGGGCGTTTTGCTCTTCAGCGCGGCCAGCCGCTCCGGCGCGGTCACGCCGGTAATCTCCGCCATCTGGCCAATCCGGTCCACGCTGTTCTCCGCCGGCGTCTCTCCAATCGCGCTCAGTACGCTGTCGCAGAACTTGTATGGGCTGGCGGTGGAGACGAACACGGACACGGTCCGGTCGCCGGTCTCCCGGCGGTAGTCCTCCAGGACCTTCGCCGCCACGGCGGTATGGGGGTCGATCAGATATCCGTTCTGATACATCCTGGCAACGGCGGCGGCGGTATCCTCCTCATTGCAGAAGCCGCCCCAGAATACCTCCTGCATCCGCTGCTTCATGCCCGCCGTGACCTCATACCGTCCGGTCCGGGCCAGCTGGTCCATGTACTCCCGGACCAGCTCGTCCTTCCCGCCGCTCATGTCGAACAGCAGCCGCTCCAGGTTGCTGCTGACCAGGATGTCCATGGATGGACTCATGGTGGTGTGGAAGGGGCGGTTGCGGTCGTAAACGCCTGTGCGGATAAAGTCCGTCAGCACGTCGTTGCAGTTGGAGGCGCAGATGAGCCTGTTGATTGGAAGGCCCATCCGTTTGGCGTAGTAAGCGGCGAGAATATTCCCAAAATTGCCTGTTGGGACGCAGAAATTCACGGCCTCACCCAATTTGATGGCTTTCGCGTTCAGCAGGTCGCAGTAAGCGGAGATATAGTATACAATCTGCGGCAGGATACGCCCCCAATTGATGGAGTTGGCGGAGGACAGGAAGTATCCCCGTTCCGCCAGCTCCTCCCGGATATCCGGGTCAGAGAAAATGCGCTTCACGCCGTTCTGCGCGTCGTCAAAATTGCCCTTCACAGCGCATACGCCCACGTTCCGCCCCTCCTGAGTGACCATTTGGAGCTTCTGAATCTCGCTGACGCCGTTTTCTGGATAAAAGGTAAGGATTTTCACCTGCTCCACATCGGCGAAGCCCTCCATGGCGGCCTTGCCCGTGTCGCCGGAGGTCGCCACCAGGATGCAGGCGGTCTTTTTCTCGCCGGTCTTTTTCAGGCTGGCGGTCAGCAGCCGCGGCAGCATTTGCAGGGCCATATCCTTGAACGCGCTGGTTGGCCCATGCCACAGCTCCAGGCACCACGTCTTCCCGTCCACCTTCCGCATGGGGGCGACGGCGGGCGTGTCGAACCTGCCGCCGCCGTAGGCTTCCTCCGAGAACCACTCCAGCTCCTCGGGCCGGAAGTCATCCAGGAACTTCCCCATGATGTACGCCGCTCCCCGGAAGTAGGGCATTCCGCACAGGGCCTCCGCCTCCAGGACGCCGAACTTGGGGAAGGACGCAGGCGTAAACAGCCCGCCGTCCCGGCTCAGGCCCATGGCGATGGCTTCCGCGGCGCTCCTGCGCAGGGTCCTGTCTCTTGTGCTCAGATATTCCATAGTAAAAATGCTCCTTAGAATATGGCCTTGTCAAAAGGCGCTGATAATATAATTCAGATTGGGCTTGTCCCACCCATTGCGGGTACTGGGCCAGACCTCCGCCACATCGAACCGGCAGGGGCAGTCGTCCAGCCCCCTCTGCGCCAGATACCAGGATGCGGCGTTCCGCAGTCTGCGCCGCTTGGCGGCAGTAACCGCCTCCCTGGGGGCCGAAAACCGGGTCCCGGTCCGGGACTTGACCTCCACGAAGCACAGTACGCCCTCCGGCGCCCAGGCAATCAGGTCGATTTCACCCCACCGGCATCCGTACTGCCGCTCCAGGATGCGGTAGCCCCTTCTCACCAAGGCCGCCGCCACGGCGTCCTCGCCCCGGTCGCCACGGCGCCTTCGCTCATCCATCCCGTCCGGCCTCCCACTTTTTCAGGAAGCTCCTGCGGTGGATGGGGCTGGGACCGTAGTGGTCCAGCATCTGATAGTGCAGCCTGGTGCCGTACCCCTTGTGCCGTTCGAAGCAGTACTGGGGGTATTTCCCCGCCATTTCCTCCATGTACCGGTCCCGGCTGACCTTTGCCAGGATGGAGGCGGCTGCGATGGACGCGCTGCGCCCGTCGCCCTTGATGACAGTCTCGTGGGGCGTAACGATGGCAAACTGCTTCCCCCTGTCCCGGTTGCCGTCGATGAGGGCGTAGTCCGGGGCGGGAGAGAGCCGGTTGATCGCCAGCTGCATGGCCCGCATCCGTGCGCTTAAAATGTCGGTACGGTCGATTTCCTCCGGGGAGACGGACGCCACCGCCCAGGCAGCAGCCTGGGCCTTGATCTGGTCGAAGAGCAGGTCCCGCCGTTTGGGCGTCACCTGCTTGGAGTCGTTCAGGTAGGGCAGCTCCAGCCCGTCGGGCAGGATTACCGCCCCGGCGTACACCGGTCCGGCCAGAGGCCCGGCCCCTGCCTCGTCGCAGCCGCAGATCAAAGCGAAGCCCCGTTCCCTCGCGGCCCGTTCCAGCTCCCACAGGTCAACAGGGTTCTTACTCATTTTCAGCGTCCTCCGGTTCTTCCAGAGTAAACCGGCCCAGCTTCCCGCCCCGGAACTCGTCCAGAAGGATACGGGCCATGCGTTCGGTGTCCACCTCGCCGCCCCGCAGCAGGAAGCCCCGCTTCCGTCCCGCCTTCACCAGCAGGTCATACCCGGAGTCTCCCGCTTCCGCTTCTATTTTATACCGCTCCAGCAGGGACTGGGGGTACCGCTTCCCCAGCAGCGCCATCAAACGGCAGGCCAGCTCCTCCAGATCCATGATCTCGTCCCGTACCGCGCCGGTGCAGGCCAGCCGGACGCCCACCTCCGGGTCCTCGAACTTGGGCCACAGCATCCCCGGCGTGTCCAGCAGCTCCAGGCTGGGATCCACTGGGACCCACTGCTCCCCCCGGGTGACGCCTGGACGGTCCTCCGCCTTGGCGGTTTTCCGTCCGGCAACCTGATTGATGAAGGTGGATTTACCCACGTTGGGGATGCCCAGAATCATCACCCGAAGCATCCGCCCGGCCTGACCTTTTTCGGCGTAAGCGGCCAGCTTGTCCGCCAGCAGCTCCCGGACGGCCCCGGCAAATTTCGCGGTGCCCTGGCCCTGCCTGGCGTTGCACTCCAGCACAGCGAAGCCCCTGGCGCGGAACCATGCCGCCCACCGCCGCACAGCCGCCGGGTCCGCCAGGTCCACCCGGTTGAGGACAATCAGCCTGGGCTTTCCCGCCGTCAGCTTCTCCACGTCCGGGTTCCGGCTGGAGAGGGGGACCCGGGCGTCCAGGATCTCGCACACGGCGTCCATATGCTTCATCTTGTCCTGGATCATCCGCCGGGTCCTGGTCATGTGGCCGGGGTACCACTGGATGTTCATTGCGCTCTGTTCACTCATACGTCCCGCCTCACCCCTTGAGGAGCCCCAGGCGGCTCCAGTCCGTCTGATTGGTGTCCGGCGTCTTCCCGGGCATCACCAGCAGCAGGGCCTTGCCTTGAAGATAGCCCACCTTCACCGGCCCCAGCCGGGTGTCCCGGCTGTCGGTGCTGTGATTGCGGTTGTCGCCCATGACGAACACCTCGTCCTCCGCCAAGGTGATGGGGAGCTCCAGCCCTTCATTGGTATAGGTGAGCTCCTTGATATACGGTTCATCCAGAACCGCGCCGTCCACATAGACGACGCCCCTGCTGAAATCAATATCCACCGTCTGGCCGCCTACGGCGATGATACGCTTGACCAGCGTATCATCCAGCTGGGCGTTGTAGTCGTTGATGACCACCACGTCTCCTGGCTTGAAATCGCAGAACATGGCGTTGAGGATCAACAGTTGGTCCCCGGTATAGAGGGTGTCCTGCATAGACGGCCCGCTGACGCCGATCATCCGCACCCCGAAGGTGAACAGCAGTACCACCGTCGCCACGGCGGCAATCAGTGCCTGCGCCCAGCAGCAGAGGAAGCCCTCCAGAGGGGACTCCTCCTTATTGTTTTCAGGAGCAGGCGCCTGCCCCTCCAGCTCCAATTTATTTTGTTCTTCTGACATAATGGATCACTCCTTAGTCTATAACATTTCTGTTTTTCTAGCATAGCACAAATTTTTCAGAATTACAATAAAGAAGTTTTTCAGTTCAGGGAAATCAATTTTCTGAAACGGGCCCCAAATTTGTAGGGCGCGACGACCCCGGCGCGCCCTACGAACCACAAAATTGATTTCCGTGTTTTCGGTTTCAGGACCAGCCTTCACAGAACCGCGGCCGGAACCCCTTTGCAGGAGAAGGCTTTGAAATTGCTTGTTTTCAACACGTCAAACACGAAAAGACCGCTCCGATTTTTACCGGAGGCGGTTTTTGCGTAAAAGTACCAGGTGATCCGCAGTGCGATTTTCGGCCATGTCATCGGGATGCGCTGGGCGTGCCTGTTGAATTTGTACCAAGGCAAAAGGTGCGAAACCATCCTATAAAAACAAAACCACCCGTTGAACGGGTGGTTTGCACCGGCACTGGAAGGGCCTAATACTAGCTGCGTCTTGAAAGCAGTTAACCTGGGTGGCGGCACCGATACGATTGCCGCAATTGCCGGCGGTCTGGCCGGGATTTTATATGGCGAAACGGCCCTGCCGGAGGCGTGGGGCACTCAGCTGGCAGCCAGCGGAATGATAGACGATCTGTGCAAAAAGGCCGCAGAAGCGTGGGGACAGGAGGGATCAATCCTGCAATACTTTTCCCCAAAGGAGCGTTCCTTTCCTCATCCTTCCTGTGTCCTCCGGACCCAGGCCGCCCAGCGCGGGTCGGCTTTGATCTCCCGCTCCGCCTGCGAGCAGTCGGGGCTGCTCCAGAACGGCCAGTCCTCCGGCAGCTGCGCTGCGATGGAGGCAGGAGCTCCAGCAGGGTACTTCACCAGCGACACCAGAGGTGCGGTATAGGCGTGCTCCCTGCCGTCCAGCAGGGCCTCCAGCGCCCTTGCGTGCTCCAGCGCCTTGTCCAGCGATTCAAACGCGCCGTCATGATATCCCCTCTCCCACTGCACTCTCGACAGGTACAGATACAGGCTGATTACCTGGCCGTGATACACTCCGAGGTTTCCGTCGTCGCACAGGAGGCCGAATAAATCAATCGCGCCCTTGATCTTCTCAATCGGCATGTCGGTTTCGTAATGCCGGCGGTCGGCGAACAGTCCGTATACCAGATGCTTTGAAAAGAGGTCCGCCAGCGCAAGCAGCGCCTCGCCGGTATATTTTGCCTGGGCCCTTCCGTCCGACGCCGAGGCAAGCAGGATCTCCCTGGAATTCTCCAGCCCGGGCATCCGGTTCGCATAGGATGCCGCTTTTTCATATTCGCCGAAGTTACGGTAAAGCAGGACCAGTATGCGGACCGCCCGCGTGAAGATCCCACTGTCGCGGGCCGTCCCGACCAGCTCCTCGCACAGCCTGACCGCTTCAAGCCAGAACTCATTTTTTACATGCTTATCGCGCCTGTGATAGATATACCCCTCGCTGTCATAGTCCAGCCATTCCTGGTATCTTCTCCATCCCGCCTCGCACAGCGTGTCCGCAAGGGCCATCATCAGCTTCTCGTTCTTTGGGAATTCCGCCAGCCCCTCCCGCAGTATCGCGGCGCACTCCTCCACCCACGCGCTGTCGCTCCGCGCTCTGATGCGGAAGGCATCCACCCGGGCAATGATCTCGTCCACCTTCTTCTCTCGGTCTCGGTCATAGCCGAACAGCTCATCAATGGTGACGCCAAAATAATTGGCGATGGCGGGGATCAGCTCCATGTCCGGATACGCGGCGTTCTGTTCCCAGCGGGAGACCGCCTGGGAGGTGATGCCCAGCACATCCGCCAGCATCTCCTGGGTCTCTCCTCCGCGCTTGCGGAGGGCTTTGATCGTTTCTCCAAGCTGTAGGTTCATCGCTTGCTCCTTTCCTCCGTCATGCATATTCGCTCCATACGCAGGGGGCAACCTCAGCCTTTTACATAGTTCTCCGCCTGCTTTGTAAACATTTCGTAATACTTTCCATGCAGAGCCATCAGCTCGTCATGATTCCCGCACTCCCGGATCTTTCCCTGATCAAGCACAACGATCCTGTCCGCATCCCGGACCGCAGACAGCCGGTGCGCAACGATAATGGTAGTCGCCTTGTTGGCCGTACTCAGAATCGCCTGCGTCATCCTGTATTCCGCGATCGGGTCAAGGGCGGAAGACGGCTCGTCAAGCAAAAGCAGTCCGAAATCTCCGGCCATGACCCGGGCAAGCGCCACTTTCTGCGCCTCGCCTCCCGAGAGAATGATCCCGTCCTCATGAAACTCCCGTGTCAGCTCCGCATGGTAACCGGTATGGTTCTTTTCAAGAACCGCGTCCAGTCCAATCGCTTCTGCCGCCCTACGCAAAACCGCCTCCGGCACTTCCCCGTACAAGGAAATATTTTTTTCAAGGCTCATGGCGTATATGTTGGTATCCTGAAAAGCCACGCCGATTCTCTGCCGCAGAGCGTGAATGTCATATTCACGGATCGGCGTTCCGTTGATCCGGATCTCGCCCTCCTCCACGTCGTACAGCCGCAGCAGAAGCTTTACAAATGTGGATTTTCCCGCGCCGTTTTCACCGACAATCGCAACCTTCTCTCCTGGATGAATGAAAAGATTCAATCCAGACAGGAAAAATGCAGAGTTCTCATAAGAAAAACCGGCGTTTCTGAGCCCCACAGAAAAATTGCCGCCGGATGGAGCCGCCCCAACATGCGTCCGCTCCGTTTCAATTTCCGACTGGAGCTCAAAAAACGCCCGGATCTTTTCAGCGTTCATGGAGAGGCTGCCGGCCTCCTTCATCAGGCCGGACAGTGTATATATTTTGCAATCCAGACGGTAATAGGCAAGGAGCAGCGTCATATACATTCCAACCTCCGGAATCCTTCCGGAAACAATGCTTTGGACCAGATACAGAATGATGATGAGTTCCGTCAGGCTGCCAATCAGCTCCTGGACGGAGTACAGCAGCTCCGTTTTTTTCGCGAAGAAACCGACTACGCTGACTTTGCGTTTCCCGATTTTGGAATATTCCTGAAAAACAGATCTGCTGAGCGGTGTGGACTTCATATCCGCGGCATAATCCTTCATGTAGAACAGGCGGTGGAAATAATCAAGCCTGCGGTTGAGGGACACCACCGCGTCCTTTTCTTTTATGCCGTTCTCATTTACCCGCCTGTTAATCATGGCGCACAGCGCCGTCTGAACCGCTTCCAGCAGCAGAATCCACGGTCCCAGCGGCGCTACTATCGCGCTGAGCGCTGCAAGACTCAGGACGCACTGGGAAAAGCTGACGATCACCTCCCGCCCCTGCTTTACCTGCTCCGCGTACTCTCTCATCGCCCAGGCGTAGTTGTCATAATATCTGGGGCTGTCGATATATTTGTAGTCGAGCCCCATGGCCTTCTGATAGATATCCCGGTTGACTCTCAGGCCGATTTCAACCTGCTTTCTGGTAAAATACGCCCGAGAAATATGATGGACGATCCGATTCAGCAGGAAAATTCCGCAAATGACCGCAGCGGCTGCTCCAATACTGGAAAACGATTCGCCGGCCGACAGCAAATCAATCATGATCTCGGGAAAACGCACATAAATAGCGTCGTCCACAGCGGAATACAGCCCCAAAACCCCCACAGATAAAAGGATATATATTTTTCCATATTGCCAGAACGGACGGCAAAGCCACGCAATATTTTTGACATATCTGAGAAACATTTTCATCCATATGTCCCTCCCTTCCCGCAGTTCGCTGGTACAGTTCAAGTATAGCAGGACGGCTGCGGCATGTGAAGCGCAGGCTGGTTGAGCCCGTTCCAACCAGCGGTTGATTGACCGGCAAAAAGCTGCTATACTTCAGGTATCACAGTACACTCTGGAAAGGCGGGAAATCATGATTACAGCAAAGGCGCGGCGGTCCATCGACCAAGCAATCAAACAGGTCTGGCTCAAAGACATCCGCGAGGACTACGGGCGGGGAAGGCTTCTGCGGGAGGCCAGCCTGCAATCCAGTCTGTATCATCATCTCCGCTCTTGTTTGGAGGATGTTCTGAATGATAACAGCCTTTTTATTTATCCCGAGTTCTATGTGCCGGATCTGAGATACAGAGCGGATCTGGCAATTGTGAAAGCGGACCTCTCCGCAGGCGGGGAGCTGTCCGGACGGGTGTCTGATATTGCCGCTATCATTGAGTTGAAATTTGAGGGCGGGACGGCGCGGTGCACGGAGAATATCATAAAAGCCGACTTACGGAAGCTCAAACGGTATGCCAGACAACTGGGCCGCAGCTGCCAGTTTTATTTCGGCGTCATCTATGAAACGGAATGCGTGTGGCTGAACTGGCTCGACCGCAGGAGCACAGAACATTGGGCGGATGGCTGCGTAACGGAGCTGAACGCGGGATACATAGGCGGCGTGATGACCTTTGAGGTCAATTCCTATAATCATATGGGCATCCGGAACCAGAGCGCAGCCTGCCGGATGCTGTGGTGAAGCGCCCGCATAATCCGCCCGGAACGCGGCAAAGCTAATCCCAAATCAGTCCGGCAAAAAGCCGGGCTGTGAAGGAGTAGAATGCAATATGGCAACTAATCCCAGAAAAGCGGCCATCATCGGCTGCGGGCTGGTGGGGTCCTCCATCGCCTTCCGGTTTTTGCAGCAGGGGCTGTTCTCCCAGCTGGTCCTCCTGGACGTGGACCAGGACAGAGCGGAGGGCGAGGCCATGGATCTCAGCGACGGCCTTCCCTACGGCGCGACCATGGAAATCACCGCCGGGAGCTATGACGACATCACCGACTGCGCCCTGGTGGTCATCACCGCCGGCGTGAACCAGAAGCCCGGCGAGACCCGTCTGGACCTCATCGGCAAGAATACCGCAATTCTTCGCAGCATCCTCAGCGAGATCACCGCCCGGGACTTCGACGGTATCCTGTTGATTGTCTCCAACCCGGTGGACGTGCTGACCTACGCGGCGTGGCAGATGTCCGGCTACCCCAAGGAGCGGGTCATCGGGTCCGGCACTGTGCTGGATACCGCCCGGCTCAAGCAGCTGCTGGGCGAGGAGCTGGGGGTGGACAGCCGGAATATCCACGCCTTCATTGTCGGTGAGCACGGTGACAGCGAGCTGGCGGTGTGGAGCGAGGCCAACGTCTCCGGACTGGACCTGGAGGACTTCTGCCGCATCCGGGGCATGGCAATGAACCCCGCCGAGATGGAGCGCATGTACCGGGAAGTCCGGGACAGCGCCTATGAGATCATCCGCCGGAAGGGCGCAACCTATTACGGCATCGCTATGGCGGTGGGGCGCATCGCAGAGTGCATCGTGAAGGACGAGCAGTCCGTGCTGCCCATTTCCGTGGTGCTGGAGGGTCAGTACGGCCTGGGCGGGCTGGCCCTGAGCATCCCGTCCATCGTAGGACGCAACGGGCTGAAGGAGATCCTGGAGATCCCCCTCAGCGGCGCGGAGAACGGCGCCCTGCGCAAGTCGGCCCAGCAGATGCAGGAGGCCATCGCCGCGCTGGATCTGGGCAGGGTTCCGGCGGCTGTGCGCTGAGAACCTGCAATCATCGGTAAAGCTTGGTAGTATTCCTGTGCTAAAACGCAGGAATACTACCATTTGTTCAAGCCTCAATACAGCTTCTTAAATCAAAAGGCAGCCGCATGACGCTTTCGCATCATGCGGCTGCCTTTCCCAGTAAAGAGCCTTTTTATCAGGCAGGCCCTGACAGCTCCGGGGACCTTATCTTACTTCAGGCTCTCCGCAACAGCCACGGCCACAGCGACAGTCGCGCCCACCATGGGGTTGTTGCCCATGCCCAAGAAGCCCATCATCTCCACATGGGCGGGGACGGAGGAGCTGCCCGCAAACTGGGCGTCGCTGTGCATCCGGCCCATGGTATCGGTCATGCCGTAAGAAGCGGGGCCGGCGGCCATGTTGTCGGGGTGCAGGGTGCGGCCCGTACCGCCGCCGGAAGCCACGGAGAAGTACTTCTTGCCCTGCTCATAGCACTCCTTCTTGTAGGTGCCCGCCACGGGATGCTGAAAGCGGGTGGGGTTGGTGGAGTTGCCGGTGATGGACACATCCACGCCCTCCAGGTGCATGATGGCCACGCCCTCCCGGACGTCGTCCGCGCCGTAGCAGCGCACATTGGCCCGCTCGCTCTCGCTGTAGCGGATCTCCTTGACCACGTTCACCTTGCCGGTGGCGTAGTCAAACTGGGTCTGGACATAGGTGAAGCCGTTGATGCGGCTGATGATCTGGGCAGCGTCCTTGCCCAGGCCGTTCAGGATGACGCGCAGAGGCTCCTTGCGGGCCTTGTTTGCGTTGCGGACAATGCCGATGGCGCCTTCGGCGGCGGCGAAGGACTCGTGGCCGGCCAGGAAGGCGAAGCACTTGGACTCGTCACTGAGCAGCATGGCGCCCAGGTTGCCGTGGCCCAGACCCACCTTGCGGTCGTCGGCCACGCTGCCGTCAATGCAGAAGGCCTGGAGGCCCTCGCCGATGGCCTTGGCGGCATCGGCGGCGCTGGCGGTGTTCTTCTTGATGGCGATAGCCGCGCCTACGCAGTAGGCCCAGCAGGCGTTTTCAAAGCAGATGGGCTGGATGCCCTTGACGATCTCATAGGGATCGAAGCCCTTCTCCTGGCAGATGGCGCGGCACTCCTCGACATCCTTGATGCCGTACTGAGCGAGGACGCCGTTGATCTTGTCGATTCTTCTCTCGTAGCTTTCAAACAGAGCCATAATTTTTGTCCTCCTCTCTTATTCGTGCCGGGGGTCGATATACTTGGCGGCCGCGTCGAACTGTCCATAGTGGCCCTTGGCCTTTTCCAGGGCGGTGTTTGCGTCGTCGCCCTTCTTGATGAAGTCCATCATCTTGCCAAGGTTCACGAACTCATAACCAATGACCTCGTCATCCTTGTTCAGCGCCATGCGGGTGCAGTAGCCTTCCGCCATCTCCAGATAGCGGGGACCCTTGGACTGGGTGGCGAACATGGTGCCCACCTGACTGCGCAGCCCCTTGCCCAGGTCCTCCAGGGATGCGCCCACGGCCAGACCGTCCTCAGAGAAGGCGGACTGGGTGCGGCCATAGACGATCTGCAGGAACAGCTCGCGCATAGCGGTATTGATGGCGTCGCAAACCAGGTCGGTGTTCAGCGCCTCCAGAATGGTCTTGCCGATGAGGATCTCGCTGGCCATAGCGGCGGAGTGGGTCATGCCGGAGCAGCCCAGGGTCTCCACCAGAGCCTCCTCAATGACGCCCTCCTTCACATTGAGGGTCAGCTTGCACGCGCCCTGTTGGGGAGCGCACCAGCCCACGCCGTGGGTAAAGCCGCTGATATCCTTGATCTCCTTGGCCTGGACCCATTTGCCCTCCTCGGGAATGGGAGCGGGACCATGGTACGCGCCCTTGGCAACGGGGCACATGTGCTGGACTTCGGTAGAATAGATCATGGCAAATCTTCCTTTCCTTGTGATAAAACAGCCTTTGTAAATTCCGTCCCGCAGGGCGGAAGTTCCTGATGCTACCGCACTAATTATAGGAAAAAAGCGCTTGGTTGTCAAGGGGTTCTTGGCCGTCTCCACGGAAATCAATTTTCCAGGGGCGAATATCATCCGCCCCTACAGGGGATATCCTTTCAGCTTAAAATCTGCATAACACAAAATAATTTCCGCAGCCCTCCCAAATTGCCTCTTTTCGGGCGGCTTCTTTTGTGATATACTTGCTGGTAATGGAAACAGGCCGGGCTTTGCCCAACCCCGGCAATACGCCCGGCAATCCCGGGCCAAAGGAGCATGTCATGAACCAGGAAGCCTTTGAGCGGCAGTTAAGCGAGCTGCCCATTGTACAATATGAATTTTTCGAAACGGCGGAGCTGACGTTTTCGCCCCGCGTCCGGATGGTGTGCGAGACGGACTGCGCCTGCTACGGCACCAGCTGGGCCTGCCCGCCCGCCGTAGGTACAGTGGAGGAATGCCGGGACAGGTGCCTCAGCTATCCCCACGCTCTGCTTCTCATAACAATGAGCGAGGTGGATGACATTGAGGACCTGGAGGGGACGCTGGAGACCCGCTCCGGCCACGAGGAGATCACACGGCAGGCCGCCGCGCTCCTGCAGGCCCAGGGTGTGGAGACCTATCCTCTGTCCACGGAGTCCTGCGCTATCTGCAAGCGGTGCGCCTATCCGGACGGACCGTGCCGCCATCCGGATAGAATGTACCCCTGCGTGGAGAGCCACGGCATCCTGGTGATCGATGTTGCCGAGCGGTTCGGGATCGAATTTCAGGCCGGAGGCAATATCGTTACCTGGTTCAGTCTGATTTTGTACCGGTAAAAAGAGATGATTGACCGCCCAGCTTCTTGCGCGTCTATGATGATTATAATGATCGCATGAGCCCCCGAAATCAATCACAAAGGAGTAATCCAAATGGAAAAGGAACTGAGCGTATTCCCGTCCGGAAGCAAAAATGATGCTTTCGCCCAATATTTCACCGGGCAGAGCTATCTGAACATGCTGTCCACCACTCAGGTTGGCATCGGCAATGTGACCTTTGAACCCGGCTGCCGCAACAACTGGCACATTCACCACGCCCAGCAGGGCGGCGGACAGATCCTGCTCTGCACCGCAGGCCGGGGCTACTACCAGGAGTGGGGCAAGCCGCCCCGCCGGCTCCATCCTGGCGATGTGGTGAACATCCCCGCCGGAGTGAAGCACTGGCACGGCGCGGCTCCTGGCGAGTGGTTTCAGCATCTGGCGGTGGAGGTCCCCGGCGAGGGCTGCCGCACAGAGTGGTGCGAGCCGGTGGATGCCGCAGAATACGATGCGCTGGAATAAGCGGACACCGGCCAGTTACACAAACTCCTTGATTCTGAAAAAATTTTAACAAAAGTACTTCCCTTTCCTGGAAGGATGTGCTATACTACGACTGCGGCAGGAAAGACTCCCGCTTTGCGTATTGCTTTTCACCACATGTAAACACATTAAGGAGGCGCTTTTGATGCGTGATAAGAAACATATCGCCCTGGCTGCGGCGGCGCTGGCGCTGCTGCTGGCCGTACCGGCGGGCTGCGGACAGGAGGAGCCCGCCGCTGAACCCGAACCGGCCTTTGAGGACATCTATACCGGCTCCGTATCCCTGGTGGAGGAGGAAATCGACATTGCCGACGAGGCCGTGGCCCTCAGCGGCCTGCCCGCTCTGGACGTGGCCCTGACCCCCACTCCCTCCGGCGTCCTCGCCAAGGCCAACCAGAAGGCTACCATTGACTACTCCAACACCACCGACGGCTATGTGATGGTGAACTTCACCGCCACCACCGCCACCCGCGTCAAGGTTCTGGTCATGGGTCCCAACACCAACACCGCCGAGACCCGTTACACCTACGACCTGCCCGTGCAGCAGTGGGTCACCTTCCCCCTGTCCGACGGAAACGGCAGCTACACCGTGAAGGTCATGGAGCAGAATGCCTCCACTGGCAAGTACGCCGCTGTGGTGGACGCCACCTTCAACGTTTCCCTCTCCAACGAGTTCGCCCCCTTCATCCGCCCCAACCAGTACGTCAACTACTCCGACTCCGTCTCCCCCAACACCATCGCCAAGGCCAAGGAACTGGCGGGCGGCGAATCTGACCCCCTGAAGAAGGTGGAGAACATTTACAACTTCGTGGTCAGCAACCTGACCTATGACGACAACAAGGCTGCCACAGTCCAGTCAGGCTACCTGCCGGTGCTGGATACCGTGTTGTCCACCAAGAAGGGCATCTGCTTCGACTACGCCGCTCTCATGGCCGGGATGCTACGCAGCCAGGGCGTGCCCTGCAAACTGATTACCGGCTATGTGGACAACGGCGGCTATCACGCCTGGATCAGCGTCTGGACGGAGGAGAACGGCTGGGTGGACAACGCCATCTACTTTGACGGCACCACCTGGCACCGCATGGACCCCACCTTCGCCTCCAACGGCAACAGCAGCGAGAAAATCATGCAGTATATCGGCAACGGGAGTAACTACACCGCCAAGAATTCCTATTGAGCGGCGGCGGTCCCCGGCACGGTAAAAATTTTCCGGCCAGTTCAGTTTTCCCTCTTTACGAAAATCTGGAATTGCGTTACAATGGGCTTGCGGCTCTCCCGCGGGCCCTTTGTATTTTTTCCGTGCCTCTATGGGGCCGCCGGATCCGTAGGGGCGGATGATATCCGCCCCTGCAAAACGCGTCTATTCGTACATCTCAGGAAACCCCAAAACCATTTATGGAGGATCACATGAAAACCAACCTATCACACGAGGAGCTTTCCGCCCTGTGTCTGGAGCTGTCGCTGCTGCTCCACGCGGGCGTGGGGCTGGGCGACGCCCTGGCCCTGCTGGGCGAGGAGTCCGGCAGGGAAAACCGCGAACTGCTGGAGGCTATGTCCAGGCAAGTGGACGACGGCGCTTCTCTCTCCGCCGCCATGAAGGACTCCAGACGCTTCCCAGCCTACGTCTGCGGCCTCATCGAGGTAGGCGAGACCGCCGGACGGACCGAGGAAGCCCTCTCTGCCCTCTCCCGGTACTACGAGGACCGGGTGCGCATGGACCGGCGGGTCAAGAGCGCGCTGCTGTACCCGGCGGTGATGCTGGCGGTGATGCTCATTGTCATCGCTGTGCTGCTGGTGCGGGTGCTGCCCATCTTTGACGACGTGTACGCCTCCCTGGGCGGACGGCTCACCGGCGTGGCCGGGGGACTGCTGGCCTTGGGACAGTGGCTGGACAAGGCTATGCCGGCGCTGTGGGTACTGATGGCGCTGCTGGTCGTATTCCTTGGGAGCTTCGCGGCGCTGCCGGGGTTCCGGGCCAAGCTGACCGGCGCGTGGCGGGCCCGTCACGGAGACAAGGGCGTCTCCAGGAAGCTCAACACCGCCCAGCTTGCCCAGGCCATGGCCATGGGCATGGCCAGCGGCCTGCCCACCGAGGAGGCCATCGAGCTGGCGGCGGGCCTGATGGAGGACGTCCCTCCCGCCAGGGCCCGGTGTCTTGAGTGCCATAAAAAGCTGGAGAACGGCGAGGCCCTGGGCAGGGCCATGAAGGACAGCGGCCTTCTGCCCGCCGGACAGTCCAGGCTCCTGGAGCTGGGCCAGCGCAGCGGCGCAGGCGACGCCGCCATGGAGAAAATCGCCCGGGACCTCAGCGAGGAGAGCGAGGCCGCTCTGGAAAACGCGGTCAGCCGGGTGGAACCCGCTTTGGTGCTGATCTGCTCGCTGCTGGTGGGGTTGATCCTGCTGTCAGTGATGCTGCCTCTCATGCACATCATGTCCGCTATCGGGTGACGGAATGGGACGAAAAAAACATATGTTGGGCAGCCTGCTGAAGGGGCTGCTGGCGCCGCTGGCGGTTGTGCTGGCGCTAGTGGTGTTCGCTGCGGCGGTGAACAGCCTGGACAGCGGCCGCGATGAAGAGAGCCTGCGCCAGCTGGAGGAGGCTCTGCACCGGGGCTGCGCGGCCTGCTACGCCACAGAGGGCGTCTACCCGCCGGACCTGGAGTACCTGAAGGAACGCTACGGCGTTCAGGTGGACGAGGAGAAATACATGGTGGACTATCAGGTCTTCGCCAGGAACCTGATGCCCAGCATCACAGTATTGGAGCGGAAGCGATGAAGAAACGGCCTATCAGACATCAGATTGACGGATTGATCGCCCTGCTGCTGTTCGGGGTGTTCTCCGTGTGTATCCTGGCGGTGCTGCTGACGGGGGCGGACGCCTACCGGAGGCTGACGGACCGGGACCAGGCGGCGTTTGACCGCCGCACCACCCTCCAGTACATCGCTACCCGGGTCCGGCAGGCGGACCGCGCGGACGGCGTGCGGGTGGACGATTTCAACGGCGTGAGCGCCCTGGTTTTTGACGACAGGGACGGGTACGTCACCCGGGTCTACTGCTGGAACGGGAGCATCATGGAGCTATACGCCGAGGAAGCTCTGGACCTGACCCTGGAGGCTGGGGAGCCGGTTATGGAGGCGGAGGCGGTGGAGTTCTCCATGGAGGACGGACGGCTGCGGATATCCAGCGGGGAGGATTCGCTGATTCTCTCCCTGCGCAGCGGAAAGGGGGCGGTGGGATGAATGAGAGAAGCAAGGCCCCTCTGGTCATGCTGGAGCAGATGGTGATGCTGCTGGTCTTCGCGCTGGCGGCGGCGCTGTGCTTGCAGGCGTTCGTGAAGAGCGACGCGGCTTCCCGGACCAGCGAGGCAAGGGACCGGGCCGCCCTGCTATGCCAGTCCATGGCGGAGGAGCTACGCAGCGGCGCAAACCCGTCCCGCGCCGCTGATGCTGTGTTGGGCGAGGTACAATGCAGCGGCAGCGCGTTCCTGGTCCCGCTGAACGAGGATATGACCCCCTATCTGGACAGCGGCTTCCCCTACGACGGCGCGGCCTACCAGCTGGAGATTTATCCCGCCAATTACCGCGCCCCCGGCTTGAACGGGGCGAAGATTATTGTTTCGGCACTTAACGGAGACGAGCTGTTCTCCCTGGAAGTTCTGTGGCAGGTGGAGGTGACGGAATGAAAGAACAGAAAAGATCCAGCTTCTCCCCTCCCGCCTTGGGCGGGGCGTCGCTGCTGGTGATTTTCGCGGTGCTGGCGCTGACCATCTTTGCGCTGCTGAGCCTGTCCACTGTGCGGGCGGACGGGCGGCTGTCCGACGCGGCCAATCAGGCCATACAGGACTACTACGAGGCCGACTGCAAGGCACAGCAGTACCTGGCGCTGCTGCGCCTTGGCGAGGACGCGGCGAACCTGGAGGGCCTGGACGATGTGGACACGGTTGTCATCGACTACGGCGGCTACACCGAGCGGAGAGAATATTTTACCTTTCCCATCTCCGACACCCAGGAATTACAGGTGGAGGTCCGGGTGGACGGCGTGAATGACTACGAAATACTGCGCTGGCAGGCCGTGCCTGTGGGCGAATGGGAGGCCGACGAGGGAATCGACCTCTGGGATATGATGTTTTAAAGGAGACAGAAAATGGCGGATTTATTGTACTATCTGAAGCGGGCGGTAAACGATCAGGCGTCCGACCTGTTCATCATCGCCGGCGGACCAGTCAGCGAGAAGCTGGAGAAGCGTCTGAGCTTCATCAGCGAGGGCCGCGTCCTGCCCGACGAGACCGAGGAGCTGATCCGCGGGCTGTATGAAATGGCCCACCGGCCCATGGACCACTATCAGGAGATGGGCGACGACGACTTCTCCTTCTCCGTACCGGGGCTGGCCCGGTTCCGGGTGAACGCCTACCGCCAGCGCGGGTCCCTGGCGGCAGTGGTGCGGATCGTGTCCTTCGACATCCCGGACTGGGAGAAGCTGCACATCCCCAAGGCCATCATGGATCTGGCGGACATGACCCACGGCATGGTGCTGGTCACCGGCACGGCGGGCAGCGGCAAGTCCACCACCCAGGCCTGCGTCATTGACCGGATCAACCGGACCCGGGAGGCCCACATCATCACCCTGGAGGACCCCATTGAGTACCTGCACCGCAACCAGCGGAGCATCGTCAGCCAGCGCGAGATCTCCATTGACACGGAGGACTACCTGTCGGCCCTGCGGGCGTGCCTGCGGCAGGCGCCGGACGTGATTCTGCTGGGCGAGATGCGGGACCATGAGACTATCCACACCGCCATGACGGCGGCGGAGACAGGGCACCTGCTCATCGCCACCCTGCACACCAAGGGCGCGGTGAACACCATCGACCGTATTGTGGACGCGTTCCCCAGCACGCAGCAGGGACAGATCAGGGCGCAGCTGTCCATGGTGCTGCGCACGGTGGTCTCCCAGCAGCTTCTGCCGGGGGCCAACGGGGATGTGGTGCCCGCCTACGAGATCATGCACATGAACAGCGCCATCCGCAATCTGGTCCGGGACTGCAAGACGGAGCAGATTGGCAACGCCATCACCGCCGGAAGCGCGGAGGGCATGATCTCCATGGATCAGTCGATCCTGAATCTCTACAAGAACAGGCAGATATCCAAAGAGGTCGCGCTGGAGTACGCGGACAACCCGGACCAGCTGAAGAGAAGGCTGGTGTGATGTTTCCCGGCGCGGCGGCTGAAAAACATGATTGACAAATCCTCCGAAATGTGTATAATAGAAGCATGTTGAGCAGTACAGCCGCAGGCAGTACGTAAGACCGGACATGTGTCGGGGACTTACGTACTGCCTGCTTTGTGTTGTTCATCTTTTCTTTTGCAAGCTCTGAAAAAGCAACATAACAAGGAGGAATTTATCATGAAGAAGCTGTTATCCCTCGTACTGGCCCTGTCCCTGGCGTTTTCCCTGAGCGCTGCTGCGCTGGCCTCGGACAAATCCGGCAAAGCCAATAAGTCCGACAAGGACAACAAAACAGAAGAAGTCTCCAAACCCGAAAAGCCCGAAAAACCCCAAAAACCCGAAAAGCCCGAAAAACAGAAGCCCAACAACAAGAACGAATGCTCCGATTCCGAGCCCGGCAGCGCCCCCGACTCCAAACCAGACAGCAAACCAAATCCTGAACCGGGCAGCGCCGCCGTCATCACTGCCGGCGCGGCTGAGGAAACCGCTCTGACCGACGCCGGTTTTGCCCGCACCGCTGTCAAGGGCCTCCACGCCTACAAGCTGTATGCCAGCGGTCAGGCCTATGCCTATCGCGTGGAGTTCGGCGTGTATGACCGCTCGGCCCGCCAGACCACCGTCTTTACCTACGAGATCAGCCTTGAGGACGGCGCAATCGTCAGCGCCAGCAGTATCGCCCATTGACAGCCACACCAAAAGGCGCCGGGGATTTTTCCCCGGCGCTTTCCTTTACTCTATCAGATTCCTTCCCTGCCGCAACCGGCAGAAGGGCGCCCGCCGGGCGGATGACGCCCTCCCAGCAGAAGAGATTACGCGTCGATCCCCCGGCTGGTGAGATACTTCTTGACCATCAGCGCAACCTTGAAGGTGATGGCGTCGTCGAATTCCCGCAAATCCAGCCCTGTCAGCTTCTTGATCTTCTCCAGGCGGTACACCAGCGTATTCCGGTGGACGAACAGCTTCCGGGCCGTCTCCGACACATTCAGGTTGTTCTCAAAGAACTTGTGGATGGTAAACAGCGTCTCCTGGTCCAGGGAATCAATCGGATTCTTCTTGAACACCTCAATCAGGAACATCTCGCACAGCGTGGTCGGCAGCTGGTAAATCAGCCGCCCGATGCCCAGATTCTCATAGTTGATGACGTACTTTTCCGTGTCGAAGACCTTACCCACTTCGATGGCGATTTGGGCCTCCTTGTAGCTCCGGGCCAGATCCCGCAGATGCTGCGCCACCGTACCGATACCGATGACCACATGGCCCTCGCTTCCAGCCCGCAGCGCCTCCTCCAGCACCCCGGCCACACGCTGGACCTCCTTTTCACTGCTGGACTCCGGCAGCTGGTGAATCAGTACCACGTCGCTGTCCCCTACACTGAGGACAAAATCATTCTGCCGGTCCGGGAACAAGCCCTGCACCACATCCATCAGGGCCGCGTCGCTCTCCTCCGTCTTCCGTACCAGGAACACTCCCCGGGGTACCTCCGGCGTCACGTGCAGCTCCTTGGCCCGCATGTAGATATCGCTGGGCAGGATGTTGTCGGAAATAATGCTCTTGATAAAGGAGCCGCGGTCGTGCTTCTCCTCATAGTAGCTCTTTGCGCTGTTGAGCGCTACGCCGGCCATGGCGCAGACCGTACGGCTGACGTCGTCCTCGCCTACGGTGAACACAGCGTAATCAAAACGGGACGACCAGCCTCCCAGAGCCCGGAACGTCCGTCCATCCACCATGGTCATGGTTCCGTCCGCCTGGTTGATCGGCTCCACATACTCCGGCCACTTCCGGCCAATCAGGCCCAGATCGCTGCAGGAGATCACCGTCCCCTCTCCGTCGATCACACCTACGACCCGGTCCGTGGCGTCCTTGATCTGCAGAACTGCGTTTTGAAAAATTCTCCCTGACATAGCGGTTCTCCTCCATCGACCTATTTCTAGGGCGCGCGGGGCGCACCCAGCCTTTTTTGTGCAACCTGTCGGATTCCGTTTCTATTATACTTGGTCTTTCGACACTTTGCAAGAGATTTTTCTTTTTTTCACAAAAAATATTGTTCCTTTTTGTCTGATATGTTAATTTCCGGAAATTTCATATTTTTTCGCCGATTTTTGCAACTTCTTCACCTGTCAGGAGCCGGTACGCCCCCGGCTCCAGCGTCTCGTCCAGCGTCAGGGCGCCCATGGAAATCCGCTTGAGACGGCAGACTGCCGAACCCCGGCTTGCGCACATCCGTTTGATTTGGTGAAATTTACCCTCGTGCAAAGTGACCAATGCCTCCCTGCCGTCCCCCAGCGGCTTCAGTCCCGCCGGACGGCATCGCGTGCCATCCGCCAGAACAATCCCCGCAGCGAAGGCCGCCTGGTCCGCCCCGCCCAAAGGCCGGTCCAGCCAGACCCGGTATACCTTGCTCACATGCCGCTTTGGACTCAGCAGCCGGTGGGCCAGGTCTCCGTCATCCGTCAGCAACAACAGGCCCTCGCTGTCCTTATCCAGCCGCCCTACGGGAAACAGCCCCTTCCGTTTCAGATCCGGGCTCAGAAGGTCCAGCACCGTCTGCTGCCTGTAGTCCTCTGTGGCGGAGAGCACCCCCCGGGGCTTGTGGAGCATCACATAGGTAAAGCCCCCCACCGCCAGCGCCTCCCGGTCCACCTGGACGCGCGAGGCGGCAGGGTCCACCTTCTGCTCCACGCCGGCGGCGGGCAGCCCGTCCACAAGGACCCTGCCCTCTTTTACCAGCGTCCTGACCTCCCGGCGGGACCAGCGCCCCGTCCCGGCCAGCAATTTATCCAACCGCTCCATTGCCTCCACCGCCATTTCAAAAAATATTTTGTCTTTAGTTTAAACGATTTTATGCAAAAGCGCAACAGAAAAAGGACAGCTGGCACAGAAATCAATGTACGTTTTGTAGATTTCAGGCGGAAAGAATATCTCTCCTGTAAGAGCGCGCAGTGTACGTCCCTGCAAAGGCTTGTATCATGATGCCCTTACTTTCTTAAACAAAAATAGAAGCAGGTTCAAGTGAGAAAAGCTTCACTTAAACCTGCCTATAACTTCTTTATGCATGTGATTATAAACAATTTATATAGCGACTTTACATCAGAACTGCCCAATATCGGTTAAACCTGCGTATAAGCGGCATCACAACCAGACTTTGCCTGCTATTCCTTCTGAAGAAAAAATGCAGCCACGTAACCCTTGCGGCGCAATGGTTTTCGATGTATTCCGCTGCGGCGGAAAAGTGTCCGGCAAGGAGGGAACCTATTGTGTCAGTTCCCGCCCTGCCGGTCCCGCTTATTCCACCAAGTGCATCACGCTAACCTCGAAGGCGGTGCGCTCCTCGGCGCAGCCCTCCACAACTTTGGTATACACCCTGCTCTGGACCCGGCCCTCCAGGGCCAGGGGGTCTCCGACCTGCATGTGTCCGGTAATCATCGCCACCTGTCCCCAGGCAATGCAGGGCAGGTAATCCGCCCGCCCATACCGCCGGTTTACCGCCAGCATCATGTCTGAAATGCACCGCCCCAGCGGCGTGCGCCGCAGCACCGGAGGCTTGCAGATCACGCCCCGCAGCTGGATGGTGTTCAGGTCGTCGCCCTCCGTGGAAGTAAGCATCTGAGCAAAGACGGAGATCACCAGGCGGCTGCCGGAGCCGGTCTTGTTGTTGAAGGAGCGCAGTTGGCCGTCCACCGCCAGCCGCTGGCCGGTAAGGGGCGTCAGGCGGCGCAGCTGCTCGCCGGTGGCGATGACCCACAGGGTGTCCGTCTGCCCGGACAGTCGCTTGACGGCGAAGGGAAAGCGGTAGAACCGCTGGCCATGGTTTTCATGGGAAGGGGTGGGCTCGCCTGCCGCCGTGCCCCGGAGCTGGACGAAATTTTGTGTTGTTTCCATATGTATGCTTCTCCTCATTGGTTGTTTGGCGTTGGTTGTCTGTATAACCTATGAGAGGAGCTTTGATTTTATGCGAGGGCAGGGCCGGAATTCCGCTTATTGGCGTTGTCAGAAGTGACTCAGTGATGGAACCACTGTAAAAGTTCCCCTGCATAGAGAGATTGCTCCAAAGCAATCGGGCAGGTGAAAAATATCCGTCCGATTGATATGACTCATTCTTGATTATTCGCATCGGATATCGTATAATAAGATTGAAACAAATACATGAAACGACGTATGGAAAAGGTTACTATCGGTTTGATTGGAGGAACTGTATATGCGTAAACTGTATAAGGTATTAGGGGGAATATTGGTTCTGTTGGCGCTTCTTTTAAGCAGCTGCGCTGGAGATACCGCCGGGAGGACAGCGGATCATGACTCCGGCGCGGAAGAAGCAGCCAGTAAGACACCTGCCGAAGCAGAGCCCCCCTCTGAAGCGGAACCGTCTGTTGAACCAATCACATTTGAGGGAACGGATCTGGAGGGGAATACCGTTTCGTCCGAGATTTTCTCCCAGTCAAAGCTCACGATGGTGAATGTATGGGCCACATACTGCGGTCCTTGTTTAAGGGAGATGCCGTCGCTCGGTGAGCTGTCGGCGGAATATGACGCAGAAGAATTTCAAATTATGGGCATTATCAGCGACGTGCAGGAGGGGGAGGACCAGTCCTATGCGGAAAGCCTGATCCAACAGACGGGAGCCAATTACATCCACCTGCTCTTGAATGAGTCCATCTATTATGCGCTCCTGACGGATGTAACCGCCGTACCGACTACATTCTTCCTTGACACAGATGGAATCGTTCTGGACGTGGTCGTCGGAGCTGGAGATAAAACTACATGGGAGGAGATCATCAATGAGCTTTTGGAAGGACTGTAAACGGCACTTCTGGGGATTAGGATTACTTGTGGGCATCCTCTTCCTCGGAGCCGGAGCCCTGCAGGGGCAGCTTGCTGTGATATGGAAAAAGGCAGTGATGGTCTGCCTGGAGTGCATCGGGATTGGGTGACGCATGAAAAGACTTCGGCTGGCAGTACAGCTGCTGTTCACCATTGTTACAAATGGATATATGTACGGTTTTCTGACCGGGAAAATCTACCGCGGCGGCTTGAAATACGTCTGTGTTCCAGGATTGAACTGCTACTCCTGTCCAGGCGCCGTCGCCGCGTGCCCCATCGGCGCCTTGCAGTCGCTGCTCAACCAGAGAGGCTTTCAAATTCCCTTTGCCGCACTGGGCTTTTTCTTTCTGTTCGGCAGCCTTTTGGGGCGCTTTGTCTGCGGCTGGCTGTGCCCGTTTGGATTGGTGCAGGATCTTTTGCACAAAATCCCCATCTTCAAAAAGAAGAAGAATCTGCCCTGTCACCATATCCTGAAGTATGGAAAATATGCAGTACTGATTCTTTTGGTGTGCGTTGGTTCCATGTTTTTGTTTGGAGGATTTGCAAAAGTCCCTGCGTTTTGCAAATATCTGTGCCCCTCCGGCACCTTGTTCGGCGCGATTCCTCTGCTTAGTACAAACGAGGCTCTTCGTGGCCAAGCTGGCGGTCTGTTCCTTTGGAAGCTGGGAATTCTGATTGGCGTTGCGCTGCTCTCCGTGAAGGTTTACCGGCCCTTCTGCCAATATCTGTGTCCACTTGGGGCTATTTATGGCTGGTTCAACCGGTTCAGCCTTGTGCAAATCCAATGGGAAAAGGACCTGTGTGTCTCTTGTATGGCCTGCGAAAAAGCCTGTCCAGTGGACCTCTCTCTGCAAGAAATTTCCCAGTCCCCAGAGTGCATACGGTGCGGAAAATGCGTGGATGCCTGCCCGCAGAAGTGCCTGCATTTTTGTGTCACAAGGACGAACGCAACTAAGAGTTGATCAGAGAGTTTTTTTCATGGGTAAATATAAGCAAGGTTGCCGCTTTCGCTCCAGGGAAGTCTCGTCCTCTTGTTGATCCGCTGTCCATATTTCGCTTGCTTGATTCTGGCATACGCCGGTTAATTCCTCTATTCTTTTCCCGTTTTCCCCTGTCCCTTGAGCCGCAGCCTGCGTATCTCCTTGAGTAATGTCATTCAGCTAGAGCTCCAGCAAAAATAAATGTAGGAAAAGATAAAGAGGGTTGACAAACAAGAAAATCGGAACGATCTCCAGTTCATCATCCAGAAAATCAAGGTCTACAAGGATTATATCGAAATCCTGCTGAAAAGCGACAACGACACCCTGCTTCGCTCCGATGGATGGAGGACGGTCCGGCCATGGCCCCCGCCAATATTTCCTTAAAAGTACCCAAAAAGCACTAACGACAAAATTTTTGCTGTCATAAGTTATCAGTAACGGTGAACCGTTACAAATAATGTTCGAACGGCGGGAGCAGTTTTGCTTCGGGATGGTGGGACCGGATAAACGGATGAGATGCACAGAAGAGATGTTCCTCTTTCTGTCCCTTATCCTGACCCTTTAGCCGATGCACAACGCCGCATACCTTTACACGCAGAAACCAGGAAAATCCTGCGGTGCAAGGCCCACCTGCACAGTCTCACATACCCCAGAAGCCCTCCGCGGGGCTGTTTTCAATACAATGCGCCAGCGGGATGATTGGCCTTAACAGCTCTGTCTACCAGGACATTTCTCCCGCAAATGCAACCACAGGGTATTGTAAAGGGTAAAATTATTGGCTGTCCATAACAGCTTTTCGGCCTTTTGCAGGCCTTATATATGGACAGCGCTGAAACTTGATGATTTTGCCGCAGAAACAGTTTACAGAATTCCTTTGGTGTGGTAAACTACAAGCGATACTTACTTTGGAGGCAAAACCGTGACCTTTTTCAAACGGATCTTTCAGTCCGTTCAGGATATGCTCCGCAGAGCGGATATGAAGCTGCTGGGACTGTGCCTCATCAGCACGGCCTTCGGGCTGGTGCTTATCGCCAGCGCCACCGGCTACCGGGGGCAGGCATACCAGATGCGCCGGGTGATTATTCAGGCTGTCGGGGCCTTGCTGGGAGTCGGAGCCTATTTTATAGTGTCCAACGTGGACCTGGAGCGGCTCTTCGAGCGGTGGTGGTGGCTGTTCTTCCTGTTTGGGCTGGGATTCATCGCCCTGCTGCGCTGGTTCGGTGTAGACGACAATACGGGCAACCTCTCCTGGCTGAAAATCCCCCATGTCCCCGTCAGTATCCAGCCTGCGGAGGTGGTGAAGCTGATCTATACGGTCCTGCTGGCAAAGCAGATCGCATGGTTCCGGGAGAACAAGCGGATGCGCGGCCTGGGGTCCCTGTTCTTCCCGGCGGCCCACGCGGGGCTGATGTTTGTATGGATCTACTTCTTCTCCAGGGACGCGGGCAGCGGGCTGGTATATCTGGTGATCTACGCCGGGATGGCCCTGGCGGCCGGGCTGGCGTGGTACTGGTTCGCCATCGGGATTACCGGCCTTGGGGTAGGCATCGGGCTGCTGGCGCTGTTTGAAAAGCTGCCGGTCTACTGGGTCCGGCGCTTCCAGGTGCTCTTTGACCACAGCCTGGACCCCTCTGGGGTCGGCTACCAGCAGACCCACGGGATGCTGGCCCTGGGCAGCGGCGGTCTGTTCGGACAGGGACTGTTCAAGGGCATCCAGAGCCAGAGCGCGAACGGCCTGCCCGCCCGGCAGACGGATTTCATTTTCTGCGTCTGCGGCGAGGAACTGGGAATGGTTGGTTGTCTGGCAATCATTGCGTTGGAGTTCCTGCTGGTATACCGGTGCGTCCAGTCGGCGCGGCTGGCGAAAAGCAGCATGGACGCGCTGATCTGCATAGGATTCGCGTCCATGATTATCTTCCAGACATTGGAAAATATCGGAATGTGCCTGTTTGTGATGCCGGTTATCGGACTGACCCTGCCGTTTTTCAGCTACGGGGGGAGCTCCATCGTGACCCTATATATAGCGATGGGAATGGTGTCCGGCGTACGGAGCAGAACGCTGCCGGACTGGCTGAGAAAAACATAACAGCAGGAGAGCCGCCCACGGACCAGCAGGCGGCTCTCCTGCCGTCATTATTTCCTCCCCTATCGGTTCGGACGCAATAAAATTTGGGTCCACCCTTTTTAAAGGGTGGTGGGGTGCAGGGGCAAAGCCCCTGCTGGGTTTGGGCAAAGCCCAACATCCCGCGAAGCGACTACGTCCACCCCGGTTCCGCAGATGTCAGCCAATACCACATCCCCCCGCCGGACAGGCGCGTCAACGTCCACCATGCAAAGAGCCCGGGCAGCCTCCAGCAATTTCTCTTTCGGGATCGTTCCCCTGGTCTTTACCGGGCAGCGGGGCAATGTCCCGCCGTGGAGCCGGACAGTCCCCGTGAGCACCCGGACGGGGTGCAGCAGCTCATTCCGCCCATACTCCTCCCCTCTGGGACAGGCGTTGCCCGTGACCCGGAGGCCGTTCTCCTCATCCACCTGGAGGCGGCACCCGTTGGGACAGACAATACAGATCAATTCTTTCATTGCGCCTCCTCCTCCGCGCTGACCGTGAGACTGCCCTCCGCCTGGGACAGCAGCTTCTCCGGCAGAAAAATATGTTCCATCTCGCCAGGGGCCATGCGCTCCCGCCGGAAGCGGGCAATCTGCCGCTCTCCGGACCGGACACGGATCACCGCATCCTTCATGACCCGGCTGACCCTGAAAAAGACCGTAACGCCCTTCCCCACCGCCTCCGGACGAATACGCTGGGGGACCGTGTAGGTGACGGCGCCGCTGTTCCGCACGTCCAGGACGCGGGGGGAGGCCGCTTCGCCGCAGAGAACGTACTCCGCCGCCGCCGCGCCTGCGCGGCCGCTCTCATCGCTGACGAAATCCACCAGGTCGTGAACCTGGAGAACGTTTCCGCAGGCAAACACGCCAGGAACGGATGTCTCCATGTTCTCATAGACCACCGCACCGTTGGTCCTGGGGTCCAGCTCCGCGCCCAGGGCGCGGGTCAGCTCGTTCTCCGGCAGGAGCCCTACGCTCAGCAGCAGCGTGTCGCAGTCAAAGATTTTTTCCGTCCCAGGAACAGGCCGCCGGTTTTCATCCACGGCAGAGACGACTACCCGCTCCAGACGGTCCCTGCCAACGATATCCGTAACGGTGTGGGACAGATACAGCGGGATGTCAAAATCATGCAAACACTGCACAATATTCCGGTTCAGGCCACTGGAGCAGGGCATCAGCTCCACGCAGGCCAGCACCCTTGCGCCCTCCAGCGTTATGCGGCGGGCCATGATGAGCCCGATGTCGCCGCTGCCCAGGATAACCACCCGGCGGCCCACCATCTGGCCCTCAATGTTAACAAACCGCTGGGCCGCCCCGGCGGTGAGAATGCCGGAGCACCGCGCGCCGGGAATGGAGACCGCCCCTCTCGCGCGCTCCCGGCAGCCCATGGCCAGCACGATTGCCTTTGCCCGGACGCTCCGGCATCCATCGGCCGGGCAGACATAGCGGACCACTTTATCCTTCGTGACCTCCAGGGCCATGGCGTCGGTCTTGGCCTGGACGCCGGTGCCCTGGAGCAGATCAACGTACCGCCCGGCGTACTCCGGGCCGGTCAGCTCCTCCTTGAAGCGGTGGAGGCCGAAGCCGTTGTGGACGCACTGGTTGAGGATCCCCCCCAAGGCTGTGTCCCGCTCCAGAATCAGGATGCTCTTCAGCCCCTTCTCCCAGGCGGCCAGCGCGGCGGCAAGTCCCGCAGGGCCTCCGCCAATGACAATCAGCTCGTATTCTCTCATGTCCACGCCTCCTTGGTCTCTCCAGTAAGGATATAGGACTCCGGCCCCTCCAGCGGAATCTGCGCGGGCGCCAGACCCAGCGCGCGGGCCATGATTTCCTGGACTCTCGGGCCGCAGAAGCCGCCCTGACAGCGGCCCATGCCCGCACCCACCCGGCGCTTCACACCGTTGACGCTCAGCGGAGGGATGGGAGCTTGCAGGCTGGCAATGATCTCGCCCTCCGTCACAGTCTCGCACCGGCAGACCACCCGGCCATAGCGGGGGTCCCGGGCAATGAGGGCGTTTCGCGCCCCGTCGTCCAGCTCGTGGAAGCGGACACGCCTCTGGCTGCCGTCATAGTCCGGCTTCTCCTCCAATGCAAGGCCCCGCTCCGCCATCAGGCCGGTCAGATACCGGGCGATGGCCGGGGCGGCGCTGAGGCCGGGGGAGCAGATGCCCGCAACGTCAAAGAAGCCGGGGACAGCGCTCTCCCCGATAATAAAATCGCCTTGGTCCGAGTTGGCCCGGACGCCGGCAAAGCTGCGGATATTCTCCCGGAACCGGACGCCGGGAACGCTGCGGGCGGCCAGCCGCCGTACAGTCTCCAGCCCTTTGGCGGTGACGGACACATCCTCCATGCCGGAGGGCTCCGAGGTCGGGCCAACAATCAGATTGCCGTGGACGGTGGGGGAAACCAGTACGCCCTTGCCCAAATGGCTGGGGCACTGGAAGATTACCCGTCCCACACGCCTGCCCTCGCTTTTGTCCAGCAGGTAGTACTCACCCTTGACGGGGCGGATGGCGAAGGCCGGGGGCGCAATCAGCTCATGGATTTCTCCGGCATGGACCCCGGCGGCGTTGATGACGAACCGGCTGCGGAACACGCCGGCGGCGGTGGTGACGGTAAACCCGTCCTTCTCCCTGGAAATGGCGGTGACGCGGCACAGGCGGCGGAGCTCCACGCCGTTTTTCACAGCCGTCTCCGCCATCGCCAAGGCATACTCCCAGGGGTTGACGATGGCGGCGGTGGGCGCAAGCAAAGCGGCGGAGACCTCCGCTGACAGCTCAGGCTCCAGCGCCCGGGCCTCGTCCCCAACGAGCAGACGCAGGCCGGGCACGCCGTTGGCCCTGCCGCGCTCCAGAAGCTCGTCCAGGACCGTGCGGTCCGGCCCGTCAAAGGCCAGGACCATGCTGCCAATCTTGTGATAGGGTACGTCCAGCCTGGCGCAGATATCCTCCGCCAGCCGGACGCCCTCCACGTTGAGCCGCGCCATCAGGGTCCCCGGCCTGGGGTCGTATCCAGCGTGAAGGATGGCGCTGTTGGCTTTCGTTGTTGCGGCGGCAACGTCGTTATTGGCCTCCAAAACCGTGACGCGCAGCCGGTAACGGGACAGCTCGTAGGCACAGGCCGCGCCGGTGACGCCGCAGCCGATGATAATAATGTCCTGCATGTGTTTTCCTCCCTCTCCTGAAGCGGCCCTGCCGGGCCGGACGTATTTCCTATTTTATAGCAGATCATGCATTTCGTCAATGCGTCGGTTTGTTGATTTTGTCCGCAGCTTGGAACCAAAAGTTGGCTATGCTATCATCAAAGCAACAAATAACTTTATCATGAACGAATTTTTCGCCCACGATTTCAGGCGGAAGACACTAGCTATCATCAAAGTCCGTGCGCAGGACGGCAAGCGCGTGTCCCACAGCGTTCCCCATGGCTGCCGCCGCGGCCCTCCACCTGTGCCAAGCTACACAACCCGGAGAACGACCGACCACAGCAAGGGCTTTCACGCCCCCTGCCTTAAGCATATAATGGTTACAAAGATGTATGTTGTAAAGGGTGAATGTGAGATTTCGCCTAATACAACATAGCGGCTTGCTCGTTTGTGGTGAATGAGAGTGCTATGGGAGGGGTGATACCAGCAACACACAGCTTCGAGCGTCAGCTTGACGCTCGAACTCGCATGACGTGGGGTGCATTTTGCACTCCACGTTGCTGTGACGGTTCAAAGGCGCAAAATACGCCTTTGAAAATCAAAAGTGCATTTTGAACTGCTCCCCGTCAAGTAGACAGTGAAATAAAATGTGAAATTTTGTCAGGCTGCACGGTATTGGGTGTAGACCTCCATAGGCGTATGGACG
>JAAWQM010000098.1 GCA_022800525.1 Oscillospiraceae bacterium
TTCTCGCAATCCGTTTTTTTGAGCCGCTATTCGGGGCTCTTATTGTTGTGCCCTTTTTCGGACTGCCTCCCTGGCTACTTCGTTTCAAACTTTACTTCCAACCTTTCAGGTCAAATCAGGTAGTATTCAGAACGAAACCAGCTGTAAACACCATGCCGCAAAGCGATACCCCGGGGAGGCGGCATCTCCCCGGGGTATCGCTTCTTTTTGTGTGAAATCGTGGGCCTGCCGGTTTCCCGGCATATATGATTTGAGCCGCTTTGATGGAAGGCCGCTCTTTACCCCGCTGAAGCTTCCGGCAAAACCGTATTCGCCTCCATCAGGGCCTGCCGATCCGCCTCCCAGTCCGCAAACTCCTGCTCCCACCGCGCTATATCCGCCTCCGTCACATATCCCAGCTCCACCAGCGCGTCAATGGTATTGGTCATGCCTGGAGCAAGGTACACATCCTTGTAATAGCTGTAATTGCTGCCGTGTTCATCAGCGGTCCGGCACTTCAGCTGAAGGTAGAACTCTGTTGACAGGGGATTGCGGCTCTGCAGCACATCCTTGGCGGGGACTCTGCCCTCAGCCGCGTCCTTTTGCAGGGCGGCATAGACCTGCTGGGTCTCGCGGCTGTCCCCCTCAGCGTGGTCGCTGGTGTTCGCGTAGTAGTTCTCCGCATAGCCGCACAGGATGTCGATGCTCTCCAGCTTTGTGCCCTTCGGGACCGATACGCCGCCGGCACGCACGACCGGGTCCTGATAGAACTCCGCCAGCAGGTTGTCATAGGTCCCCACGGCCGCCACACGGTCCGCGTTCAGCCACAGGTCGTACCCCCGCTCCAGGGTCGAGCCGTCCTTCAGCCGGTACGTCAGGCGGATATAGCGGAAGAAGGACTTGCCCTTCTCATAAGTCCAGTCAGGAACGTAGCTGCGGATATAGTCCCGGTCGGCCACAACCGCCTCATGGAACTCCCGCAGAGCCCTCGCCTGGTCCGGCTCGTCCGCAGGGAAATAGGGTCCGCTGGATATCCCGCGGTCAGCCAGGGTGACGCTCTCGATCTCATCCCATGCCGGAATCTTCCTCTCCAGGCCGAACACGTCCACGCTGGCCAGCAGGCACACCGCCGCCGCGCCTGCGGCCACGACGCCTATGCCCGGAAGGCTCCTCTTGCCGAACACCCGCAGGGATTTCTCCAGCAGCATGGAAGCCGCATAGTACCCGATGAGCCCCGCCAGGAAAATACACACCGCCATGGGCAGCGGGTCGGCATAGGCCCCCTTCTGGAAGAACTCCCGCCACAGCAGCTCGTACAGCAGCCGCCCCAGGGTCAGCCCGCCCAGCAGCGCCACACCGTACCGGAACACGGGCCGCAGCCACCGGAACGCCACCACATCCCCGGCGCTCTCGCTGCGCCGCCGCTTGTAGAGGAACCAGCTCAGCGCCAGCATGGCGCAGCCCGCCAGGGCGTACAGCGCCACAACCCACAGCCCTTGCAGATGATATATCCTGTCGTCCGCCGCACGCTCGGCGTAGACGCCGAAGCTGGAGTTGTAGAGCTTCACCACGGGGGAGAGGAAACTCAGCCGTCCTATGTTCTCCAGCATGGGAACGCCGATGAGGAACGCCTGGGCCAGATTAGTGGCCAGGACCTCCATCAGGAAGGCCAGGAAGTTGGCCAGCAGATAGAACACCGGCAGCACGAAGGCGTGGCCTGTCAGCATGGCGCAAAGCGTCGCCAGACCGGCAAACAGCAGTGTGCAGAACAGCACCGCCAGCACCGTATTGACCACCGCCACCAGATCGAAGAACCCCCACCCCAGGGCAACAAGGCACACCAGCGCACCCACGACCGCGAAGGGGATCAGGGCCAGTGCCAGCGCCGCCAGCGTGTTGGTGGCGAACAGGCACGTCCGGTCCACCGGCAGGGTGTGCATCAGCCCCACCGACCGGGCGTTATACAGGTATCCCCACACCGCCATAACGCACAGAATGGCGTACGCGCAGGTGAAGCAGGGCACAAAGTAGCACGCGACTTGGTACAACCCCTCCCGGAAGAAAGAGGTGTCGCTGGCATGGAACCCGTCCTGCATCAGGGCCAACTGCAGGTACAGGGGCAGCATGGCCCCTACCAGAGACATGCCGCCCCACATGGGCCAGAAGCGGCTCAGGTGCTTGCGGAACAGCGTCCGGTTAAAGAAGGATCTCTTTGACGGCATACTGCTCACCTCCCAACTCATAAATGAAGATCTCCTCCAGGCTCAGGGGCAGGGCCTCCACCATGAGGGGACCGAACTGCGCGACCCGCTCCGTCACCGCCTGGGCGGTGCCCCGGACGATGTAGGTATACACCCGGCCCACGTTGGAGGTGTGCAGCACCTCCAGCTCGCGGGGCAGCACCGGGGTCTCGCCGGGCTTCCATACCGCCTGGAGCTTGACGATGTTCTCCTGGAGGTCGCTGAGGCTCCGTTCCAGCAGCACCTTCCCCTTGTTCATGATACCCACATGGTCGCATACGTCCTCCAGCTCCCGCAGGTTGTGGGAGCTGACCAGCACCGTGGTGCCGTGCTCGGTGACGTCGCCCATCATGAGGCTCCACACCTGCCGCCGCATCACCGGGTCCAGTCCGTCTACCGGTTCGTCCAGGATCAGGTACCTGGGGCGGCAGCACATGGTCAGCCAGAAGGCCGCCTGCTTCTGCATCCCCTTGCTCATACGGCGGATGGGGGACCGCTCGGGCAGGGTGAAAACCTCCTTGAACCGCTCGTACCGGGCCGTGTCGAAATGGGGGTAGAAGCCCCGGTAAAACCGCATCATGTCCTGGATGGTGGCGGAGGGGAAGTAGTACCAGTCGTCGGGAATAGCGGCCACCTGAGCCTTTTTCTCCGGGTTCTCATAGATGGGCTGGCCCTCCACCAGCACCTGGCCGCTGTCGGGGCGGTAGATGCCGGTGAGATGGCGGATGATCGTGGATTTCCCCGCGCCGTTGGGACCCACCAGACCGTAGACGCCGCCCTCGGGCACGGTGATGTTGGCCCCGTCCAGCGCGGCGAAGCCGTCAAAGGTCTTCACCACGTTGTTTACTTCGATCATTGTCCCTCTCCTTCCCGCATCAGCGCAACGATCTCGCTGTCTGTGTAGTTCAGATACCGCAGCTCGGCCACCAGCTCCCGCAGCCGCTGGATCAGCTTCGCCTCCCGCGCGGGGTCCTGTCCGTGGGAGCCGTCCGGCGCGCCGCGCCTGGAGGCGAAGCTGCCCTTGCCGGGAATGGAGTAGATGAACCCCTCCGCCTCCAGCTCGCTGTAGGCCCGATGGATGGTGTTGGGATTGATTGCCAGATCCATCGCCATGGCCCGCACCGACGGCAGCTTCTCCCCGGGCTCCAGGGCTCCGGTGACGATCATGCGCCGCAGTCCGTCCTTGATCTGGCCGTAGATGGGCTGGGAATCCCGATAGTTCAATGTAAACAATATGAACCCTCCCTAGCTTTTTTTCCGAATTGCCAGCGCGCCGCCATAAATCAGCGCGAAAATTGCGAATATACCTGTGAGCACCAGATGGATCGTCTCCACAGCCCTCGCCTCCTGACTGTATTATTTTTAATAGTACAGCAATCATACAGGATTCTTTCCCCAAGAGCAAGGGAGAACCCGTGAAGAAATGATTAAGGTTTGTTTAAGGGGGTGGATTTCTTCCATATGACCCTTGACAAACGCTGTACTGTGTAGTACGATGTACCTATCGGAGGTGAGGCTGGGTGAACATTGACGACTGGCGGTCCCAGATCAAGCGGGGGACCCTAGAATTCTGCGTGCTGCTGATGATTGCTCAGGGGGAGCGGTACGGCTATGAGCTGATCTCCCGGCTGGAGAGGCGGCCCATTCTGGCGGCGGGAGAGAGCACCATTTATCCGCTGCTGCGGCGGCTCCTGAAAGAGGGACTGCTGGACTCCACCTGGCGCAGCTCGGCGGAGGGCCTGCCGCCCAGAAAATATTACACCCTCACGGACCGGGGCAGAGAGTACCTGTCGGCCATGGAGGGCGAATGGGCGGAGCTGCTGTCCGCCATCAATGATCTTAAGGAGGACTGAACTATGGAACAGCAATTGGAGCGGTATCTGGAAACCGTGGACCGGGCCCTGCGGCCCATGCCCGCTTCGGAGCGGGTGGACATCGTGCGGGAAATCAAGAGCGAGCTGCTGGAGCTGGAAACCCAGGGTCTGGGACCAGAGGAAATTGCCGCCCGCCTGGGCGCGCCCAAGGAGCTGGCGGCGGCCTATCTCAGCGATGCCATTGTGAAGAATCCCAGGTTCAGCTGGAGGAGGCTGGGAGCTGTAGCGGCGTTCTACAGTCTGGCCGGACTGGGCGGCATGATTGTTCTGCCCGCCACCAGCATCACGGCGGCGGCGTTCCTGCTGTGCGGGGCGGTGGTGCCCGCAGTGGGGCTGTTATCGCTGCTGGCCTCCCTGGCGGGCATCAGCGTCCCATGGGTCATGATGCAGTTCGGGAGCTGGACCGCGCCGCCGCTGGTGGCCTTCCCCATATCGGTGGTGACGGGACTGCTGCTCCTTCTGGCGGGAAGGGGGCTGTGGAAGGTCACGGTGGGCTTCGTCCGGATGCTCGGGCAGAAGCGGAGGAGGCTGGTGTGAGGAAATCCTGGAAAAGCTCTTGATTGTGGATATTCCCCACGGTATACGTTTTACTCGCTGATAGTCAATAATCATTCTGTAAGGCGGTAATATTACTTCCGAATTTGAAATGCGGAAAAGTTCTTTTGCGAGGATTGAAGAGGATGAGCGAAAGCTGTTTGATCAGACGCTGCTCAAACGGAATATGCAGGATGAAGCGCAAGCAGAAAAGCAAATGCCAGCCAAGACCCTTGACTGGCATTTGCTTTTTGGATTACTTCAACAGCCGAACCACTCCAGCAGAGCCGTGCGGCGGCCGCGCTGAACAAAGCGACGCCCTGGCCCCTGGATGTAAGGGACATCCGGGAGGCGCTGGAAGTTTGAAACGAAGTAGCCAGGGAGGCAGTCCGAAAAAGGGCACAACAATAAGAGCCCCGAATAGCGGCTCAAAAAAACGGATTGCGAGAAGCATTA
>JAAWQM010000026.1 GCA_022800525.1 Oscillospiraceae bacterium
CTTCCTGGAGGAGGGCCGCCGCTTCCTGGACATGACCAGCGCGGTGTATATCATGCCCCTGCTGCTCTCCTGCCTGGGCGCGGTGTTTACCAAGGCCGGCGTCGGCGACGCGTTCTCCGTCATCTTCGGCAAGATCATCCCCGCCGGAAACATCTATATCGGCATCGTGGCCTACGCCCTGGGCATGATGCTCTTCACCATCATCATGGGCAACGCATTCGCCGCCATCACGGTGATGACCGTTGGCGTGGGCGTCCCCTTCGTCATCAGTCTGGGTGGCAACCCGCTGTATATGGTCACGCTGGCCATGACCTGCGGCTACTGCGGCACCCTGCTGACCCCCATGGCCGCCAACTTCAACATCGTCCCCGGCGTGTACCTGGAGGTCAAGGACAAGTATTCCATCATCAAGATGCAGGCTATCCCCTCTGCCTGTATGCTGGTTTTCCAGCTGATCTATATGTTCATTGCCGCTAACTTCTAAGAGCCGGCAGCAGGGGCAGGGGGGCTGCGGCCCCCCTGCCAATTTTGCGGAAAGGTTGTGTACCCGGTATGGGCTTGACACTGGACGAAGGCGCGCATATCGTAATCGACCGCTGGTGCCGCGTACAGCCTGGAGAAAGGGCTCTCATTATCTCAGATGAGTGCCATGTGCAGGAGAGTATGGCGCTCTGGACGGCGGCGGACCGCGCCGGCGCGATGGTGTCTCTTCTGACCATTCAGGAGCGGCTGACCCAGCCGGGGGCTGTTCTCCGCTCCCTGGCCGACTTCGTGATGCAGAACAATGTGATTATCGGGGCAACCAACGTTTCCCTTGTCACCAACCGCATCACCCAGGAGGTGCTGGCTGAGGGGGGCCGGTTTCTCTCTCTTCCCCTCTCCAGCAATAACGGACAGCCGGCGCTGACCTTTGATTTCATGGACATGGACCCCTACGAGGCGGAGCGGACCGGGCGCGGAATGCTGGAGGCGCTGCGCAGGGCGGAGCGGGTCCATGTGACCACCGCATTGGGAACCGACCTGTTCATCGGCAAGCGGGGCAGGACGCCGGGGCTGTTCAATGGACTGGCGGACCGTCCCGGCAAGGCTGGGTCCTCCAGCTTTGAAATTTATATCGGGGTTGAGGAGCGTCTGACCGACGGGCGGGCTGTGGTCGACGGTTCCCTGGGATATCTGGGCTGCCCCGCCGAGCCCGTCCCCCTTCTCTTCCGGCAGGGCAGGCTGGTGCAGACCGGCAGCGGAGCTGGGGAGAAGCTGAGGCGCTATATGGACTCCTTCGGGGACCCGGGCATCTATGTGGCCGGGGAGCTGGGAATCGGGCTGAACCGGAAGTCCCGCTGTGTGGGGAACTGCTACATTGAGGATGAGTCCACCTTCACTACCTTTCACATCGGCATGGGGCGGAATCTGGCTCTGGGCGGCGTTCATGACGCGGCGGGGCATTTCGATCTGGTGTTCCGGTTCCCTACCATTTACGCGGATGATGTTCTGATTATGAGAGACGGCCAGCCAACCGTATAAACGCGCCGGGTTCTCCGGCAGAAGCGGAGACCTTATGTTTTCTTTTCTGAAAAAAAAGCAGATTATTGTGGCGGTGGAGACCTACGAGGCCAGCCGCTACGCCGCCGGGCTGCGGACGGTAACGACAAAGCGGTGCTACAAAAGCGATGTGCAGAAGCTGCAAAAGCAGTTTTATGAGGTCCGCAAGACTTTGAGGGACTGCTCCAACCCCAGCGGAACCCTGGTGATCTTCGGGAATCCGGATGAAAAGGGCTGTTTTCCGTACTTTATCGGGGAGCTGGTGGACAAGCCTGAGCAGCCGGAGGCCGCCTCCGTGGTGGAGCTGGCGCCGGGGGATTACGCGGAGATCCATGTGAAATTCAAGGTGCCCAACGATCTGGCCCTGTCCGTAGCCAGGGCGAAGCAGTATTTTATGGAGACCTGGCTGCCGGAGTCCGGCTACCAGCTGCGGGACAATGTGGAATCCATCGAGCTCTATGACCGCCGCAGTAATATCCGTCTGCCGTCCATAGAGCTGATTTTCCCACTACAAAAAACGAAAGGATGACAGGACATGAAAATCTTAGTGACAGGCTTTGACCCATTTGGCGGCGAGAAGGTGAATCCCGCTTATGAGGCGGTGAAGCTCCTTCCGGACGAGATCGCGGGGGCGAAGATCATCAAGCTGGAGATCCCCACCGTGTTTTCCAAGAGCGGACCGGCTGTAGAGGCAGGCATTCAGGTCCACAATCCGGACGTGGTATTGAACATCGGCCAAGCAGGCGGACGGGCCTGCGTGACCATTGAGCGCGTCGGCATCAATCTGGCTGAGGCCAGAATCCCCGACAACGCCGGAGAGCAGCCCATGGACCAGCCCCTCCAGCCGGACGGTCCCAGCGCCTATTTCGCAACCATTCCCGTGAAGGCCATGGTCAAAAACGTGCGGGACCACGGAATCCCCTGTCACATTTCCTACACGGCGGGCACCTATGTGTGCAACTGCGTCATGTACAATGTATTGCATATGGCCGCCACAAAGTATCCCAATATCCGGGCGGGCTTTATCCATGTCCCCTTCGCCAGCGAGCAGGCGGTGGAGAAGCCTGTCAGCACCCCCACAGCCTCCCTGGAAACCATCGCAAAGGCGCTGGAGTACGCAATTGAGGCGATTGCTACCAACCGGGAGGATGTGAAGGAGGCCATGGGCACCACCCACTGATCGATAAAGTTTAGAGCCGCCCTTTTCAAAGGGCGGTGGGGTCCAGGGGCAAAGCCCCTGGTGGGTTTGGGCAAAGCCCAACCATATCCACATCCCCCCGCAGGAAAAACTCTGCGGGGGGATGTTTCTATTCCTCCAGCTTTCCAGCCTGCCGGGCCAGCTCCAGGAGGTCGCGGTTCCTTTCATTCATTGGTCCAAAGGCCCGGAGGGGGCACAGCGTCCGGCGGCACTGCCCCATGAGCTCCGCCGCCTGCCGGAAGGCCGCGTCCCCGACAGGCTGAAAGGCCCGCTCTCCCACCACCCGGACTGCCAGCGCCGACGCCACCGGAAAGTCCAGATCGTTCTCCTGCAGAACTCCGGCGGCGAAGGGCGTCCCCTGCCGCTGGAGCTGGCGGTAAACAGAAATCCCGGCCCCGCCGCCGCCGATCACAAACACCTCCGGCGCGCCGTTCGCAGCTTCCAGCTCCAGCGAACCGAAAAGCGCGTTGTAGCTGCCCCGGGCTGCGCCGTAAAGCTTCATCATGTATTCCGAGGTAAATATCTCCTCAGGCGTCCCCTGCCGCTCAATCCTGTCCCCATGGACGCAGACCACATGGTCGCTGACCTTCTGGGCCAGATCCAGCTCGTGTAGGCTCATGAGCACCGCCAGCCGCCTGGAGCGGACCATATCCTTCAGAATTGCCAGCAGCTCCAGCTTGTGCCGGATGTCCAGAAAGGACGTCGGCTCGTCCAACACCAGCACCTCCGGCTCCTGGCACAGCGCCCGGGCCAGCAGCACCCGCTGGCGCTGCCCATCGCTGATGCGGGAAAAATCCTGCTCCGCCAAGGCGGAGGCGTGGACCAGCTCCAGGCACAGCCCCACCTTCTCCCAGTCCTCCCTGGTCAGAATTCCCAGCCGCCCGGTGTAGGGATAGCGGCCTGTAGCCACCACGTCCCCGCAGGTCATGAGCTCCGGCTGGATGTGGCTGGTCATGAGCACGCTCATGCGCTGGGAGACCTCCCGCTCGGTGAGCTTCGCCATGTCCCGGCTGTCCAGGCACACCGTGCCCCGGACCAGCGCCAGCTGGCGGATGATGCTTTTCAAAATCGTAGATTTTCCCGCGCCGTTGGGACCAATAAGGGTCATAATCTCCCCAGGCCGCAGGGACAGGGCGATCTCCCGGATCAACGCCCTGCCGTCATAGCCCACATCAAGGCTCTCCGTATATAAGCGGACGCCGTCCATCACTCCCGCCCCCCTTTCGCCGCGCTGCGCCGGGAGGCCATGAGGTACAGCACCACCGGCGCGCCGAATACGGCGGTGACGGAGCTGATGCTCATGTCCCTGGGGGCGAAGGCCGTGCGGGCGATGAGGTCGCACAGCAGGCAGAACGCAGCGCCGCCCAGAAAGCAGCCGGGGATAATAATAATGGGCTTGGCGGTGCGGAACAGGCTTTTGATAAGGTGCGGAGCCGCGATGCCCACAAAGGAAATAGGCCCTGCGAAGGCCGTGACGCAGGCGGAGAGGATGCTGGACAGCAGAATCAGCTCCACCCGGAACCGCTTGATGTTCACGCCCATGTTCTGGGCGTAGACTTCCCCCATCTGGTAAGCGCCAATGGGCTTGGACAGCAGGAAGGTCAGCCCCAGCGACACCCCCACCACCCAGGCCATGAGCTGCACATTCTCCCAGCTGGTGCCGGAAAAGCTGCCCAGAGACCAGTTGTGGAGGTTGACAATGTTGGAGTCGTCGGCGAAGGTCACAACAAAGTCGGTGATGGCGGAGCAGATATAGCCGATCATCACGCCGCTGACCACCAGCATGCTCATTTGCTTCACCCGGCGGCTCAGCAGCAGGATAAACCCCATGGACAGCATGGAGCCGGCGAACGCCCCAACAATCAGCGCGGCGGAGCCGAGCACGATCCCCCGGCTGAGGAACAGGACCATCATCAGGGAGACGGTCAGCTTGGCCCCCGAGGAGATGCCCAGCACGAAGGGACCCGCGATGGGATTGGCGAAGAAGGTCTGGAGCAGGAACCCGGACACAGACAGCGCCCCGCCCAGGATGGCGGCGGCCAGGACCCGCGGGAGCCGGATGCCCCAGATGATGCCGGAATGGTCATGCAGCAGGGCGCCCATGATCTCCCCGGCGGTAAAAGCCACGCTGCCTGCGCTGACATTCCACACCAGCAGCGCCAGCGCCAGCGCGGTCAGAAAGGCGAAGCTGAGGCCGTATCGTACATACCGAGTGTTTTTCATGGCCGTCACTCCAGCCGGTACAGGTAGTTCATATTTCCCGCGTCCTCCCCGGTCAGGATGGTGTGGATATCCAGGATCATGCCGCCCACGGACTGGGACTCCTGGAACATACTCTTGCCGGTACACCACACGTCGCCGCTCCGTACCGCCTTGAAGTCCGCCAGGGGAGCGCTCTTGGCGATGAGCTCATCGATGGTTTGCAGGCTGGCCTCGATGGCGCTGTTGTAGATCAGCACGTCCGCGTCCCTGGCGGCGTCATAGAAGGTTTCCATCTGGATATTCATAGTGGACAGGGCGTTTTCCTGCTCAGCCTCCAGGCTGTCAAACACATACACGCCCCCGGCCAGTTCGATGGCCTTGGCGATGTAGTCCCCGGATTTGCGCACGGTGACGCTGCCGTTGGAGGTCACGGAGAAGAAGGCCACCGTCTTGCCGGTGGTCTCCTGCTTCAGCACAGGCTCCAGGTGTTCAAGCTGCTGGTTGAAATAGGCTTCCGCCTCCGTGCGCTTGTTCAGCAGCACACCGTAGAGCTTGATCCACTCCATCCGCCCCAGGGGGTGGCTCTCATAGCTGGACCGCTCCACCAGCACGGGGATACCGAACCGCTCAAGCTGCTCCTTGACTTCCGGGTTGTGGTAGATCATGGTGGACTCCAGGGCCAGATCGCAGCCCTTGTCTACAATCAGCTCGTAGTCCGGGGCGCTGTACTTTCCGGCGTAGACCATCCTTCCGTCCTCCATGGCCTGACGGGCTTCGGGGATGTACCAGCCCTCCGCCTGGGTGCCGGACATTGTGACCGCGCTGATGGCGTCCAGTTTCCGGAAGCAGTCCATGGCGGCGGTGGCCTGGAGGTAGATGTTGTCCAGAGGCTGGCGGAGGACGGTTACGTCCTCCGGCGTTCCATGCGGAACAAACGACTCCTCCGGCACCAGCAGATAGGTCTCCTGGTCAATGACGATGCGGGCGTAGCCGAACTCGCTGAATTCCACAGAAAAACACTGGGCATAGTCCAACTCCAGCATACTCCACCCTGAAGCATTCTCATCCCACATGGTCTCCCAGGTGAATTGAGCTTGGTTCTCCCAGTCCTCCGGCCGCCCGGACGGTTCCTCCTGCATGGGCGGCCCTTCCGGATCATTATCTGGCGCAGGGGCCTTCTGTCCGCAGGCGCACAAGAGGGCCAGCAGCAAAAGGGGCAGAAAAATCTTCCAACGCTTCATCCCCGCCACCTCACTGCTTCTGCAGGGTGGAGGAATCAAAATACAGGGTATATTCCACCTCGTGAGGCTCGCTCATGGCGACGGTATCCGCAATGACGTCAAGCTTCTGGTCAAAAGCCGCGACAGGTATCTCAAAGGTGGAGTTGCCCTCCGTATTGGTCTGGAGGTACTTCTCTCCGCCCACCTTCATGTAGTCAAAGTTAGGGCTGCTCCAGACGATGACCGCATAGAATTTGCCATTCTCGCAGCGCAGCATGGCGGGGGAATCCACCTTGGCCCGGCCCGTACCGCCCTCCAGGGTGACGCTGGCGGTATAGGTTCCGTCCTCCGGGACGGTTTCCACAGGCTCAGGGGCGGGCTCAGGTTCCTTTTCAGGTTCTGATTCTGGCACGGGCGCAAGCCCGGAAGCAGGCTCCGCTTCTTTGGCAGGCTCCTCCGGCTGAACGTCCGCCGCCTCGCCGCCGGTATCCTGTGCCGCATCGTCTCCGGTGGGTTCCACAGGTTCGGCGTCCTGGGGCTGCTCGTTTTTCGCAGGCGCGGGGGCGCTGGCAGGCGGGGCGGTCTCCCCGCCCTGCTCTGCACCTGTCCCATCGGCGGCAGGAGCCGGGGCAGGGGGCAGAGGGGTATCTTCGCCGCCGCATCCGGACAGCAGGGCAAGAGTCAGCGCCATTGCCGTCAGCAGAGCAAGGCATTTGTTTCTGTTTCGCATCGTAAAACTCCTCCTTCAAACGAAAATCGTGGTCACCGGATGATGACCACGACGCATACTGCCCCTGAAGGCAGATGGTACAAGAATCAAGACTCCGTGATCCAGGGTGCGCTGTGCGCTCCGCGTACCAAAGCACATTAGATCATGCAACGGCTGCATCGAGCAGCCGCGCATGATTTAACAGTGTGCCGCGGATTCTGAAGACCGCGTCGAGCGGTCTTCAGAATCCAATTTTGCACAGGCGCGCTGCGCCTGCTGCAAAATATCAAGCGGCCACTGTTCCGGCAGGTCTCCTGGCTCACGGCTCTCCCGCATCCTCACCTTCCCAGGTCTCCCCAGTGGCGCACGAGGACGCATCGCCGCATACAGTGACGGAATCGCGCAGGCTTCTCACCTGCTTCCCTATTCTCCGCCGCGTCCGTCCCTGCGCAGCAGGGCACAGACCGGCGGCACCGGATGCTTCCAAGATGAAATTGTAGTTGGAAACACAAGGAACAGCGCCGCGGAGCCTGATACTCCGCGGCGCGAACGGCTCTGCATGAAAGAGGGTTACTTCGCCTCGGCAGTGGCGGACTCGAAGGTCAGACCGCGGTCAAACCACCTGGAACCCAGCGCGGCATAGGCCAGCTCCTGGTCCAGTGCCTCGACGGGAACGGTGAAGGTGTACGCGCCCTTAGCATTTTCAACATAGTCAATCAGTCCGGACCCGGCCTTCTCCGCATCGGCGGCGGTACCCGCGTACATCTGCGTGTAGCCCGTACCGCTGAGGGTCAGCAGGGCGGACATCTTACCGCCTTCTACGGTCAGCTCACAGGCCACCACGCGGAACATCCTGGAATCGCTGGTCACGTCAATGGTATACACGCCGTCCGCCAGCTCCGCGCTCTCAGCGGGAGCGGAAGGCTCTTCGGTTTTGCTGCCGGTGTTCGCGGGGTTGGGCTCCTTTTCAACCGAGGTCTCGCTCAGCAGCTCGGCGTTCTGGGCGTGCTGAACCAGTATCTGCTGGATACCCTCAATTTCGCCCAGGCCCTTGATATCGGTGACAACCTCGTAGCCCGCCTCCGTGAAAACGGTTTTCCAGGAACCCTCTTCATCACCGGCCATATCGTTGTTGGCATGGTCGCCGGCAACGATCATCATGGGACGCAGGACCACGCGGGTATACTCCCCGTCCTGGACCATTCTAAGCACGTCCTGCACGTCGGGGTGGGCCTCAACGGTTCCGACAAAATAGTTGTCGTAGCCTGCGGCCTTGAGCTCCTCCTGCATTCTGGCGTAGATGCCGTTGGCGGCGGCCTCGGTGCCGTGGCCCATATAGCAGATGGCGGTCTTGCCGTCGTCAAAGCTGGCCGCAGCCTCCACTAGAGCCAGCGCCACATCGGTGAAGTCCTTGTCGCTGGTCAGCAGGGGCGCGCCGATCCTGATGGTCTCAAAATCATCCGCCCAGTTGTCCTCCAGCTCCTTGCGCAGGTCGCCGTACTCATAGCCGTTCATCAGGTGGGTGGGCTGGACCAGCAGCTCCTTCACGCCGTTGTCCTTGGCACGCTGGAGCGCTTCCTGGACGTTGTCGATTTTCACGCCGTCCCGGCGCAGGACATGCTCGATGATGATGTCGGCGGTAAAGCCCCGGCGGACGGAGTAGCCGGTAAACGCCTTCTCCAGAGCGCCCTCAATCCCGCCGATGGTGGCGGCGCGGTTCTCATTGTAGCTGGTGCCGAAGCTGACTACCAGCAGCTCCTTTTCGCCGATGCTGTTCCCGTTGCGGGCGTCGTCCTTGGAGGCGTCGCCAGTGCTGCTGTCATCCATGTAGCGGCAGATGATGGCGGCAGCCTCCGCACGGGTCACGTTCCCCTGGGGGTCCAGCTTTCCGCCGTCGCTGCCACTGATGTACTCGCTGGCTACGGCCCAGTTCATGAACGCGGGGGCCCAGGATTCCAGTTGGTCCACGTCGGGATAACTGGAGAGCACATCCTCGCTGCTGCGCAGTTCCTCTGCGCCGGCCAGCCTTGCGGCGAAGCCGTTGAGGATCTTGGCGATGGCCTGACGCTCAACCGGGGCGTTGGGCTCAAAGGTGGTATCGCCGGTGCCGTTGACGATGCTCTGAGAGCTGGCCCAGAGCACAGCGTCCTTGTACTTGGCACCGTCGGGTACGTCGGTGAAGGGATTGGCGCTGATGGAGCCAGTGACCTTCCCGGACTTCTGCGCAAGACGGTACAGAGCCAGGACTAGGTCGGCGCGGGTCATGTTCTCGTCGGGGGCAAAGGTGGTTGCGGTTTTGCCGTCAATCAGGCCCAGCTCCACCACGTTCTTGATGTATTCCTCGCCCCAGTGGCCGGAGATATCGCTGTAACCGCCGTTCTCCGACGCGAACGCGGTCCCGGCAAGACCCAGGACCATGACCGTTGCCAGCAGCATCGCCGCCAGCTTATTCCGCTTTCTCATTGTTGATGTAATACCTCCTGATACTTTTTCAGGCGGCGTAACCGGATAAAGACCGTGGAGGTATGGGGCCCTCACCGCCGCCTGTATATGATCAAATTATACCATACTCTTTCCCGTTTGGCTAGTCCCTTTTTCCAAGTTTGTCAAAATTTTTACAAAACAGAGGGGGCGGTACAGCCGAAGCCATACCGCCCCCCTCTTAAAGTCCTCTTATGCTGTCAGCAGGTCGCGCCGCCCGCCATATGCAGCTCAGCGTCCAGAATCGCCTGCTTGCGCTCCAGCAGCTCATTGCCCAGCAGCTGCTGCTCCACATTCTCAAAGCCCAGCCGCTCGATGGTCTTGGCAAAACGCTCGCCGGTCTTGCCCTGTTCGCGGAACAGCAGGATGGCCTTCTCGATGACCGCCAGAGCCTCCTCCTGATCAGTGAAAATTTTGGTCAGGGCCTGACCCTGGGCCACCTTCTTGCCCCAGCGTCCGCCAATGTAAATCTTGTAGCCGTATGTTCCCTCGTCCAGCGCGTCGAAGTGGCAGGTCCCGATGCAGCGTCCGCAGTTGTTGCAGATGTCCTTGTCAATCTCCAGCACACCGTCCTCCAGTTTAGCCGCGCCCATGGGGCAGGTCTGGACCACGCCGCACTTCTTGCAGCCGTTGCACTCGTCCTGGTCCAGCCCGGGGATGCGCTGGCCGATGATGCCCAGGTCGTTCAGGTCGGGCTTGACGCAGTTGTTGGGACAGCCGCCCACGGCAATCTTGAACTTGTGGGGCAGCTTCACGCCGCGATAGCCCTCATAGAAGCGGTGATGGATCTCCTCGCTGAGTCCGAAGGAATCCAGCAGGCCGTACTGGCAGGTGGTGCCCTTGCAGGCCACCACAGGGCGCACCATGGAGCCGGTGCCGCCGGTGACAAGCCCCTCCTTGGCGATGTACGCCTGGAACGCCTCAATCTTCTCGTAGGGGATGCCCTGGACCTCAATGGTCAGGCGGGTGGTAAAGGTGACGATGCCGTTGCCGAACTTCTCGGCGGCCTCAGCGATGCACCGCTGCTGGGCGGCGGTGATTTTGCCGTTGATGGTGATGATGCGTCCGGAGAAGTTGTCCGTGCCCTTGTTGGACAGGAAGCCCATTGACTTTACTCTCTTTTCGTCCGCCACGCTGACTGTCAGTGTTGCCATAGTTGTGTTCTCCTTTTCTTTTTTCAAATGAATGATGGTTGCTTCTGAACCGAATGGCAGGATGTAATATATGCCATGCTTTGCGGCTGCCGTCGCAAAACGGCTCAAATCTTCCGGATTTTATATTCGGAAATAGTATAGCAGACGCTGGTTATTTCAACACGCCGTATCCCGCAGAGGCGCACGGTCTCCGCGCCTTCTATCCCCCTGCCGGACCGGGAGGTCACTCCTCAATCTCCGTAAAGGTAGTGCCGCCCTCCAGCACTTTGGTGTTGGTGTAGCCGTAATACTTCATACGGTTCTGGGCCATGTAGGCCCGCCTGCCCTTGGTGCAGACCAGCAGCAGCTTCGCGTCCTTGGCCAGCCCCGGGATGTCCCCCTCAATCCTGGTCAGGTCCACATACTTCTTGTCCGGCAGGGCCGGGGCGAGGGCGCAGTCGATGATTTCATACCCCTCGGCGGCCCCATTGGCGTACTCCTGGGGCGTAATCGACTCCAGCCCGCCGTCCAGCTTGTTCATCAAAATGTTGATGCTCTGGGCAAAGGGATGGATGGCCGTGGAAAACGGCGGCGCGTAGGCGAAATCCATCGCCGCCAGCTGATCCACTGTCGCCCCCAGGGAAATCGCCGTCACGCCGATATCCGTGATCTTGTCCACCGCGCCAGGACCCAGCACCTGTACGCCCAACAGCTTCCTGGTCGTCCTGTCCGCCGTCAGCTTCACGATGAACAGCCCGGAGCCGGGGTAATAATGGGCCTTGTCGTCCAGTACGGTGAGGACAGTCTCCACATCGTACCCCCCGGCCCTGGCGGCTGTCTCCGTCAGACCTGTGCGGCCTGTGTTCAGTCCGCCGGGCAGCCTGGCGACCCCCGTCCCCAGCACGCCGGGGTACACACTCTCCCTCCCCGCGATGTTCTTCGCCAGAATGCGCCCGGCAATGTTGGCCGTGGAGCCCATGGGAGACCACGCCGGTTTGCCGGTCTGACGGTTGGCGACCATGGCGCAGTCGCCGGCTGCGTAGATGTCCGGCACATTGGTGCGCAGATGCTGGTCCGTCAGGATGGTCCCCTTGAACATCTCAATTCCGGTCCCCTCCAGGAACCCGGTGTTGGGCCGGATGCCGATGGCCAACACCAGTGCGTCGGCCTTCATCCCGCGCTTGCTGGTCAGAACCTTCTCCACCCTGCCGTTTCCTTCCACGCCCTCCAGGGACACGCCGGTCATGGGCATGACACCCGCGTCAGCCATCTTGTTCTCCACATACTCGCTGAGCTCAGGGTCCAGGAAGTTGGGCAGCACGTGGGGCGCATAGTCGATCACCGTCGTCTTCACGCCCTTGGCGGCTAGATTCTCCGCCACCTCCAGGCCGATAAAGCCGCCCCCGGCCACCACGGCCCGCTTGATCTCCCCGGCCTCCACCGCCGCCCGCAGGCCGATGGCGTCGTCGGGAGTGCGCATTACGAACACATTTTTCAGGTCCAGCCCGTTGACCGGAGGCACGAAGGGGGACGCGCCGGTGGCGATAACCAGCTTGTCATAGCCATACTCCGCCGCTTCGCCGGTCTCCAGGTCCTTGGCCTCCACGGTGTGCTTGTCAGGATGTACCGCCACAGCCTCCGTCCTGGTCCTGACCCTGGCTCCGGTGAGGGCGGCGAACTTCTCCGGCGTATTGACAATCAGCTCGCTCTTTTCGCGGATCACACCGCCCACATAGTAGGGCAGGCCGCAGCCCGCGTAGGAGATGTCCCTGCCCTTGGTCAGCACCGTCACCTCACAGCTCTGGTCCTCCCGCAGGAGCTTGGCCGCGACCTTTGTTCCGGCAGCAACGCCGCCCAATATCAGTACCTTCATGTTTTGCTCTCCTCTTCTCGACTTATTTTGGACGGACCGGCGGACACGCCTGCCCATACAATCCTACTTGATTCCAGGGTAATGTAAAGCGAGGCTATCCCCACCGGAACGGCCTCACAGATCCAACATATTGTCCGGGAGCTACGGTTTCAGCTTACTCTATTTTGTCTGGTTTGTCAACTGGGAACGCAAGACAAACAGGGAAATCCATTTTTGCGGTTTGCGGATTTTGGAATGAACAAAAATCAATTTCCCTGCGGGCGTGGACTGCTCCGGGGAATGCGGACACCAAAAACGGGGGCGGATCAACCGCCCCCGCAGAACTGTCCTGCCGTTATGCCTCCCATTTCTCGATCATCTGCTTGAGCTGGTCGGCGAAGTTGCCCAGGTCGCGGTTGGCGCGGCCCTTGCTGCGCAGGATGACCTCCTGGAGCAGCTTGCCCATGGCTACCAGACGCTGATAGGGCGCGGAAACCTTGCCCATCGGGGTGATGACCCGCCGCTCGGGGAGATAGCCCACGTCCACCACTTTGTTGGCAATGAGGTCGTAGGTCTCCGTATACTGCGGCGCGTGGGCGCTGATGCCCAGACGCTCCAGGCTGTCGGCGAAATAGGGGGCCACCTCCCGGTCGCCGTGGGTCACAAAGATATGGGTGGGGCTGGTGAAGGACTTTGCCCACTCCAGCAGGTGGTCCCGGTCAGCGTGGCTGGAGAGGCCCTTGAAGTTCACAATCTCCGCCAGCACGGCCACGTCCTCGCCCAGCAGCTTCACGCTCTTCGCCCCGTCCAGCAGCGCGCGGCCCAGAGTGCCGGGGCCCTGGAAGCCCACGAAGGCGATGGTGCTCTCCGGACGCCACAGGTTGTACTTCAGGTGGTGGCGGATACGGCCCGCGTCGCACATGCCGGAGGCGGAGATGATGACCTTGGGCACCCGGTCAGCGTTGAGCAGCTTGGACTCCTCCACCGACTCCGTCAGCCGCAGGCCGGGGAAGGAGAACATATCCACCCCGTCCTTTACCAGGGCCAGGGCCTCGCCGTCCAGGTAGCCCCGCAAATCGCCGCAGAAGATGGTGGTGGCCTTGCTGGCCAGGGGGGAGTCGATGTAGACCGGGAAGTCCTTGACGGCTTTCACAAGATGCTCCTGCTTGATGCGGCGCAGGAAGTACAGAATTTCCTGGGTGCGGCCCACGGCGAAGGCGGGGATGACCAGATTGCCGCCCCGGCCCAGGGTGCGGTCGATGACCTTGGCCAGCTCGGAGGTGTAGCTCCACACCTCCTGGTGGTTCCGGTCGCCGTAGGTGGACTCCATGATGACGTAGTCCGCCTTTTTCAGCAGTACGGGATCGCGGATGATGGGCTGGTTCAGGTTGCCGATGTCGCCGGAGAAGACGATGGTCTTGTGTACGCCATTTTCCGTCACCTCCAGGGTGATGCTGGCGGAGCCCAGCAGGTGTCCGGCGTCGGTAAAGGTGGCGGTGACGCCGTCGCACAGGCCGATCTCCTGATCGTACTCGCAGGAGTGGACGTAGGCCTGGGTGCGCATGGCGTCCTCCACAGTGTAGATGGGCTCCTGGGGAGGACGGCCCGCGCGCATGTTGCGGCGGTTTTCGTACTCCGTGTCGGACTGCTGGATATAGGCGCTGTCTACCAGCATAATCTCCATCAGCCGGGCGGTAAGCCGGGTGGTCCAGATCTGGCCGTTGAAGCCCTGGCGCACCAGCATGGGGATTCGTCCGGAGTGGTCGATATGGGCGTGGGTAACCAGGATGTAGTCGATGGTATTGGGCGCAAAGGGCAGCTCGTGGTTGTCGATCTCATCCCGCCCCTGCTGCAGGCCGCAGTCAACAAGAATTCGCTTGCCATTGACCTCCAGGCAGTGGCAGCTGCCGGTGACGCATTGGTCCGCTCCGTAAAAACTCAGCTTCATGGGATGGCCCTCCTCTATGTATGATATACTCATTGTAGCACAATTGGCGGGAAATGACAATGGGAAATCGCCGCGGCGGCAGGGAAATCCATTTTGCAGAGGATATCCTTTCCTCTTAAAAATCTGCATAACATCAAACTGATTTCCCTGGGATCATCCCTGCAGGGACTGGTCAAACGGCTTCGCCTGTGATATATTATTTCCGAATTAAAAATTCGGAAATAATTAAGCCGTTTTGCCCGCCGCCACAGGCGGCAGCTGCAAAACATGGAAAATATTACTTCCGACCTGAAAGATCGGAAGTAATAATGTGAAATCGATCTCAAACGGAGGACTGACCTTGTGAATATTTCAGAAATCGCGAAAATGGCGGGCGTCTCAAACGCCGCCGTATCCCGCTATCTCAATAACGGCTATCTGTCGGAGGAAAAACGGGCGGTCATCCGCCGGGTGATCGAGGAGACGGGCTACCGCCCTTCGGCCCAGGCCCAGACCCTGCGCACCGGGCAGACCAAGACGGTGGGCGTAATCCTGCCAAGGATCGATTCTTTCTCCATCGGCAGCGTTATGACGGGCATCGACGCCGCGCTGGAGCGGAAGGGCTTCCGCCTCCTGCTGGCCGACACCCACAACGACCCGGCCAAGGAACTGGAGTATCTGGACATCTTCGGGCAGCAGCACGTGGACGGCGTGATTCTCATCGCCACCGTGTTCACGCCCGCGCACGTCCGGGCCATCAAGGGACGGAAAATCCCGCTGGTCATCGTGGGACAGCATCTGCCTAACACGCCCTGTGTCTATCATGACGACTATCACGCCTTTTACGACATGACGAAGCTGGTTCTGAAGAAGGGGTGCCGCACGCTGGGGTACATCGGCGCGCTGCCCCAGGACCGGGCGGTGGGCCAGGAGCGCAGCCGCGCCTTCCTCGACGCGGTGCGGGAGGCCGGACTGCCGGAGCCGCACACCATCATCGCGGATTTCAGCATCGCGTCCGGACGGCAAAAGGCGCAGGAGCTCCTGGAGCGCAGCGGTCCCCTGGACGCGATGGTCTGCGCCACGGATACAATCGCCGCCGGAGCGCTGCAATACCTGCGCAGCCAGGGAATCCAGACGCCAGGGCAGATGCTGCTGACCGGCCACGGCGCGTCGGACGTCAGCGGAGTCACGTCTCCGACGATCACCACCATCCGGTACTTCTACGAGGAGAGTGGCGCGGAGGCCGCCGGACTGCTGCTGGAGCAGATGGAGAAGCCGGACCTGCCGCCCAAGGAGATCAAGCTGGGGTACGCCATCGTGGAGAATGAGTCCACCGCCCGGTGACGTTTCTTTCGGCAGCCCTACCGCCTTTCGTGGAAGATTCTGCCGGCTCCGTTTCCGGCAAGGACTATGCCCCCATAGATAATCACATAGGGCCACGCTGTTTCGTTGTAAAAGAGAAGGACCGTTGGAGCGAACAGCAGCATGGCGGCGGCTGGCAGCAGCAGGTCAAATCCCCGCCGGACGCCGTAGATTACAGCAGTAAAAAAGGCGGTCATGGGAATGACGCACAGCATCATTACCATTGCCGCCCCCGTATCCGTCGTCAGGCAGGGGAGCAGATAAAAGGCCGCCGCCAGCGCGGCGGCGTAGGGGAGCAGCCCGGGCAGTTTTTTCTTCATCATGAATCCTCCAGCAAAAATAGTTCCTCCACCGTTGTCTGCAAATACCGCGCCAGACGCATAGCCAGTTCGAGGGACGCGTCATATTTGTTGTTCTCTATGGCGATGATTGTCTGCCGGGACACGCCCAGCGCGTCCGCAAGGTCCTCCTGGCGGTAGCCCTTCGCCTTGCGGAGCTCCTTGAGACGGTTTTTCATATCCGGACGCTTGTCAGAATCATCACCGCGCCGATGGTCACGATGACGCCGGCGGCGGCGCAGATGAAAAGGATGAGCCGGAGGAGCGGGGCCGTCTCAAAGGAGTCCTCATCATCCTTGACGGCGTTCCGGGTCATGACGAGCCGGGAAAGCGTCTGGACAGCCATCGCCGCCACCAGCAGCGTACACGGGAGTATATTCAGCCGTGTATGGTATGCGTATACCCGGTAGCTTTCGTAGAGTGACCAGAGCGTCAGAGCGGCGATCAGGAAGACATAAGAATTTCTCTGCGCCCTGAAAAGAATATATTTCTCCATCTCATCCGGCCTGCGAAAGCGGAATGAACGCTTTTTCATTGCAAAGCCCCCTTTTTAGTTGATGGATACAGTATATCCGCTTTACAGCAAAATGTCAAGAGTTCTTTACATTTTGCTCTGAGAAACAGGAGGGGCCACCCTGCCCCTCCTGCCTGGTTTGGACTATATCCGCCGCCAGAGCAGCATATTGTTTTCAAACAGCGCCGTCAGCCTGCCGGAGTCCTTCAGCCACGCCAGGTAGGAGCGCACCGTACTGCCCACCAGGACATACTGTTCAAAGTTCATTTTCAGATTGCAGTCCGTAAACAGCTTTTGCAGGACCGCCTCAAAGCACAGCGGCTCCTGGCAGATGCCGGTAATCCTGTCTGCGATTTCCTGCACCTTGTCGATGTTGTACTGCGCAAGGCCGGCAATCTCCTTCGATGCCTCCGCGTGGGCCGGAACAAATAGGTCCGCTTCCATGGCTTTCACCATTTCAAGCGTTTTCAGATAGGCGGCCACATCGTAGATAAAGCCAATCTGGTACTTCTCCAGCGTCTCCCGGCTGGAGAGGCAGTCCGCCAGATAGACCACGCCGTCAATCCGGAAGCCCGCCATGTCAAAGAAATGCCCCGGCAGGGGGATCATCTCGAAGCCCTCCGGCAGACAGTCCGCTGTCAGCTCCTCCGCATCGCTCTCCTGGGCCATGAGGAACTTGTGCCGCAGCTCCTTGCAAGGATATCCGCCATACAGGAAGGACGGCTCCAGAATGGGGCGGCGAGTGAAGGCGCGCTCGATTCCCGGCGCATAAATTCCGCATCCCGTCTGGCTCTGCAAATACTTGTTGCCGCCGATATGGTCGGCATTGGAGTGTGTGTTGTAGATGGCTGTCAGCTTCCAGCTGTTGGCGTCCAGAAGCTGCCGGACCTTGCGGCCCGCGTCCTTGTCGCTGCCGCTGTCGATAAGGCAGACGTCCCGCTCGTTGAGCCTGACCAGTCCGATCTTCGCCGGACTCTGGATATAGTAGTTCCGCTCGGAAACCTGGATCAATTCATACATACTTCAAGTTTTCCTTATAGAGGCTCCGGCTCCTTGCGCCTTCCGCAGGACCTCCACCTGTTCCACGCCGTAGTGCGCGAACAGCTTCGCCGCCTCCGGCCCAATGCGTTCCCCGGCCACGGCGATGGGGATGGCCGGAGGACAGCTCACCGTGGGCGAGCCGCAGACACGTCCCGGGCTTTTTTCCGCCGGGACCGTCTCATGAGGAGAAAATACCGCCTCCCGGATGGAGCAGACCCGCTCCCCCTTCGCCAGCGGCAGAGCCGGGCGGGGCGTCCCCGGCTTTGGCTGGCCGCAGGACAGTGCGTTGGCGGCAATCCGGAAGTCCTCCTCCGTTGTGGCCCCGGAGGCCATCAGCACCACATAATCCTGATCGGCGTACTCCGCCTCCACGCTGCCCACCCGCAGCAGGCCCGCCAGCCGGGAGCCGGTCCAGCCGGAGGCGGCGGCATCGACCGTCAGCTTCAGCGGCTCGTTACCGGACAGGGTCCAGCCCTGATTGGAACATTCCTGTTTCAACTCCGACAATTTCCCGGCGGCGGTGCGGATGCGCTCCGGTTCCCCGCCTGCCAGGGCCTGGTTGCACAAATCCAGGGAGGCCATCGTCAAATAGGACGGGCTGGTGGAGCCAAACAGGGCCAGCGCCGCTTTCGCGTTCTCCCGGAAGGAGGCCGGAAGGGTCCTTGAAAGATGCAGATACGCCCCGCCCGTGAGGACCGGCAAGGTCTTATGGGCCGAGTCACAGCACAAATCCGCCCCCAGGTCCAGCGGGTGGAGGGACCGCTCCAGGAACCGCAGGTAAGCCCCGTGGGCGTTGTCCACCAGCAGCAGGGTCCCCCGGCGATGGCAGACCTCCGCCAGGGCGGCAATATCCGCCAGATTGCCCAGGTAGTCCGGGCTGGTGATATAGACGGCGGCGGGCGGCGCGCCCAGGGCGGCCAGCGTCCGGTCCAGCCCCTCCGGGGCAACAGGGCAGGCGCAGAGGGAGGCTGTCCCTTCCTCCGGCCACAGCCAGACAGGTTCAAAGTCCAGCAGCGCGGCGGCGTAGACGAATGCCTTATGGACGTTCCGCGCGGCCACAACCACCGGAGGCGTCCCCTCCGCCCGGTTTGCCAGCGCCAGGTACAGCATAGCCCGGATGCACTGGCTGGAGCCCTCGGTGGAGTAGAACGTGGCCCCTGAGCCGAACAATCGGGCGGCATTGGCCTCGCTCTGGGCGATGATGCCGGAGGCTTCATAGAGGGCATCCGCCCCCATGATCTCGGTAATGTCCCAGGGTTCGCAGCCCAGGAGGCCCGGCCCGCCCTTGTGGCCCGGCATATGGAACCGGCTCATGCCCTCCCGGCGGTAGCCCTGGAGGAGATTCCATATGGGCGTGTTCACAGCTTCCCGTCTCTCTCCGCCCGGGCCGCCTGCATCATAATGGCGCATTCGATCCGCTTGCGGAACAGCTCGCAGCCATACTCATAAACGCCCCGGATGGACCCGGAGGCGTGGTAGGCGTTGGCGGCGCAGCCGCCGGAGCAGTACAGCTTCGCCCAGCAGTCCGCGCACTCGGGCCGTGCGTAGGCGTTGCACAGCTTGAACTCGTCCCGCGCGGCGGTGTTGGTGACGCCATTCCAGATGTCGCCCAGCTTGTGCGCCTCCTCCCCCACGAACTGGTGGCAGGGATACAGGTCCCCCCAGGGGGTGACGGCCATGTACTCCGTGCCGGAGCCGCAGCCGGAGATGCGCTTATAGATGCACGGCCCATGGGTCAGGTCCAGCATGTAGTGATAGAAGGTGAAGCCCCGGCCCTCCTTCTCCCGTTTCAGCATCTCCTTTGCGAGAATCTCATACTGCTCCAGGACAATGGGCAGGTCCTCCGCCGTCAGGGCGGCGGGGTCGTCCGGGGCGCAGACCACAGGCTCCATGCTCAGCTCGGTGAAGCCCAGGTCCGCCATGTGGAGCACGTCCTTAGTGAAATCGGGGTTGGCGTGGGTGAAGGTCCCCCGCATGTAGTAGCCCTTTCCGCCCCGGCGTTCCACCAGCTCCCGGAATTTGGGCACGATGCGGTCGTAGCTGCCCTTCCCGGCGTAGTCCACCCGCAGGCGGTCGTGGATTTCCTTCCTGCCGTCCAGGCTGAGGACTACGTTGTGCATCTCTTTGTTGGCGAAGTCGATCACGTCATCGTCAATGAGCATCCCGTTGGTGGTGAGGGTGAAGCGGAATTTCTTGTGGTGAGGCTCCTCCTGGGTGCGGGCGTAGGCCACCAGCCGCTTCACCACGTCCCAGTTCATCAGCGGCTCGCCGCCGAAGAAATCCACCTCCAGGTTCGTCCGGGTCCCGGAGTGTTCGATCAGGAAATCCAGCGCCCGTCTGCCTACCTCGAAGGACATGAGCGCCCGGTCCCCGTTGTATTTCCCCTGACTGGCGAAGCAGTAGGAGCAGTTGAGGTTGCAGGTGTGGGCCACGTGGAGGCACAGGGCCTTGACCACGGTACTGCGGTTTTTGAAGTCAAAGGCCATTGGCTCGAAGGTGTCGGGGGTGTAGAGCTTTTTCGCTTTTTCCAGCGCCCGCACATCTCCAACGCAGGCGCGCAGCTCCTCCCCGGTCACATCGGGCCGGTCTCTGTATTTTTCCAGCAGAGCGGTGACAATCTCGTCCTCGCTCCTGTCCGGATAGAGGGCGATGACGTCATAGGCTACCTCATCCACCACATGGACGGAGCCGGAGCAGGTATCCAAAACGATCTGGTAGCCGTTGAGCTTGTATTGATGGACCATCGTAGTTCCTCCTGTAACACGCTGGGTAATGATGGCGCAGGGCCCGCCATTGGCCTGCGGCCGCCTGAAAAAGCGCCGCCGTTGATACGGCGGCGCTCCTTGGGTGTCCTGCTTACTTGTCAGAGTTCTCGCACTGCTGGTTGGCAACACCGCAGGAGGTCTTGCACGCGGACTGGCAGGAGGTCTGGCATTCGCCGCAGCCGCCGGTCTGTACGCTTTGGTTCAGGTCGCGGGTCTCGAGAGTCTTGATACGTTCCATAGTTATGATCTCCTTATTCTACCGCCGCACGCTGCAGGGCGCGGCATATTGAACTGGGTTAAGGATACCATACCTGGACCCGGTTGTCAAGAAATCCTTTTTCGCGCTTCGCAGCCGAAACGCTTTTCTGAATAAAATTTCCCCCGGATTCGATTGCCGCGCCATTGACAAGGGCATCATCTCTCATTATAATAAGAAACCGATAAAAACAGCCGCTTTTTCGCGGCGTGAACAAAGGAAGGACTTCACTCGTATGACTGATATGCATGTTTCCGGCGCCGTCCGCTATATCGGTGTGGACGACACCACCATCGACTTGTTTGAGAGCCAGTACCCCGTTCCCAATGGCGTGTCCTACAACTCCTACATCATTCTGGATGAAAAGGTCGCCGTTATGGATACCGTGGACCGCCGGGGCGCGGCGGCGTGGCTGGAAAATCTGGAGCGCGAGCTGGCGGGCCGCAGGCCCGACTATCTGGTCATCCAGCATCTGGAGCCCGACCACGCTGGGAGCATCGGCCTGCTGGCGGAGAAGTTCCCGGAGATGACCTTGGTGGGCAACGCCAAGACCTTCCAGATGCTGCCAAGATTCTTCCCCGGCGACTGGTCCAGCCGGTCCCTCACCGTCAAGGAGGGGGACACCCTCTCCCTTGGCAGCCACATCCTCACCTTCGTCATGGCCCCCATGGTCCACTGGCCGGAGGTCATGGTGAGCTATGAGTCCAGCGAGAGGATTCTGTTTTCCGCCGACGGCTTCGGAACCTTCGGGGCCCTGTCCTCCGGCCAGAGCTGGGACAAGGAGGCCGCCCGCTACTACTTCAACATCGTGGGCAAATACGGCGCGCAGGTCCAGGCCCTGCTGAAGAAGGCCGCCGGACTGGATATTCAGACCATCTGCCCGCTCCACGGGCCGGTACTCCGGGAGGACCTGGGCCGGTACATCGGCAAGTATGACCAGTGGAGCAACTACGAGCCGGAGGAGCCGGAGGCCGTGCTGGTGGCCTACGCCTCCATCCACGGCAACACGGCCCACGCCGCCGGGAAGATGCGGGAGATCCTGGAGCGCAAGGGCTGCGCCAAGGTGGTCCTGTTCGATCTGAGCCGTGAGGATCAGGCCGTTGCGGTGGAGGCCGCTTTCCTCTGCGGCAAAGCCGTATTCATGAGCCCCACCTATGACGGGGGCCTGTTCCCGCCCATGGACCACTTCATGGCGCACCTGCGAGACAAGACCTGGCGGAAGCGCAGGGCGGCTGTGATTGAGAACGGCTCCTGGGCTCCCGCCGCCGCCAAGGTGATGCGGGGCTATCTGGAGGCCATGAAGGATATTGCCCTCTGCTCCACCGTCCACACCATCCAAGGTGCGGTGAAGGACAGCGATATCACCGCCATGGAGCGGATTGCGGACGAGCTGCTGGGATAAGATGTATTTATGCTCCTGAATGACAAATCTGTGAGGGAAGTTCAGCAGGCAGGTAAAGGGACGCGGGGCAGAGCGCCCAGCGTCCCTTCCTATGCTTTCAGGGACTGTTGATCCATTCGTGAATACTTGCAATGGCTGCCGCAGGGAAATCCATTTTTTGCAGATTTCAGGAGGAAAGAATCAACCCTGTAGGGGCGGATACCATCCGCCCCTACAGGGTTGATTTCCCTGGACCTGCCAATCGTACCATTGACAAAGCTCTCTGAAAACTGTATAATGTGATTTCTATTTCAGGGCGGCCGGCACACAGCGCCGCGGTATTGAAGGAGGGCAGGCTTATGATACTGGTAGAATATTTGAACAGTCAGTTCTCGCTTGCGCAGAATCTCGATTTCTTCATTCGCATCCTGACGGCCTCGCTGTGCGGCGCCTGCATCGGCTTTGAGCGCAGCAAGCGCTACAAGGAAGCCGGCATCCGCACCCATATTATTGTGTGCTGCGCCGCGTCGCTGATGGTGATTGTATCCAAGTACGGCTTTGCGGACCTGACTGATGCGGCAGGAGCCGCCTACAACGGCACCCGCGGCGCAGACGCCGCCCGGATTGCCGCCCAGGTGGTCAGCGGCATCAGCTTCCTGGGCGCGGGTGTCATCTTCAAGCACGGCAGCTCCGTCCGCGGCCTGACCACGGCTGCGGGCCTGTGGGCCACTGCGGGCATCGGTCTGGCAATCGGCGCGGGCATGTATACCGTCGGCATCTTCACCACCATTGCCATCGCCCTCTTCCAGATCATGATGCACAAGATCGTGGTGGGCGCGGACTCCATGGCCACCACCCACCTGCGCTTCACCGTCAAGAACAGCGAGGCGCTCCAGCGGGCTATGGGCAGATACGCTGCGGAACACCGGCAGCAGATCCTGGAGTGCAGCGTCAGGCACTATGACGACGGATTTGTGAGCTATGACGCCATTATCCGGTCCGCCCGGGAGGTCACTGTGCGGGAACTGGAGCTGTTCCTGTGCGAATACGGCGACATCCGGGATGTCAGCCTCAATATCCTGTAACGCGGTCTCAGAAAAAGAATGATGGTTGACCTTTTCCCGGACCGCTGGTACAATAAAGACACCATTATTTCACAGGAGGATCTTTCATGAAACAGATTATTGCCACCAGCGCCGCTCCGGCGGCCATCGGTCCCTACTCCCAGGGCGTTGACGGCGGCAGCGTCGTCATCACCTCCGGCCAGCTGCCCATCGATCCCGCCACTGGCGCGTTCGCCGCCAGCGATATCGCCGGACAGACCCGGCAGTCCCTGAAGAACGTTCAGGCTGTTCTGGCCCAGGCCGGACTGGGGATGGAGAACATCATCAAAACCACTGTGTTCCTCAAGGACATGAATGACTTCGCCGCGATGAACGAGGTCTATGCCGCATTCTTCCCCAGCCAGCCCCCTGCGCGCAGCGCGGTGGAGGTGGCACGCCTGCCCAAGGACGCGCTGGTGGAGATTGAGGCCATCGCCGTCCGCTGAGCGCCTTTCGGACAGACAAAAACGCGGTCCCGCATGGGACCGCGTCCTCTTTTTTCTGCCTCCGCGCCCGAAAGCGTTCCCAGCCATGTCACTGTCTCCGGATACTGCCATGATAACAAATATAGCAGCGGCTTTGCTATCGGCCGCTCCGCCCATATGATCATCATCCTTCCTCCGGTAAGAAGCTGTATTCATAGACGGCATTCAACGCCTGTGAATACAGCTCCAACATCCTAGTTCAGAAAATACTCAGATACAGCTCCCGGCTCAGCCGTTCCAGCAGCCGGATGCCCGCCAGGCTGTTGCCCTTGTGGTCCAGGGCGGGGGAATAGATGCCGATGCCCATGCGGGTGGGCACCACAGCCATGATGCCGCCGGACACGCCGCTCTTGGCGGGCACCCCCACCCGGATAGCGAACTCTCCGGAGCCGTCATACATGCCGCAGGTCGTCAGAATCGCGTTGACATACCGGGTCAGAGCGATGGGAAAGACCGGCTCGTTGGTCAGCGGCAGCCGCCCCCGGTTGGACAGCACCGCTCCGATATGGGCCAGCGAACGGCAGTCCACCTGGATGGAGCAGGCCCGGAAATAGCAGTCCAGCACCTCCTCCACATCGCCCTCCAGCAGGCCGGAGGACTTGAGCAGATAAGCCAGCGCGCGGTTTTTGCTGCCGTGCTCCTTCTCCGAACGGTAGACCGCCTCGTCTACGCACAGCTCCTCCCCGGCAAGCTGACTGGTCAGCGCCAGCAGGCGCTGGAACCGCTCCTCATAGCTGCTTCCCTTGATAAGGGTACACATGACGATAGCGCCCATGTTGACCATAGGGTTGATGTGACCGCTGTCCAGAGCCTGTTCCCCGGCATTGATAGCATCGAAGGGCTTGCCGGTGGCCTCCACGCCCACCCGGTTCTGCACTGCCTCCATACCGTTGTCCAGCAGGGCCTGGAGCAACAGGATCGGCTTGACCACGCTTTGCAGGGTGAATTTCTGCCGGCAGTCTCCGGCCCAGCTGTGCCTGCCCTCGCTGGCGATGACGTAGACGCCCAGCGTGTCCGGGTCGCTCTTCGCCAGCTCCGGGATGTAATCGGCCACCCGGCCCTGTTCCGTATAGACACGGCACTCCGCCAGCAGCCGCTCCAGTAATTCTTCCATATTGTTCCTTCCTCTTTTCAGAAATCGCCCGTGCGAACGGACAAGCTAAAGATACCAGAGGCGGCGGGGCTTGTCAAGGACGGGAGAAGAATATCCGCGGGAATCAATTTTGCAGGGGCGGAGGGTTCGTCTGATCCCCCTATGTTGCGCTCCGGCGCTTCTACAGGCGAAGGCAAATGGGGGACGGCTTCAAGCCGTCCCCCATTTCTTACCGCTCCCCGGCGGCCAGTGGCATCCACTGCCGCTGGACCTCCTGATAGAGCTTTTCCGCCGCCGCGCCAAAGGCCTCCGCAGAGAACCGCTCCGACGACGCCAGCGCCGCCCGGCTCATTTCCTTCCGCCGCTCCACGTCGCCGCAGAAGGCGGAAAGCGCTTCGGTAAACCCGGCGGCATCCTCATACTGCCAGCCGTTCACGCCGTTGACAATCACACCGTCCACGCAGGGGTCCTTCCGGCATAGCACCGGCACCCCCGCCGCCAGAGCCTCGAAGTAGGTCAGGCCCTGGGTCTCGCTGGTGGAGGCGGTGATGAACAGGTCCCCCAGCCGGTAGTAGTCCGGCGCCTCGCTGTGGGGCACCATGCCGGTATAGATCACCGGCACGCCTCTCTCCCGGGCGTGGTCCAGAACCTCCTCCCGGTCCGGGCCGTCGCCCACCAGTAGCAGGACGGCGTCCCGGCGTCCCGCCGCGGCAAGCTGGTCGATGAGCTGCTCCAGGTTCTTCTCCTTCGCCATGCGGCCCAGGTACAGCAGAACGGTCTTGTCCTCCGGGATGGCCCATTTGCGGCGCAGGGCCTCCATGCGGCCCGGGGCGGGCTCCTTCCGGTAGGCGGCCAGGTCCACGCCGGTGGGGATTACCTCCACCCGGCAGCTGACGTTGTAGTTATGCAGCAGGTCCGCAACCTTCTGCGTGGGGGCCACCACGCAGGCCGTCCGCCCGCAGATCCACCGGGAGAAAACGGAGACCACATACTTCCCCACCCTTGCGCTGGGGGAGAAATAGTGGGTATAATCCTCATAAACCGTGTGGTAGGTGTGGACGATGGGCGCGTCCAGATGGTTGGACAGGGCGTAGGCCACCCGGAATGTGGAAAACTCGCATTGGGAGTGGATTACGTCAGGCCGCCAGTTGAGCAGCTCACGGAGCAGGCTCCGGGTGCGGTTGACCCGCAGGCGGGCGCCCGGATAGATGCGGTTCGCGCTGACGGAACCCATGTAATAGACATTGCCGTCTTTATAAGAGTGCATGGTGTTGGACAGAGTGACCACCCGGACCTCATGGCCCCGGGCCTCCAGCTCGCGCTTGAGCAGCAGCACGGAGGTCACCACGCCGTTGATGACTGGAGCATACCAGTCCGTTGTTATCAGAACCTTCATATGACTCCTTCCGAAACTTCCTTTTTTTTCGGTAGGGACAGGGTCTCTCGCCCCTCCGGCCCGTTTATTATAGCAAATCCCGCCCGCCGGGGCAAGAGGTATTTCAAGACTTAAAAGAATCCTAAATATTTCGGCGGGCGAAGTAAAACGGAACGTCCCCCTGCGTCCGCCCCTGTCCGAAAATTTTCTCCACGGGCCTGTGACATTATCCGCCTCCGCTTTGAGTTATAGGTGAAAGGAGGTCATGCCGATGAACGACCAGCCGCAGCGCGCGGGCGGCGCAATCGATGACATCATAGACCGCTATCAGAACATGGTATATGGGCTGGCCCTGGCAAGGACCGGCTCGGCATCCGACGCTGACGACGTATTCCAGGAGGTCTTTCTGGCCTATCACCAGTCCGGAAAGACCTTCCGGGATGAGGAGCACCGGAAGGCGTGGCTGCTGAAAACCACCGTGAACCTCAGCCGCCGGGTCACCGCCTCCACGTGGCGGAAAAAGACCGCCCCGCTGTCTGAGCGGGAGGATGTCCCGGTCCTTTTCCAGGAGCCCGGGGAAAATCTTGTGTGGGAGGCCGTCCAGTCACTGGAGGACGCCTACCGCCTGCCCATATACCTCCACTACTTCCAGGAGCTTTCCACCCAGGAGATCGGGAAAGCCCTGTCCCTCCGGCCCGGCACGGTGCGGATGCGCCTGAGCCGGGGGCGGGAGAAGCTCCGGGAACTGCTGAAAGGAGAGTTTTTTGATGAATAAGGAACTGTTTCGCTCCATGCAGGAGCAGATGAGGCCCAGCGGGGAAGCGCGGAACGCGCTGGCGGAGAGGCTGGCCTCTGCAAAAAGAAGGACCATCCCCTGGAGCCGGTACGCGGCGGTGGCCGCCTGCGGGGCGCTGCTTGCGGCGGCGATCCCGGCGGCGGGGATGGTGCGGGACAATATGAAGTGGCGGGTTATCGGGGACAGCTTCACAACGGATACTATCAGGGAGGTCACTCAGCCTCACAGCTACGAGGTGATGGATGGGACGGCCTGCTGGCCGGAGGATGACATCACCACAGAATCCAGCGCCGACACAGGCGCAGGGGACCAGGACCAGGACATGACTCCCGGCGAGCTGACGGACAATATGCTGGAGGCCGGATTCTCCCAGGAGGACGTGGACGGCTATCTGGCTTCCGGCTGGCAGATGACCTGGGCCAAATGGTGGAAGTTCTATCATCTGGCCGAGATATCCGGGGAATGGAACCTTGAGGCTCTGCTGGACTTCTCCCGGACGGAGAGGCTGACGGTGAACACCGGGGAAGCGCCTGAGCTCCCCGGCGGGGCGCCCGCAGGCGTCTGCCCGGACCAGGGGGAGGCCGTCATGGCCTACCAGAACCTGATGGCGCGGTTTGAGGCGGACTACGGTCCGGGCGTCTATCCCGAGTGGTACGGCGGGGCATATATTGACGGGCAAACGCTGATTGTCAACATCGTCACATATCTGGACCCGGGAAACGAGGGAGACAAGACGCTGTATTTCCAGATTCAGGAGTGGGCGGGCAGCGACCGTGTGGGCTTCGGCGGCAGCGATGTGTCCCTGAACCAGCTCAAGGAGCTTCAGGACAAGGTTATGGCGGCTATGGAGGAGCTGGGCCTTGCGGCGGGCTGTGGGATTGATGAGGAAGCGGGCCGGGTGGTGCTGACGCTGCCGGAGGTTACGGAGGAGGCTCTGTGGAAGCTGGCGTGGCTGGACCCGGCGGACACCGCCATCCAGGTCATCACGGCGCGGATGACTGTGACGGATACTCCGGCGGAGGAACCTGGGCAGATTGCTCCCAGCGTGTCGAACATCATTCAGCCCGGCGGGGTCAGCGACGACCCCAGCATGCCGGTAAGCAATACGGACGGCATGATTGTGGACGGGGATGGCGTCATTGCCTACGAGCCGCAGGGGTGATACAAGAACGGTGCATGGTATTCCATGCACCGTTCCTGCATCAGGTTGATTTTGCCGCCTGGGCCTTTGGAATCTGGATGGTGAGGGTGATGGCCTCGTCGCTCTCCTGGCGTTCGCAGCGGGCGTCCACGCCTGCGCGGCGGATGGTCTCCATGCCGCGGTCCACGCTGTTGAGGAACAGCCGCACGTCCTTGATGATATACAGCCGCTTCTGGGCCCTTGCGTCCCGCTGCCGCTTTTGCAGCAGGGATTCGATGTACTCCTCTGCGGCCGCTACGTTCAGGCTCTTCTCCCCGATGTGCCGCAGCGCCGCCAGCTGGGCGTCCTCACCCTCCAGGCGCAGCAGCGCCCGGGCATGGCGCTCCGTCAGGCCGTACCTGCGGAGCTGGTCCCCGCAGGCGGGGCTGAGCCGCAGCAGCCGCAGCTTGTTGGCCACGGCGGGCTGGGAGCGTCCCAGGCGGCGGGCGGCCTCCTCCTGGCTCATGCCGAAGGTGGTGATGAGCTTGGAGATAGCGGCGGCCTCCTCCAGGTAGTGGAGGTCGCTGCGCTGCAAATTCTCCACCAGGGCCAGCAGCGCGCTGTCCTGGGGCGAGGCCCGCACAAGGATGCAGGGCACATGGGTCAGCCCCGCCATGCCGGCGGCCCGCAGACGCCGTTCCCCCGCCACCAGCACATAGCCGTCAGGCGTCTTCTGGACGCTGAGGGGCTGGAGCACCCCGTGCTGCCGGATGGAGTCCGCCAGCTCCCGCAGGGGCTGCTCCGGGAAATGGCGGCGGGGCTGCCGGGGATTGGGGCTGATGCGCTCGATGGGCAGCATATGGATGCGGTTGGACTGGTACAGATCGTTTTTCGGTGTCAGCATAAAGGACCCCCTCCGCAGGCTTTTCTCCATTCTACGGCTTGTCCGATGCAAATGGGAGAAAATCCTGTCGGAGGGGAATTTTTATTTTGGGGCGGCATCCAGCCCGTATACAGGGGCTTTTCCGCGCCGGGACCGGCGGGGCGCATTCCTCTGAATTTTATGGGACAAATTTCTCAAAGATTACCGGAACGTCCTCCGCCTCCAGCCGCTCCATGGCGCCCCGCTCCCGGACGGTCCAGGCCACCTCGTGGACGCCATAGAGCTTTTTCATGAGCCGCAGGCTGGCGTTGGCCCGGTCCTGCCAGTTGTAGGCGATGAAGTCCGGGCGGGTGAAGGCGGTGGTCAGCAGGTTGGTCAGTGCGAAGCGCACCGGCAGGGACAGGCCGTGAATTTCGCCGCCCTTCAAAAAATTTTCGCTCAGCTGTCCCCGGATAACCTCCGGGTATTTTTCCCGCAGCCGCAGCAGTGCGCCGGGGTGAAAGGACTCGACGCAGTATGTACCGCTCCAGCCCTTCAGCATTGCCATTGCGGTATCGGTGAGGGCGTTGGCGTTGCCCCGCTCCACCTTCAGCTCCACGACCAGGGGAGTTCTGTTTTCAAAGAGGGCCAGCACGTCCTCCAGCAGGGGGATGGTCTCTGTTGTTCCCTGGAGGGGATAACCGCTCAAGTCCGCCGCTGTCATATCTTCGATGAGGACCTTTTTGCCGCAGATGCGGGTGAGATCGCTGTCATGGACGACGGCCAGCCTGCCGTCCGCCATGAGATGGACGTCCAGCTCCGCGCCGAAGCCCTGCTCCACCGCCGCCCGGAAGGCGGCCATGGAGTTCTCGGGACGGCCCTGGCTCAGGTCGTGGAGACCCCGGTGGGCGTAACGGACGTTCCCAAGTTTTTCCCAGCCGGGCTGGCCCTGGCGGGGCTGGAGCAGCAGACACCATGCCCCCAGCCCGCCCAGGCAGCTCAGGGCGGCTTTTGTTATCGTGTTCATCTGTGTTCCTCCTTATGAATATGCGGGACCGGTCCGCAGGGGCGGATGATACCCGCCTCCGCAATGCTAGTCATCCATATCGCCAAAGGCATCCAGGCCCTTTTTGGCCTCGGCCTTGCTGTCGCCGTGGCGCACAAAGCACATGGTCACAAAGCTGAGCGACACAAAGACCGCCGCGTAAGGGAACAGGACCTGATAGCTGATCTGCTTCATCAGCGTTCCCGCCAGCACGGGAGTGATAACCTGGGCCGTCATAGATGCGGTGTAGTAGTAGCCGGTGAACTTGCCCACGTCGCTGCCCTTGCACATCTCAACCACCATGGGCAGGGAGTTGACGTTGATGGCCGCCCAGGCAAGGCCCACCAGCGCGAAGGCGATATACATGACAGGGGTGATGGTGTGGGAATCGCGGGTCAGGAAAAATCCGGCGAGGAAGCACGCCGCCAGCAGCACTACGCCGGACATGATGGTCTTCCTGCGCCCTACCTTGGAAGCCACCACGCCGATGGGAATATAGGACACGATGGCGCCTGCGGTGGCTACGGTCAGACAGAGGTTCGTACCCCGCAGGCCCTCGCCCATGACCTCGGCCACATAGGTGGAGAACCAGGTGGTCACGCCGTTATAGCCCACATACCACAGGGCGATGGAGGCCAGAAGGAAAATAAGGCTCCTTTTGACCGGCTGGGGCAGCGTCTCATTTCCGCTGCCGTCGTCCCCGGCAAGATTCCACTCCGGGTGCTTTTTCTCCAGGGCGCGGTTTTCCTCCGCCAGCCTGGGCTCCCGGATGGTCAGCAGCAGGACCGCCACGGCGGCGGCCATGATGAGGGACACGATGATAAACAGGGGTTGGTAGTCCACATGGGAAACGCCCTGGGTCTTGGAGGCGGGATAAAGCGCCGCGCTGACCGCCAGATAGATTACGCCGCCTACCGCGCCCATAAGATTGATGATGGCATTGGCCTTGCTCCGCAGGGGCTTGGGGGTCACGTCGGGCATCAGGGCCACAGCGGGGGAGCGGTAGGTGCCCATGGAAATCAGCAGCAGGCCCAGCACGATGACGAAGCTCACCAGCTTGAAGGGGGCCGCTTCCTGGGAGTAGCTGTTGTCCAGGATGGGCAGCAGGTTCATGAGGATCACCGCCCCAACGGTGCCGCCGATGATATAAGGGGTACGGCTGCCCAGTCTGGTGCTGGTCTTGTCGCTGAGCGCCCCGAAGAGGGGCAGCAGGAGTAATGCCAGGATGTTGTCAGACGCCATGATGACGCCGGTAAGGGACTCGTCCAGGTGGAAGGTCTGCTTGAGAATCAGGGGCACCAGATTGTCGTACATCTGCCAGAAGGAACAGATGGACAGGAAGGCCAGTCCCACCAGAATCGTTCGTCTGTTGTTCAGCTTCATTTCGTTCATTTGATTGTTTCCTCTCTCCTCATCAAACAGGTACATCTATCATGACGGCTTTTGACCGATATACATGGCGTGCTCGGAAAATGCCAGCAGCTCCGGGACCTCCAGATACTTTTTCGCCAGCTCCACCCACAGCCCGATTTCCTCCGGGGAACGGGCGAGAAGGTCTTTGTAATTGGGAGCAAGGATGCCCTCCTGGCCAAAGAGGTGGAGGTTTTTCAGGCCGAACCGCTCCATAAAGGGCAGGATATTCCGCTGGTGGTACATATAGTTCGTAGTGAAGCCAATGCGGTTAGGAAAGTCCCGGCCATCCGCCACAGCGTCAAAAAAGGGGTCCGCCTCGGGCATTGCGCGGTCAATGGGAAGCTGTCCGGCGTTTTGAAGGTCATAAAGCACGCCGCCAATCACCATAATAAAAGACACATACAGCTTTCCGCCGGGCTTGAGATGCCTGAGGGCGGTCTCCACTGCCTGTACCCGGTCCTCTTCCTCCAGAAGATGGTACAGCGGTCCCATGAGGAACACATGGTTAAATTGTCCCAGGTTCAGCCCGTCCAATTCCAAACAGTTTTTGGCATAGGCGGTCAGGGGGACGTTTTCTTCCTCCGCTTTTTTTCGGGCGAAGTCCACATTGCCTTCCGACAGATCTGCCAGAGTGACGGCGCAGCCCTTTTTCGCGTAGTGGATGCTGTAGCGTCCCGGCCCGCCGCCGATGTCCAGAATCGTGTCCCCGGTCCGGATATACTTGTCCATCATCCAGGTTGTGAAGGTAAATTCAAACGGGTGGGCCTCCAGGCGCCTCCACTCCTCTTCCGCGCCCTGGTCATAAAAGCTCCGGACGGTCTCAATATCCTTGTTCATACCATGTTCTCCTTTTCCCAAGTTCTGTGCAGGGCGGCGATATCGTCAAAAATCCAGGTGGGCTTTGCTTCACTGGCCTCCAGGTCAGCCAGGGTTCCCTCGCCGGAGAGGACAAAGACGGTGTCGATCCCCGCGTTGACGCCGCAGGCGATATCAGTATACAGCCGGTCGCCTACCATGACGGCCTCCTCCGGGGCGAAGCCGGTGCGTTCCAGGGCCAGCAGAGCCATGGCGGGCTGGGGCTTGCCGATGAAGCGGGGGCGGCGTCCGGTCGCGCGGTGCAGCATATCGCAGACGCTGCCGCAGTCAGGAACGGAGCCGTACCAGGTGGGGCACACCCAGTCCGGGTTCGTGGCGATGAAGTCCGCGCCCCGGTTCAGCAGGATACAGGCGTCCTCCAGCTTCTGGAAGGTCAGTTCCGTATCGAAGCCGACGAGCAAACAGTCAATGTCATCCTCCAGGCGGCTGGTGACAGGGATATCCGCTTCCGCGAGCTGCTGGCGGAAGGTCCGGGTGCCGAAGGCGTAGCACTTATGGTAGGGGGGACGGCCCTTCAGGTTGGCGATGAGGGCATCCACGGAGGTTAAAAAATCCTCCCGGGCAGAGGATATGCCCATACGGTCCAGCTTGGCGATATAGGCGTCCACGGAGCGGGAGGAATTGTTGGTCAGGAACAGATAGCGTCCTCCTGCGGCGCGAATGGCGTTCAGGAAGGGGAGAGCGCCTGGGAAGAGGGAGTGGTCCAGGTAGATGGTGCCGTCCATATCCAGGAGGAACAGGCGTTTTTGGGTAAGCTCTGTCATGGCGGTTTTCCCTTCTTAGGAAAATAATGGGACTATTTTATCACAGGTTTGGGGTATTGTCTACCGAAATCGGAGAAAATAATTCCAGAAAATAATTGCATAATTGCAGGGGCTGCGGCTCCTGCGGGTGCATGTCTGGCGGTGGTTCGCATGGGGGGCCATCATTGCCCTTCTGCCAACGACCGGCCCGGCAGTGATGCTGGCGCACCACTGCCCAGAAGCGGCGCCGCAGCGACCCGCCGCCGATAGAACAAGCGGGTAGACGCAGAAGACCGGCGCACCAACGAAGGGATTGAAGCAGAACCAACCAGGGTATCGCCGGAAGGCAAACAAAACCCCAAAATTCAGGGGATTCTCAAGGGGGTCCGCCCCCTTGAGGGCGCTTTTGTTACTTTTCCTGCAAGGGAAAAGTAAGCCCGCCCCGGCAGGGGCAAAACCGGGATGTTCGTTTATGAACGGTATGTAAACAAGAAGAAAACCCCCTTGACATGTGACAACTTGTCATGTATCATGAGCGGCGGCCAGATCATACAAGGAGAACACCTATGCCGTCAACCACATTTTTCAATCTGCCCCCGCCCAAGCGGGAGCGGCTCCTGCGGGCCGCGGTGTCGGAATTCATCCAGAAGCCCTTCAACGAGGTGTCCATCAACCGCATCATCCGGGTGGCGGGCATCCCCCGCGGGAGCTTCTACCAGTACTTCGAGGACAAATCGGACCTGTTCCGCTACATTCTGGACTATTTCAGCAAGCAGCTGGAGAAGGCCATCCTCTCCAGCCTGGACGCCTGCGGCGGCGACTTGCTGGCCGCGCCCCTGACGCTGTTCGACACGGTCCTGACCTGCATCCGGGAGAACAGGCTGGAATTCCAGGTACTCACCAGCATCGTCCGGCAGAATGTGGGCATGGACGCGGGGCAGTTGTGGGACTTTACCAGCGGCGCCCAGGCCGTCCTGGACCGGGCGGACATGAGCCGCCTGAATATCGCCGGTCAGGAGGAACAGATCGCCCTGCTGGACCTGCTGCTGTCCTCCACCGCTCAGGCGCTGATGGCCGCTTCCTGCGGGAAGCTGCCTCTGGAGAAATGCCGGAAACGGCTGGAAACCAAAATGTCAATCATCCGCCGGGGGGCGGAAATCAAGGAGGAACCATGTTAAAACTGGACAACATCGTCAAGGTATACAAGACCGGAGGCGAGGACGTCACCGCCCTGCGGGGCGTGTCCCTCAGCTTCCGGGAGAACGAATTTGTCGCGATCCTGGGCCACTCCGGCTGCGGCAAGACCACCCTGCTGAACATCGTGGGCGGCCTGGATCAGTACACCAGCGGCGACCTCATCATCAACGGCCGCTCCACCAAGGAATTCCGGGACGGCGACTGGGACGCCTACCGCAACCACTCCATCGGCTTTGTCTTCCAGAGCTATAACCTCATCCCCCACCAGTCGGTCCTGGCCAACGTGGAGCTGGCCCTGACCCTCTCTGGCGTCAGCAAGGGCGAACGCCGCCGCCGCGCTGCCGAGGCGCTGGAAAAAGTGGGGCTGGCCAGTCAGATGAAGAAGCGGCCCAACCAGCTCTCCGGCGGACAGATGCAGCGGGTCGCCATCGCCCGCGCCCTGGTCAACGACCCGGATATCCTGCTGGCCGACGAGCCCACCGGGGCGCTGGACAGCGAGACCAGCGTCCAGGTCATGGACCTGCTGGCGGAGATCGCCCGGGAAAAGCTGGTCATTATGGTCACCCACAACCCGGAGCTGGCCGCGCAGTACGCCACCCGCACAATCCGCCTCCTGGACGGCCGGATTGTGGACGATTCCGCGCCCTATGACGGCGTGCAGGAGAAGGCCGTCCATGCCATGGGGCGGCAGAAGAAGCCCTCCATGAGCTTCCTGACCGCCTTCTCCCTGTCCCTGAACAACCTCATGACCAAGAAGGGCCGGACCCTGCTGACCAGCTTTGCCGGGTCCATCGGCATCATTGGCATCGCCTTGATCCTGTCTCTCTCCACCGGTATCAACAGCTACATCAACCAGGTCCAGGAGGAGACCCTGTCCAGTTACCCTATCACCATTATGGCGGAGAGCACTGACATGTCGGACCTGATGGTCTCCCTCATGGGCGCTCACCCGGGCGGGGACGGCGGGGACCACGACCGGGAGCGGGTCTATTCCTCTACCGTCATGTATGATATGCTCAACTCCATGATTAATGCCGAGGTCCAGACCAACAACCTCAAGGACTTCAAGACCTGGCTGGATCAGGGCGGCGGCGGGATTGCGGATCTGGCCACCGTCCAGTACAGCTACGATTTCGGCTTCGACATCTACACCGAGGACGAGGACGGCGAGATCGTCAAGAGCGACGTCATGACCATGCTGCAAAGCGCCATGAGCGCCATGTACGGCGGCGATTACTCCTCCTATTTCGCCACAATGGGCAGCATGTATGAGCAGATGGACGTCTGGGAGGAGCTGCTGCCCGGAAACAGCGGCGAGGCCGTCGGGGAGCAGGTGAAAAGCCAATATGATCTTCTCTACGGAAAATGGCCGGAGAGCTATGATGAAGTGATCCTCTTTGTCAGTGAGAACAACGAAATTTCGGACCTGATGCTGTACGCGCTGGGCCTCATGTCCGGCGAGCATATGTCCGACAGCATGACCTCCGCCATGAACGGCGAAGCCCTGGAGGTGGAACAGCGCAGCTGGAGCTATGAGGAGCTGTGCGGAATGGACTTCAAGCTGTTGCTGCCCGCTGAGAAGTACCAGTATGAGGCGTCCTCCGGGACCTATGTGGATATGTCCGCCACGGAGACGGGCATGGACTTCCTCTATGGCAGCGACGGCGTGGGGACGCGCCTGAAGGTCGTGGGCGTGGCCCGGCCCAGCGAGGAGTCCACCGCCGGCATGGTCACCGGGGCCATCGGATACACCAGTGCCCTGACCGCTTACGCCATTGAGACCACAGCGGAAATGGACATCATAAAGGAGCAGATGACGGACCGGGAGACCGACGTGATCTGTGGCCTGCCCTTCCCCAGCGAGGACGATGTGGAGCCAATGGACTGGCAGAAGGAGGACGCGGTCAAGGAGCATCTGCGGACTCTCTCCGACACGGAGAAGGCCGCCGCCTACATGGATGTCATGAGCCAGCCTGGCGAAGAGTACGTGGAGAACGTGGTTTCCCAGCAGATGGAGGGCATGACCCGAGAGTCCATTGAGACGGCCATCATTGCCCAGTACGCCGGGGAGATGGGCGTGGATGAGGAGACCGTCTCCGGCTACATTGCGGACATGGACGACGAGACCCTGTTCGCCCGCATTGAGGAAGCCATTGCACAGCAGGTCCGGGAGCAGTACGCCCAGGGCGTCCAGGCCCAGCTGGGCGTCATGAGCCAGGAGCAGCTGGCCGCCCAGCTGGACATGGCGGTGGAGTGGACGGAGGCTTCTGCCATCCGCGGACCGCTGCTGACCACGGAGCAGTTCGTATATCTCTACGACAACTACATGCCGCCCACCCGGTCCGACTCCACCTATGAGGACAATCTGGATCTGTTGGGCTACGTTGACCTGGAAAGCCCGTCCGCTATCAGCATCTATGCCTCCACCTTCGCGGAGAAGGACCAGATTGCGGATAAAATCGCGGAGTACAACGCCTCCGTCACCAACAGCGAGGATGAAATCAGCTACACCGACTATGTAGCCCTGCTCATGAGCTCCATCACGGACATCATCAGCGGCATCAGCTACCTGCTCATCGCCTTCGTGTCCATCTCCCTGATTGTATCCTCCATCATGATCGGCATTATCACGTATATTTCCGTCCTGGAGCGGACCAAGGAGATCGGTATTCTCCGGGCCGTAGGCGCGTCCAAGCGGGACGTCAGCCGGGTGTTCAATGCCGAGACCCTGATTGTCGGCCTGGGCGCGGGACTCATCGGCATCGGTGTGACATTGCTGCTGATTATTCCCATCAACGCCGCCCTGCTGCATTTTACCGGCATCGCGGGCCTGAAAGCCGCCCTGCCGGTTCAGGGGGCCGTGGCTCTGGTGGCAATCAGCGCCCTGCTGACCATCATTGCGGGACTGATTCCCTCCCGCGTCGCCGCGAAGAAGGACCCGGTGGTGGCGTTGCGGACAGAGTAAGAAATTTCTGCGCTTTTGTTCAAATTTCCCCTTGTCAATGGGGAAAAAATATGGTATGGTAGTAGCAACATGATAGAGGTTGCGGACGCGAAGAAGCTGTGGGAGCCGGCGGGCTGGGAACACAGTGGAGGCAGATCCGCCGAACCGGCGGCCCAGGCATGGGCCTCTGGTGGGGCCGGCGGGAACACCGCCGGGACTGTCCGTGAAGTCTGTCGGCTTCATGGTTGCGCTATCTGCTTGCATGAAACACTGTTCATGGCCGGTGGATACGTTCACCGGCCATTTTTTATCAGTGAAACGAGAGAACGTTGGGCTCCGCCCAAACCCGCCAGAGGCTTTGCCTCTGGACTCCACCACCCTTTGAAAAGGGTGGACCGAAACTTTATCCTTTTGGAGGAATCTACTTATGGACATCCGCAGCTTGAAGGGCTCCATCGTAGCCCTGGTGACCCCGTTCCACGCCGACGGCTCAGTGAATTTTGACAAGCTCCAGGAGCTGGTGGAGTGGCACATTGAAAACAAGACCGACGCGATTCTGGCCCTCGGCACCACCGGCGAAAGCTCCACCATGACCCACGAGGAGGACGACGCCGTCCTGCGCAGGGTCATCGAAACAGCGGCGGGCCGCGTCCCTGTCATCGCCGGTACCGGCTCCAACTCCACCCAGACCATGCTGGAGAAGAGCCTGCGGGCGGAGCGGCTGGGCGCGGACGGCCTGCTGCTCATCACGCCCTACTACAACAAGGGAAATCCTGATGGCATTTACCGCCACTTCGCTGTCGTAGCGGACGCGGTGGGTATCCCCTGTATCCTCTATAACGTGCCTGGGCGGACCGGCTGCGCCATCTCCGTTGAAAATGTGGAGAAGCTCAGCAGGCACCCCAACATCTGCGGCATCAAGGAGGCCAGCGGCGATATGTCCTACGCCATGAAGATCGCCCACTGCGTCGGGCCGGACTTCGCCCTCTGGAGCGGCAATGATGACATCACCCTGCCCCTGCTGTCCATCGGCGGCAGCGGCGTGATCTCCGTGTGGGCCAACATCATGCCCCGCGCGTGCCATGATATGGTCATGGACTACCTGGAGGGCCGCCGGGAACAGGCCGCCGCTGCGGCGGTCAAGTATCTTGACCTGATGAACGGTCTCTTTTTGGAGGTCAACCCCATTCCCGTCAAGACCGCCATGAACCTTATGGGCCTGGAGGCCGGGCCCTTCCGCCTGCCCCTGTGCGAGATGACTGAGGCCCATACCGCCCAGCTGCGGGGCTTGCTGGAGGAAGCGGGGCTGGTAAAATGAAAATCCTCCTGATCGGCCACGGCCGCATGGGCCAGATGATTGAGCGCACCGCCCTGGCCGCCGGCGACTCCATCGGCGGCGTCATCGACGTGGGCAATCTCACCGATCTGGAGACCATCGGACGGGTGGCGGATATCGCCATTGACTTCTCCGCTCCCGCCGCGCTGCCCGCTGTGGCCCATTATGTGCGCACCACCGGTACGCCCCTGCTGTCCGGCGTCACCGGACTGAGCGAGGCGGAGCTGAAGCTGTTCGACGACATGGGACGCTTCGCTCCCGTCATCCACTCCGCCAATTACTCCCTGGGCGTCGCGGTGTTCCGGCGGGCCCTGGAGGAGGTAGCCGGAGTGCTGAAGCCGGATTTTGATATCGAGATCGTGGAGACCCACCACAATCAGAAGGCCGACGCCCCCAGCGGCACCGCCAAGCTCCTTCTGGATGCGGTGGACCCGGACCATGCGTACAAGCCGGTCTATGGCCGCTATGGCCGCCCCGGTCCCCGGGACCAGAAGGAAATCGGCATTCACGCCCTGCGGGGCGGTACCGAGGCCGGGACTCATACCGTCAGCTTCTTTGGTCCGGATGAGGTTTTTGAGATCACCCACCGCGCGTCGTCCCGCCAGATTTTCGTCAACGGCGCGCTGCGCGCCGCCCGGCAGCTGGCGCGGATGCCCAAGGGACGCTATGAGCTGCAAGACTTGCTGTTTGGAGGGAAAAAATGAACGCACAGGAAATTATCGCCTATATCGGTTCCGCCGAGAAGAAAACGCCTGTGAAGGTCTACGTCAACGAGAGGGAGGCCATTGCTTACGGCTCCGCCAAGGTGTTCGGTGAGGGGCGCAGCAAGGTGGTCTTTGGTGACTGGCGGGAGCTGGGTCCCATTCTGGAGGCCAGCGCGGACAAGATTGAGGATATCGTCGTTGAGAACGACCGCCGCAACAGCGCCATCCCCATGCTGGATCTGAAAAATATCAACGCCCGCATTGAGCCGGGAGCAATCATCCGGGAGCAGGTGGAGATTGGCAGCAACGCCGTCGTCATGATGGGGGCTGTCATCAACATCGGGGCCGTCATCGGTGAGGGCACCATGATTGACATGGGGGCTGTCCTGGGGGGACGGGCTACTGTGGGAAAGAACTGCCACATTGGGGCCGGGGCTGTCCTGGCCGGGGTTATTGAGCCTGCCAGCGCCATGCCCGTCATCGTGGAGGACGGCGTCCTGGTGGGAGCCAACGCTGTGGTCATCGAGGGCGTCCATGTGGGCAGGGGCGCGGTGGTGGCCGCAGGCGCGGTGGTGATTGAGGACGTTCCGGAAAATGCGGTGGTGGCTGGATGTCCCGCCAGAGTCATCAAGATGAAGGACGAGGGCACCACCCAGAAGACTGCCCTGGAGGCTGCGCTGCGGAAGCTGTGAGAGAGCGGCGGCGAGCAAAACGGCTTGAATCATATATATAAATCGCCTTTCTGCGAAAGGCACCGACGAGGTAATGAAACGACGAGGTGCCATCGCGTAAAAATGTTGCTATACTTAGCCACGGGAAGA
>JAAWQM010000110.1 GCA_022800525.1 Oscillospiraceae bacterium
CATGAAAGTAAGACCGTCCGTGAAGCCCATGTGCGAAAAGTGCAAGATCATTCGCCGCAAGGGCCGCCTGATGGTGATCTGCGAAAATCCCAAGCATAAGCAGAGACAGGGCTGAGTAAATTTGGAGGTGCAAAGTTAATGGCAAGAATTGCCGGTATTGACCTGCCCAAGGATAAACGCATCGAGATCGGGCTCACGTATATCTACGGCATTGGCAGGAAGAGCGCCAAGGACATCTTGGAGAAGACCGGGATCAATCCCGATACCCGCGTGAAGGATCTGACCGAGGCCGAGGAGAGCAAGCTCCGCGAGGCCATTGACCACGGCTACACCGTGGAAGGCGACCTGCGCCGCTCCGTGGCCCTGGACATCAAGCGCCTGACTGAGATCGGCTGCTACCGTGGCATCCGCCACCGCCGGGGCCTGCCCGTGCGGGGCCAGCGCAGCAAGACCAACGCGCGCACCCGCAAGGGCCCCAAGAAGACCATCGCCAACAAGAAGAAGTAAGGAGGGAGAAAGAAAATGGCTGCACCGAAAACAGGCAAGCGGGTTATCCGCCGCCGCCGCGAAAAGAAGAACATCGAACGGGGTCAGGTCCATATCCGTTCTTCCTTCAACAACACCATGGTGACCGTCACCGACACCCAGGGCAACGCCATCTCCTGGGCCTCCTCCGGTGGACAGGGCTTCCGTGGCAGCAAGAAGTCCACGCCCTTCGCCGCACAGACCGCCGCCGAGGTGGCCGCCCGCGCCGCGATGGAGCACGGCCTGAAGACCGTGGAGGTCTTCGTGAAGGGACCTGGCCAGGGCCGTGAGGCCGCCATCCGGGCGCTCCAGGCCGTGGGCCTGGAGGTGACCATGATCAAGGACGTCACCCCCATCCCCCACAATGGCTGCCGGCCCCCCAAGCGCCGCCGCGTCTGATTTGGAAGAAGGAGGAAACAATTCATTATGGCTAAGAATATGCAGCCTGTAGCCAAGCGCTGCAAGGCTCTGGGCATCTCTCCCGCCGCTATGGGCTACGCGAAGAAGACCACCGAGCGCAACTCCGCCAACCAGATGCGCAAGAAGAAGAGCGAGTATGCTCTCCAGCTTCAGGAGAAGCAGAAGGTCAAGTTCGTCTACGGCATCATGGAGAAGCAGTTCCGGATGTACTATGAGAAGGCCGCCCGTATGCCCGGCAAGACCGGCGAGGAGCTGCTGGTGCTCATCGAGCGGAGGCTGGACAACGTGGCCTACCGTCTGGGCTTCGCCGCCACCCGCCGTCAGGCCCGCCAGCTGGTGAGCCACGGCCACTTCACCGTCAACGGCAAGAGGGTGAACATCCCCTCCTACCTGCTGAAGGCCGGCGACGTGGTGGAGGTCCGGGACGCCAGCCGCCAGTCCCCCATCTTCAAGCGGCTGACCGGCGAGGACGCCCCCATGATCCTGGTACCCCAGTGGCTGGAGAAGGAGAAGAGCGAGCCCTTGAAGGGCAAGGTCTCCCGCCTGCCCGTCCGCGAGGACATCAATGATATGCCCATTGAGGAGCATCTCATCGTCGAGTTGTACTCTAAGTAACCGGAGGCTGCCCTCGATTGTCACATGAACTGAATTTAGCGCGGGCCCGGTTCTCCGGGCCTGCCAGAAGAAGGAGGGTACTGGATGATTGAAATTGAGAAGCCCCAGATTGAGTGTATTGAGACCCCAGGCGACGATTCCTACGGGAAGTATGTGGTGGAGCCCCTGGAGCGGGGCTACGGCACCACCCTGGGCAACGCGCTGCGGCGCATCATGCTCTCGTCTCTTCCAGGCACTGCCGCCACAAGCATCAAGATCGCCGGCGTGCAGCACGAGTTCACCACCATCCCCGGTGTGAAGGAGGACGTGACGGACATCGTGCTGAACGTGAAGCAGCTGATCTGCAAGCTCCACACGGAGGGTGTGAAGACTGTCTTCATTGAGGCGGTGGGCCCCTGTGAGGTCACGGCCGGAGACATCAAGAGCGACGGTGAGGTAGAGGTGCTCAATCCTGAGCTTCACATCGCTACACTGGGCAGCGGGGCCACGCTGAACATGGAGATCACGCTCAGCCATGGCCGGGGCTACGTCCCCGCAGACCGCAACAAGGCCCAGCAGAGCATCATAGGCGTCATTCCCGTGGACTCCATCTACACCCCGGTGTATAAGGTGAATTACACCGTGGAGAACACCCGCGTAGGGAACATGACCGACTTTGACAAGCTGACGGTGGAGGTCTGGACAGACTCCACCATCTCCGCCCGCGACGCAGTGAGCCTGGGCGCGAAGATTCTTTGCGACCACTTCACCCTGTTCACGGACCTCTCCGAAACGGTGGGCTCCCGGTCCACGGTGGTGGAGAAGGCGGAGACGCAGAGAGACAAGGTGCTGGAGCTGACCATCGAGGAGCTGGATCTCAGCGTGCGCAGCTTCAACTGCCTCAAGCGGGCCAACATCAACACGGTGGAGGACCTGATCTCCAAGACCGAGGACGAGATGATGAAGGTGCGCAACCTGGGCCGCAAGTCCCTGGAGGAGGTCATCAACAAGCTGTCCATGATGGGTCTGTCCCTTGCGGACGAAGAAACAAACTGATTCGACTTTCGATCGATAGCCTTTTTGAAGGAGGAAACCTACAATGCCCGGAACTCGTAAGCTCGGTAAGACTACCGACCAGCGCAAATCGATGCTCCGTCAGCAGGTGACCGACTTCCTTGATTACGGGAAGATGGAGACCACCGTCACCCGCTGCAAGGAGATCCGGCCTCTGGCAGAGAAGATGATTACCTTGGGTAAGAAGGGCAATCTGGCCGCCTACCGGCAGGCCATGGCCTTTGTGACCCGTGAGGATGTGGTAAAGAAGATCTTCAAGGAGATCGCGCCCAACTACTCGGAGCGCAACGGCGGCTATACCCGCATCACCCGTACCGGCGTGCGCCGGGGCGACGCGGCGGAGACCGCAATGATCGAGCTGGTCTAAGCCGAAGAACAGAGAACAAAAAGCCCTTTCAACTGTGGAGTACTACACAGTCGAAAGGGCTTTTTGACATTGCGCCGCGAAATAAAAGTTTGGGTCCACCCTTTTCAAAGGGTGGTGGGTCCAGGGCAAAGCCCTGGCGGGTTTGGGCGGAGCCCAACATGTACCAGTCCCCAATTCATAGCAGCGCAAACAAAATCGGAAGAATCAGATTAAACAGAAGAATCAGCGCGAGGATCACAAAGAAAGCCTTGAGCTTGTCTGAAACATCCTGCTTCCGCGCCGTCTGAGACCGCTGAGGCGGCCTGGGAGTCTGCCTGGGCCGGGGCGGCGGAGCCTTCACTGCGCGGGGGCGGTCCAGCCCGGTGGCTTTCCGGACGTTCTTCTCCCGGTGCACCTCCTGATGAACAAAGGAACCAGTATGAGTGCGCTCATTGACGCCGTCCACCCGGACGACGTTTCCCTGAGAATCCATGTCCCAGACCTTCACCGGGGGGTTGAAGGCCCCGCAGCGGGGACAGAATTCCTCCCTGTCGTAGTCGTAGAGTCTTTTACATTCATCACAAACAATCCGGCGCATGATGGCCCTCCCTTTCCCACAGCGGCATACACCTCTTACTCCTCCAGTATACTACAGCGAGAGAGATTTGAAAAGAGCCTTTTCGACAGGAATTTCCTCCGCTTTACCTTTTGCAGGGGGCTCTCCAGCCCCCCTTGACAAAGGGGGCATTTTACAAAACAGCAGCGGCAGTCTCAAAAAAGAGGCTGCCGCCGCCATTTGTGAGGGCCTTTTTATGGCCCTGGTGATTCAAAGGTCGTCCGCGTCCTGCACCGGCACCTCATAGGGGTCCGCCGGGGTCCCGGTATAGCTGCCCTGGGGGTCCGTCTTCGCTGACTGCCAGACGCTCAGGTCCATGGCCTTTTCCATGGGGGCGGCGGGCTTTTTCCTGTTCTCCATATGCGCTCTCTCCCTCCGAACCCGTTCGGGTCCACAGGCAGTTTGCCCAATTTTTTGATAATTACTCCCGGAGAAGCAATCATAAAACAATCAGCGCGCAGCCTTCTGGTTGGCGAGACCTAACTCCTTCCGCTTCTCCTCCAGCTGCTCCGGCGTAATCATTTGACCCACCATATCCTCATAGGGCTTCAGGTCCTCTATCGCGCAGAGCTTCATCCACAAGGGGATCAGGAGTGTTCCAATTGCGTCAGCCATCGAGGTGTTTACACGGTTAAGCGACCAGATCCCGGTCATAATCCCCTGGACAGCACTTTGCCCCATGGCGGAGGCAAGCATCATGCCATAGACAACAATCCCTGCCAGCATCACCAGCCCCGGCAGGAACCACAGCGGGTTGGCATATGGCCGGTACTTCTTCAGATTTGGCGCCACATTGATTAAAATGGGGATCAGCAGCAGGATTGCGCCCGCCAGATAGATGCCTGCCATCATGGCCCAAAGAGGCACAAACATCTGAACCTCATCAGCGAAATCAAACGTGCGGAAATGAAGGAAAAGGAGCAGCCGGGCACAGATCAGAGCCGCCGTGCCGACAATGAGCAGGACATCCCTGCGGCGGCGGAACAGAGCAGCCACGAGGAGCAGATAGGCGCAGATGAAGAAAAGACTGTCATAACTGAACAGCAGGAGCCTCCAAAGGGCGGAGTAAACAAACAGCAGTCCAGTCAGTATGGGGAGTATCGTATGCTTCAACAGTTTCATATCCAATTACCGTCCGGGGCGGCACCCGTCCACATGTATCAATGAAAAAGCTGCCGCAGAATTTGCCCTTTCATAAATCATGGTATAGCATATATATAAATCGCCTTTCTGCGAAAGGCACCGACGAGGTAATGAAACGACGAGGTGCCATCGCGTAAAAATGTTGCTATACTTAGCCACGGGAAGA